>JAYRNN010000232.1:0-26180 GCA_041912175.1 Anaerolineales bacterium | reverse complement strand
CTCGCCGATCGGTTTCCCATCGATCAGGAAGACAACTTTTGCCAGATCCTCAGGTCCGCTGGCCTTGATGGTGAACAATCCCTGGATTTTGCCCGTACCCGATGAATAACCAAAATCGCGGCTCAATGAAAGGGTCAATTCATCTGGGCTCTGCGCCCAGACCGGCCTGGCAAGCGCTGCCAGCGCAAGGAGAAAGAGCAAGACGAAAATCTTTTTGTTTTGCATTTTTTGAATTCCAATTTTTCTGATTTTCCCACGCAGCGCGAAAATCAGAAACAGTTATTTCCAACGGGTCAGGATCGTTTCCCGTTGAAAAAGTTGTATAGCCAGATAAACCATGATCCCATCTACGATCAAAGTTCCTAAGGCCATCAGCCAGATTATTTGTTGATTGATAAAAAAGAAGCCGGAAATCTGCCCAATGAAAAGCAGCAGCACCGGCAGGATGATCACGGTCGAAATCTGTTCGGCGGCGCGTGGATCGTTGACGCGCGACGACACCATCAGGCTAAAGTTAACGGAAAGCACTGCCATCAGCGGACCAACCACCAGGATGGCGATCAACCAGGTGGGCGTCAACAAGGCTTTTACCACCGTGGATGAGGCCACTATCAGCAGCCCGACCACGTATAAGGCGAAACCACCCCAGGTAGCCAGGATGGCCGGGATTACCGCAGCCAAGTTCTTGCCGCCGAGCAATTCGGCGGTCGTGATGGGGGTGGCCAGGAGCGGTTCCAGGCTGCGGGTGGTCTTTTCGCCGACGATGGAATAGGCGGCGATATTGACTGGGATGATTAGCGGCTCCATCAGGAAGAGCAGCATGAACTGGCTGGCCATATAGACCTGGAAACATTCGCCGCTGGTAAGCCCCACCGCGCAGAACTTGCTAAATTGAGTCGGCATATCGGTAGTCAAGTCCCCAAGGCCGGCTTTGCCAGTTACAACCAGCAGGACTAATGGCAGCAAGGTGAACAATAGCGGCAGAAAGATCACGGTGAAAAGCACCATGCGGTTTTTGAACACTTCCGCCCATTCTTTTTTGATGATCGTTATGATTTTCTTCATTATGCTCAAGCGGTTTTGATTAACTGCAAATAGACATCTTCTAGAGAGCGACGCAGCTCACCGACAAACTGGACGTCAGCCCCCGCGCCAACCAGGGCGCGCACCAGGTCGGGATTATTCTTTTCAGGATCATCGAGGTTCACCACTAATCGTTCATCGATGTTTTTTGCCTCGCGGATAAAAGGTAAAGCTCTGACCAGCTTCAGCATGTCTTCATCGACCTGGCGCAGGTGGAAGACCACTTTACGCCCGAAGAGTTGCGTACGCAGGTTTTCGGGCGAATCGACCACCAATAATTTGGATTTGAATACGCCAATCCGATCGCACAGCCGGTCGGCCTCGTCCAGGTTGTGGGTCGTTAAAAAGATCGTCCGCCCTTGTTTGCGCAGTTCTTCGATGAACTCGCGCACCATGTGGGCTGCCTCCGGGTCGAGGGCGGCGGTGGGCTCATCCAGGAACAGGGTGCGCGGCTCGTGCAGCAGGGCGCGCGCAATGGCCAGTTTCTGCTTCATACCTTTGGAAAAGCTGCCGGCTTCATCGGCGCGCCGCTCCCACAGCCCTAACATCCGTAAATATTTCTCAACCTGTCCGGGTGGGTCTTTGACGTCGTACAGATTGGCGTAGATCAGCAGGTTGTACTCTGCGCTTAAGTTGTCGTACATCCCGGGGTTTTCGGTCAGAATGCCGACATTCTGGCGGATAGCCTGGTTCTCTTTGCCCAGGCTGAAGCCGTTGACGGTCGCCTTGCCGCCGGAGGGCTTGATCAAAGCCGTCAGCATGCGTACGGTCGTGGTTTTACCAGCGCCGTTGGGGCCCAGAAAACCAAAGACCTCGCCCTCGTTCACGTGTAGAGAGAGCTTGTCGACCGCCAGGTTGGCGCTGAATTTCTTAGTCAGGTTTTCAGTGATGATCATTGGTTTTATCGGTGAGGTTGGTTGATATCATAACAAGTATACCCGTGTTTGGTTGTTGCAAGCGAACTATGTGAAGAATCTAGATTTTTCGTGGACCGCACAGGGAGTTCAGCTTTCTATTTCCGATATTCCAATGCTATACTTAATACGATACCACGCGCGAGCACCCTCATCTCTTATATGGTCGAATCCCCCTCCCTAAATGTCACCCTGTGCGACTCTTTCTGGTCGCCGCGCCTTGAGACCAATGCGAGGCGCACGATCTATCACCAATGGGCGCAGTTAGAGGCCAGCGGCTGCATCGATAATTTCCGCATTCTGGCGGGCGGAAAAGTTGGCTTCCGGGAGGGCTGGTTCTTCGCTGATTCAGATGCATATAAATGGCTGGACGCAGCAGCGCGTATCGAGGCCCATTGGCCGGATGAGCGCCTGGAGGCTTTGATGGAACAGCTTATCGGTCTTCTGGCGCGCTGCCAGGCGCCCGATGGATACCTGTTCACGTACAACCAGATCCATTTCCCTGGCCAGCGATGGGTGAACCTGCAGATTGAGCATGAGTTATACTGCCACGGGCACTTGATCGAGGGCTGTGTTTCCTATTTCCAGGCTTATGGGCGGCACGGGTCTGGCGCGGGCGAACCGGCTGCGCTCGAGATGGCGCGCAAGGCAGCCGATCTGTTAGTACTGGATTTCCTAGGCGCAGATCCGCAGTACACACCTGGGCATGAAGAAATCGAAATCGCCTTGCTGCGGCTTTATGAGCTCATAGGCCATGCGCCTTACCTGGAGCTCGCCCGACATTTTCTCGAACAGCGCGGGCGCGCACCTTTTTTTGCCTTATCTTTGCTGCGCCAAAACAGCCGGGTTGCGGCACGCCGCAAGCAGACGGCGCAGATGCGCCAGGTCTACATTGCTGAACATCCCGGACAGGCGCCTTTTTCGCTCCCGGCGGATAATTATGCCAAGCGCCCACCCTTTGGTAAATTGCGCTGGGCTGCCAGTGCGCTGTCCGGGAAATACTTCCAGCAGCATGCCCCTATCCGCCGCCAAACGGCCCCGGTGGGACATGCCGTGCGCTTTGGTTACCTCGAAACGGCCTGCGCCATGCTCCAACGACTACAGCCGGAGGTCTCGCTGCTGCCTGCAATGGGGCAGGCCTGGGAGCGTATGGTCTCCCGTCGGATGTATGTCACCGGCGGGCTTGGCTCGTTGTCCTCCCTGGAAGGGTTCGGCCGGGATTATGAGCTCGATCCCGAATTCGCCTATGCGGAAACTTGCGCCGCCTTGGCTAGTATCTTCTGGAATTGGGAAATGGCGCGCATTACCCGCCACGCCAAATACAGCGACCTGCTCGAGTGGCAGTTATACAATGCCGCTTCAGTCGGAATGGGCCTGGACGGAGAAAGCTACCTGTACAACAATCCGCTGGCGTGCCGGAGTGGGATCACACGCAAAGCCTGGTACGCCGTGCCTTGCTGCCCATCGAACCTATCGCGCACGTGGGCCGATTTGGGCAGGTACATCTTCTCAATGGATGGGGCAGAGCTGTGGATCCACCAGTACATCGCCTGCCGGGCAAGGTTGGATCTGGGGATGCCGGTTCAGGTTGAGATCGAATCACAGTTGCCCTGGAATGGCCTGGCGTGGGTCATTATAAATCCGGAGAGAACGTCGGAATTTACAATCCACCTGCGCCTGCCATCCTGGAGCGCCTCGCCTGCGATTGTCATCCGGGATGGGCAAAGCGGGCAAGTTACTCCGCTGGAGCTTTCCGTGCCGGGTGATGCGCAAGGCATGGCCAAAGCTATGCAGCCTGCCGCCCAGGGGTATGACCCGCGCGGTAGTCATTTTCTAGCGGTCCGGCGCCTATGGTCGCCCGGCGACCGGATCGAGCTGGCATTCGATCTCCCAATCGAGCTGCGCCGCGCCCATCCCAGGGTCAAAGGCCACGCCGGCAAGGCAGCCCTGACGCGCGGGTCGTTGGTCTATTGCCTGGAAAGCCTGGACAATCCTGATTTGGACATCTTCACCGTCCGCCTCGATCCGGGCAGCCTGAAAGTTGAGCAGGCTCCTGATCTTCTTGGAGGAATCACGATCTTGAAGGGAAGTTCGTCGGAAGGGCGGCCTTTGATATTTATCCCTTATCAGCTTTGGGCTAATCGCGACGAGTCGCAAATGACCGTGTGGGTTAATCTTAAATAGTCGCTTCATTTGAACGTGTTTTCAATCAGGATACGAGGAAAAACATGGATGCCTCACCAAAACCAACTCAAAGGATAACGAAGGCAGTCTGGCTGGCAGTAATTTTGCTTGCTTTTTCGGGGCAGCTCGCCTGGGGCGTGGAAAATCAATACTTCAACACCTTTATGTACGATAATATTTCCCCGGACCCGCGCCCGATTTCGTGGATGGTGGCTGCTAGCGCCATTACGGCCACCCTGACCACGATCTTGATGGGGGCGTTGTCGGACCGCACTCGCTCGCGCTGGGGCAAACGCAAACCGTTCATCCTGCTGGGTTATCTGGCCTGGGGCGTGTTCACCGCCGCCTTTCCATCCGCGGCCATGCTGCGCCCGTTGACCCTGGCGGTGGGGGTGGCGATCCTGTTCGACTGCATCATGACTTTCTTCGGTTCGACCGCCAACGACGC
This sequence comes from Anaerolineales bacterium, assembly GCA_041912175.1. GTDB lineage: Bacteria > Chloroflexota > Anaerolineae > Anaerolineales > UBA4823 > CAZAGA01. The sequence goes on along the minus strand of JAYRNN010000232.1, from coordinate 21,551 downwards.
GGCCTTGAATGCCTACATCACCGACATTACCGACCGCAACAACCGCGGTCGGATATTGGGTGTGATTGAAATCCTGACCTGGGTGGCGGTATTGATTGTGTACGGGGCCTCGGGGTTGATCATCGACGCCTGGGGGTATTACACCTTTTTTTATCTGATCGGTGGGCTGGTTTTTGTGCTTGGCCTGGCAGGTGGTCTGTTAGTGCGCGAGACGCCGGACCCGACGGCGCCACCAGCCTCTTATTGGGGCCAGATCGGTGACACCTTCCGCAGCCATAACCTGCGCGCTAACCGCTATTTCTTCCTGTTGCTTTTTACGCTGACCCTCTATGGTATCGCCGAACAGATTTTCTTCCCCTATATGATCATTTATTTGAACCACTTTATCCAATTGGAAACCATCCAGGCCTCCTTGGTCATTTTTGTGTGTATCCTGGTGGGAGGCATCTTGCTGGCTTATCCTTTTGGCCTGCTGGTCGACCGCCTGGGGCGAAAACGGATGGCGGTCGGCGCTATTTTGCTTAAGGTGGTTGGGCTGCTTCTTTTCTCATTGATGAAAGACATCCTGCCGCTTGTGCTGACCGGCATCCTGTGGCTGGCCGGCATGTCGGCCTGGGTGATCAGCACCGGAGCGTGGACCAAGGACCTTTACCCGGATGACAAACGGGGCCAGTTTGCCGGTTATTTCATTTTATTTACTGTGGCCTTCACGATGGTGCCCGGTCCGCTGATCGGCGGTTGGCTGGCGAGCGCCTACGGCATCCCGACTGTGATCGATGGTCAGCCGGGCTTTATCCCTACCCCATTGATTTTCCAGGCCGCCGGGCTTGCCACGCTCCTGGCATTGATCCCGTTAGTATTTGTAAAAGAACAAAGTACATGATGTCCTGGCAACCTGCCTCCGGAAAACTCATGACGCGCTGGGCGGCGCAGGTCACGCCGGGAAATGCCTGGCGGGAATATCCACGCCCGCACATGCGCCGTGCTAACTGGCTGAATCTGAACGGCTTGTGGGACTATGCGGTTACGCCGAAAGAGCAAAGCATCCCGCCTGAATTCAGCGGCCAAATCCTGGTCCCCTTCCCGCTCGAATCGGCGCTCTCCGGGGTCAAACAAACTTTACAGCCAGACGAGCTCCTCTGGTACCGGCGTACATTTGACATCCCTGAGGCCTGGCACGCACAAAGGGTCTTGCTGCACTTCGGAGCGGTCGATTGGGAGACGACCGTATGGATTAATGGGCGCCGCGTGGGTATGCACCAGGGCGGTTATACCCCCTTCTGGTTTGATATTTCGGACTGCTTGCAGTCTGGAGAGAATGAATTGGTCGTTTCGGTGTGGGATCCAACGGATTCTCATTGGCAGCAGCGCGGTAAGCAGGTGCGTCAACCCCGGTCGATCTGGTATACACAAATATCGGGTATCTGGCAGACCGTTTGGCTAGAGCCCGTGCCGAAGGATTATCTGGCGCGGCTAAAAATTACCCCGGAAATCGATGCGGAGAGCGTGCGTGTCGAGCTTGGACCGGGTAATCCGTCCGGCAATAAACTGCTTGGCAGCGTGGTCCGCATCCTCCAAGACGGCGTTGTCGTGGCTGAAAGTCGCCTGGATGCTGGCAAGCTGGAGCACAGCTTATCCATCGCTTCCCCGCGTTTGTGGAGCCCCGAGACGCCGCACCTATACGATCTGGTCGTTGAGTATGGCCAGGATCGGGTAGAGAGCTATTTCGGTATGCGCAAATTCAGCCTTGGCGTTGATCGATTGGATCGACGGGTCCTGTGCTTGAATAACCAGCCGCTCTTCCAGTACGGGCCGCTGGACCAGGGCTACTGGCCGGATGGCTTGTACACGCCGCCCTCCGAAACCGCGATGCGATTCGACCTGGAACTGGTGAAGAGTCTCGGTTGTAACATGCTGCGCAAACATATTAAAATCGAGCCGGCCCGCTTTTACTACGAATGTGACCGGCTTGGCCTGATCGTCTGGCAGGATATGATAAACGGTGGCAAGGCCGTTGGCGATGCGACATCCCTGCTTGCGGTTCTGGCGGGATTGAACCGGCGGGACAACCGTAACTACCGCTATGCCGGGAGGGAAGCGCCAGAAGCGCGCCAGGATTACCAGCGCGAGTTGTGTGAGATGGTCGATCATTTATATAATTTTGCTTGTATCGGTGTGTGGGTTCCGTTCAACGAAGGCTGGGGCCAGTTCGATGCCCGTGCGGTGGGCCAATGGCTGCACACTTATGACCCGACCCGCCTGGTGGATCACGCCAGCGGCTGGTTTGACCAAGGCGGCGGCGATCTACGCAGTCTACACGTTTATTTTAAAAAGTTGCCGCGCCTTAAACCTGAACGGCGGCGGGCGCTGGTAGTATCCGAGTTCGGCGGCTACAGCCTGAAGGTCGCCGGGCATTGCTGGAACCCGGCGGTGGAATTTGGTTACCGCAAATTCGCCTCGGCGGAAGAATTGACCGAGGCGTATCTCACGCTGCTAGAAAACGAATTAGAACCCTGGATCGCGGCCGGGCTTTCGGCGGCAATTTACACCCAGGCGATCGACGTGGAAATTGAGGTCAATGGCTTTATGACCTACGATAGGGAAGTAGAGAAGATGGATTTCGCTCGCCTGCGGGCAGCACATCAGAAACTGGTGAGCTGCCAGTTGAATCTTCCTCCAGCCACTGTATAATTTTTGGCGGACTTGCCGCTTATGACTATTTAGAGGAGCTTATCATGACAGACCATGCATGGATAAAAGAGTTTCCAGGCAACATATCGGTATGTGACACCGAAGGAATTTTACTTGAGATGAATGAGCAAGCCCTGAGGCAGGAAGCCTCCGGCCAGGATTTGATCGGGACCAATATCCTCGATTGCCACCCGGAACCAGCGCGCACAAAATTCAAGCATATGCTTGAAAGCGGTCAGGCGAATATTTACACGATCGAGAAACGCGGCAAGAAAAAACTGGTTTACCAGGCGCCCTGGTATATGGACGGCGTCTACGCTGGCTTTGTTGAGCTGGCGCTCGAAATCCCGGACGTGATGCCGCATTTTGTGCGCGAGGGTTGAGACGAAATATTTCCAATTATCTGATAAATATGGTAGAATTTCCGCCAGGTCAGATGGAACGACCGCAGGCAAAAATAGATTGGTAACGCCGGGCAAAACCCGGTGTTATTTGTGTGTAAAAGTTTAAGTGACGTGGTGAGGTTCCTAAAACATGGAAAAACTTGAAATGATCAATCTTTATTACCAGATGGTGCTGATCCGTCTGGTGGAAGAAGAAGCCGCAAAGCTGTACCAGCAGGGAAAAATCGGCGGGTTCTTGCATCTGTATATCGGCCAGGAGGCTGTCAGCACTGGGCTCATTTCGGCCCGCCAGCCGCAGGACCGCGTGATCACGGCTTATCGTGACCACGGCGTAGCGCTCAATTGTGGGCTATCTGCCAATGAAGTCGTGGCTGAGCTGATGGGCAAGGCCACCGGCTGCTCGAAGGGTAAAGGCGGCTCGATGCACATGGCGGATGTCAAAAAGAATTTCTGGGGCGGGCACGCCATCGTGGGCGCACACCTGCCCCTGGCCAGCGGGTTGGCCCTGGGAGATAAAATGCAGGGCAACAACGCTGCCACGATCTGCATGTTTGGCGACGGCGCTACCAACATCGGGTATTTCCACGAAGCGCTCAACCTTTCGAAGGTCTGGAAACTACCGGTATTGTGGGTGGTCGAAAACAACCAGTATGGTATGGGCACCACCATCGAGCGCGCCTCGGCGGTCTCTGAGATGCGCCAGAAAGCAGAGGGTTACTGCATGCCCAATAACTGCGTGGATGGCATGGATGTACTGGCCGTGCGCGCAGCCGCTCTGGAAGCCTTAGAGATGATCCGCAGCGGCGTTGGCCCATACTTCCTGGAAGTGATGACCTATCGCTTCCGCGGTCACTCGATGGGCGACCCAGAGCGCTACCGAAAAGCAGATGAAGTCAAGCGCTGGCAGGAGAACGATCCCATCGGCGCTTTCCGCAAACACCTGGCCGAAAATGGCATTGCCAGTGAAGCTGAGTTGGACGAGGTGGATAAAGGCGTTGAAGCGGAGGTCCAAGCTGCGGTGCAATTTGCTGAGAACAGCCCGGAACCGGCGCCCGAAGAGCTGTTTGCCAATGTGTACGTCGATTTTAAGGCTGAGTGAGGTTCATTATGGCGCGAATTACGATGCGTGAAGCCATCTCCCAGGCCTTGTGGGAGGAAATGAAACGAGATCCAAACGTCTTTATTCTTGGCGAAGAAGTCGGGGTGTGGGGTGGAACCTATGCCGTGACCAAAGGTTTTTATGATCATTTTGGCGGCGAGCGGGTGCGCGATACTCCCATCGCTGAATCGGCGATCATCGGCGCGGCAATCGGCGCAGCCTTGACCGGCTTGCGCCCGGTAGCTGAGCTAATGACGATTAACTTTGCTTTCTCTTCCTTTGATCATATTGTTAATGAGGCTGCCAAACTGCATTATATGTTCGGTGGGCAGTTTGTTCTGCCGATGGTTATTCGCACCGTGAGCGGTGGGGGACGCCAGTTAGGCGCCACCCACTCCCAGACCCCTGACGCGATCTTTGCACATTTTCCAGGTCTGGTCGTGGCTGCCCCAGGAACGCCGGAAGACGCCAAGGGAATGTTAAAGGCAGCCATTCGCTCAAACGATCCAATCCTGTTCATCGAGCATGCTACCTTGTACCAGGTGCGCGGCGAGGTGCCCGATGGCGATTACATCACCCCGCTTGGCAAGTCGAAGATTCAGCGCCCTGGCCGCGATGTGACTATCGTCACCTATAGCAAGATGCTGGAGATTTCTACTAAAGCCGCTGACGAATTGGCTAAAGAAGGCATCGAAGCTGAAATCGTCGACCTGCGTTCGCTGCGCCCGTTGGATATGGGTCCCGTGTTGGAGTCATTCAAGAAAACCAACCGGGCGGTGATCGTTGAGGAGGGCTGGCGTTCGTTTGGAGTTGGCTCCGAAATTTCGTCTCGTATTTACGAACAGGCCTTCGATTATGTGGACGCCCCGATCAAGCGTGTGGCGCAGACGGAAGTGCCGCTACCCTATAACCGAACGCTTGAACAGAGCGCGCTGCCGCAGGTGGAGGACGTGATTAAGGCGGTCAAGGAGGTGTTGTAATGGCTGAAACTGTCACTATGCCCAAGCTGGGCTTTGATATGGCGGAAGGCACGCTGGTGCGCTGGGTAATTCAGGAAGGAGAGCCTGTCGCTAAAGGGCAGGTCCTGGCAGAGATCGAAACGGATAAGGCTACGGTCGAAGTCGAGTCAAATTTCGAGGGGGTCCTGGCGCGTCACCTGGTGCAGGCCGGTGAGGTCGTGCCAGTAAATAAGCCAATCGCTATCGTCGCTGCTCCAGGTGAGAAAATCGAAGAGGTCGGCGCGCCAGCTCCTGTGGCCGCCGCAGTCGCATCGAAAGCCGACGCGCCCGCGCCTACCGAAGCCGCCACACCCTCGCTGATTGCCGCACCGGTAACGGTTGAGATGGCCGGCGAGTTTCCAGGCGGGCGCAAGGCATCGCCGTTGGCGCGGCGCATGGCGCAAGATTTAAAGATCAACCTGACAGCCGTCAACGGCAGCGGCCCGGATGGGAGGATCGTCAAGAAAGATATCGAAACCTATCTGGCTGCCCCAGCAAAAGCCGCGCCTGCCATATCCGGGACTGCCCCCGTTGCGGCAGCGCCGGTTGCCGCGGCTCCGAAACCAGTCGCCCCGCCCATGCCGGTATCCAGCCCACTCTCTCCTGCTCCGGCCGACGAAATCATCCCGCTCAACAGACTGCGGGCAGCGATCGGACGACGCATGACGGAAGCCAAGCAACAAATCCCGCATTTTTACGTCACCCATGAATATGACATGGCCGCGGTGATGGATCTACGCAAGCAACTGAACGGCATGCTTCCTGAGAATGAAAAGATCTCCGTAAACGATTTCATCGTCAAAGCGGTAGCTTTGGCGCTACGCCAGTTCCCCAACCTGAACGCCTCGCTGCAGGGCGACAAAGTCTTACGTCATGGCCAGGTGAACGTGGGCGTTGCGGTAGCAGTGGAAGGCGGCTTATTGACCGTAGTTAATCGCGATACAGATCGTAAGTCGCTGCGCCAAATTGCGGTCGAGGTGCGCAGCATGGTCGGGCGCGCCCGCGAAGGCAAGGTCCGTCCGGACGACATTGAGGGTTCGACTTTTTCAATCAGCAACCTGGGCATGTTCGATGCCGAGAATTTCAGCGCCATCATCAACCCCCCTGAAGCTGCCATACTGGCGGTGGGCGCGGTGCGTGAGACGCCAGTGGTAAAGAACGGCGCTGTCGTACCAGGGGTGCGCATGAAAGCCACTATCTCGGTCGATCATCGTGTCAGCGATGGCGCGGAGGCAGCCCAATTTATGCAGGTCTTAGCGAGATACCTGGAAGGGCCGTTGCTTTTGCTGCTCTAAGGACGTAAAGAAACCACAAAATTCCAACCAGCGGTTGGAATTTTGTGGTTTAATTGCCTTGTTCACATCAAACAAGGAGTAACAGATGCCTTCATTTGCTTATGACTTGCGCTATTTGTATGCTGGCGCAGAGGTCCTGGAAAACTTTTTGCTTTCTAAGGATATCTACTGGCCGGTAGGCGTACAGGCCCCGTCTGGCGAGGCGCCTTACCCACAGTTGAGTCTGGGCGGTTTGGCGTTGGCTCAAGCCCGCGCCCAGGCTCATGCACATTCTCCGGATGAAGCGAGACAGTTAGAACGGGCGCTGGAAGGAATCGAAGCCGCACGCCAGCAGTGGCGAACGGCCTGGGGAACCAAATCGGCGAATGAAATCCGCGCCCGCCTAACGCAGTGGCGTAACTACCTGGAAGATTACCGGGAGGACCCCGCTGCAAATTATAATCGTTACAGTTACGAGGTCTTCCGGCGCGTGATCATCACATTGCTTGAAACCCAGACAAATGAAATGAGCGCTGCAGAACAGGAGTTGTTGCGCGGCCTGGATGCTTTGCTCAAGACTCTTCTGACCCAGGATGCATTTATTTGGGATGCTGATTTGCAACGGGCCTTCGAGCGTCTAACTTTTTGGTATTTGTATGGTCGCTTGCCGGATGAGATAGACGGGCAATCCAAGTAAGCCCCTGATGAGCGTGCAATTTTCAGATGTTCAACATGTCAACTGAAAATTGCGCCAATCCATAACGAATGTTTTCCTTTCTGAAACGGTTCAATATTTCGGCTGCACCTGCGGATGCAACACCGATCCAGCGGAAAAACTTCCTTAACGTTCAAATCGACGCCATCGGGATTGGCCTGGCAAACGCGGCAAGCCCATTCCTTCCAGTACTTCTCACGCGTTTAGGCGCGACCAACACGCAGGTCGGTATGCTGACTTCTATGCCTGGCATCACCGGGCTATTCTTCGCGCTTCCGGTGGGGAACTTCTTGCAGCGTCAGCGCAACATTGTTCCCTGGTTCAGCCGGTCGCGCCTGATGGTGATTTCCAGTTATGCCTTGACCGGCTTAGCGCCTTTCTTCGTCCCTCGTCAATATCTGGTTGTCGCAATCCTGGCGATTTGGGCTATCGCCACGCTGCCGCAGACAGCGTTGTCGGTGTGTTTCTCTGTAGTGATGAACGCTGTAGCCGGGCCAACCGGCCGGGTTGACTTGATGAGTCGCCGCTGGTCGATCCTGGGCATCACAACTGCTGTCATGGCGGCAATCGCCGGGCAAGTCCTCGATCGATATGATTTTCCTATCAATTATCAAGTGGTGTTCATTTGCTTATCAGTGGGCGGTCTGATCAGCTATTATTTTTCCAGCCACATTCGCCTGCCAGATAGCATTCCCCCTCCAGAACAACCTGGTTTGAGTCTGGCGGAGCGCAGCCGGAATTATAAAGACCTGGTTTGGGGCTACCCAGATTTCGTGCGCTTCTCTACAAAACGCTTTATCTTTCTTTTCGCCACTTTACTGGCAACGCCAATACTACCACTCTATTATGTGAGAGATGTGCAGGCAAATGACGCCTGGATTGGTCTGATCAGCACGGCTCAGACCTCTGTTCTTGTGGTCGGGTATTATCTTTGGTCGCGCGGCTACCGCGTACGCGGTAGTCGCTTTGTGTTGCTAAGTTGCACGCTTGGCCTTTCGATCTACCCGGCCTTGGTGGCCTTAACCCATCAGGTGCAAATCATCGTTCTACTGGCCGGGATGGCGGGCATCTTCCAGGCCGGGCTGGATCTGGTATTTTTTGACGAACTGATGAAAACGGTGCCGGTCGAATACAGCGCCAAGTTTGTTTCCTTATCTCAGAGTTTGCAGTACTCTGCCTCGATCTTTGCGCCTGTAATTGGTACACAGCTTTCGAATGTAATCGGTTTAGGAGGAGTGTTATTTGTAAGCGCGGGGTTTCGTATGATGGGCTTTCTTTTGTTTGCATTTTGGGCGCCCAAGCTGGTTGTCGCCGCAAGCAATTAGGCGAGCAATTCTTATACTGAATAAAGTAGAATATAGCAATGCAGAGTCCTCCCTGGTCATCCAATACGCGCCTGGTGGTAACGCTGGTTGCTTTCCTGATGGGCATTGCGCTGCTGGTGTTTGCTTTCCCATTGTTTCAAGCGCTGCTGATTTCTGCTCTGTTGGCGATCCTGATCGATCCTGTTGTGGGGTTTGTCATGCGTAAGTTGCATTTCAACCGCCCGCTAGCCGTCGCTATCGTTTATATTTTGATCTTGATCATTATTGCCTCCATCCCGGCGATGATGGGCACCCTGGCTGTCACGCAGGTCCAGCGCCTGGGGACTAACCTGCAAACCGCTATTCAAGACATCGATAAATGGATTTCGCAACCTGTAGTGCTCTTCGGTTTTGATTTCTCGCCGCGCAATCTTCTCCAGCAATTCAGGTCTGCGGCCGGAAGCACACTAACCAGCCTGACCGGGAATACGCTGAATTTTCTTTCTGGAATCACCACGAACTTCCTATGGATCTTGCTCGTTCTAGTCAGCTTATATTATTTTCTTAAAGATGGTCCAAAGATCAAGCCCTGGCTCGTTGAGCTGGCCCCGCCAGATTACCAGTCTGACACGGATAGGTTATTGGATGAATTAGGTCGCGTGTGGGGGGTTTTCATCCGTGTGCAAGTGCTGATTTTCATTATCCTGGCTATTTTGTTCTTGTTAGGGGCTTCCCTGGTAGTATGGCTGTACCAGCTTGGCTTGATTCCTTTCTCTACCCTGGGATTGATGCTAACGCTGATTTTAGTATATGCACTGGTGCAGCAAGTGGATAATCTCTGGTTGCGACCGCAAATGCTAGGCAGCCAGATGCGACTGCACCCGGGTTTGGTGTTCGTAGGCTTGATCGGCGCTCTGATGGTCGGCGGCGTTGTGGCCGCAATCATGGTCGTGCCGTTGTTGGGATCGGTCGAAGTGCTGGGCCGTTATGTTCGTCTGAAGATGTTAGGATTGCCTCCCTGGCCTGAGGAAACCCCGCTGGAGAAGGACTAAATTTCATGTCCCCTTTTCTCCAATCGTTTATAGGCCTGATCCTGGCGGCGACCAGCGTCAGCATTTCTGCACAAATATTGATGGAGATGAAGATCCTGCGCAGCCGGGTGGGAATTAGTGTGCTTGGCGCAGCGGTGTTTGATGATGTCCTGGTAGGAATGAGAAACGTTCTCGTATGTAAGAAGGGGCCGTCCAAGCGCTCTTTTTGGACGGCCCCTTTTGTGCAGATCGATTAGTCTGCCATCGCCGCGACTTGCGGCAGATCGCTCATGGCTGCATGGACGGCCTCGACCGGATATTCATAATCTTCCAATTTGTCGTTCAGGTATGCTTCGTAGGACGTCATGTCAAAGTAGCCGTGACCGGATAGGTTGAACAGGATCACGCGCTTCTCGCCTTTCGCCTTGGCGTCTAACGCTTCATCGATAGCAGCGCGGATGGCATGGGCGCTCTCTGGGGCGGGGATGATGGCTTCGCTCTTCGCAAACATCATCGCGGCTTGGAAAGTGGCAAGCTGCGGTACGGCGATAGCCTGGATGTGACCAGCGTTCACCAGGCCACTGATCAGGGGCGACATGCCATGGTAACGTAGACCGCCGGCGTGAATCGGGGCGGGCATGAAGTTATGGCCCAGGGTGTACATCTTGACGACCGGCGCCATCTTTGCCGTGTCGCCATAATCAAAGGTGTAGACGCCCCTGGTCATGGATGGCGATGCCAGCGGCTCGACGGCCAATAATCTGGCTTTTCTACCCTCAACCAGGTTTTCGCGCAGGAATGGCAGCGCAATCCCGGCGAAGTTTGAGCCGCCGCCCGCACAACCGATCACCACGTCCGGATATTCATCGGCTAAATCCATCTGTTTCAAGGCTTCTTGCCCGACTACTGTTTGATGCAGGCAGACATGGTTCAATACCGAACCCAAGCCATATTTCTTGGCTCCGCCAGAGGTCGCAGCTACCTCAACAGCCTCAGATATGGCGATGCCAAGCGAGCCGTTGTTCTCAGGGTCGTTAGCCAGCAGAGACCGGCCGAAATTGGTCCTGTCGCTGGGGCTGGCATAGACGCTTGCGCCGTAGGTCTCCATCATGATCCTTCGATAGGGCTTTTGGTTATAAGAAACCTTAACCATATAGACCTCGACATCCATGCCGAATTGGCTGCCGGCGAAGGCCATGGATGAGCCCCATTGCCCTGCGCCGGTCTCGGTCGTCATGGCCTTTACCCCTTCAATCTTGTTGAAGAAAACCTGCGGAACTGCAGTGTTGGGTTTGTGGCTGCCAGTTGGAGATGCGCCTTCATATTTATAGTAGATGTGGGCTGGCGTATCCAGCATTTTCTCCAGGCGGCGGGCGCGCAACAGCGGGGTTGGTCGCCATAATTTATAGATTTCGCGCACCTCTTCTGGAATTTCAATATATCGTTCAGCGCTAATTTCTTGCAGGATCAGGCCCATCGGAAATAGCACGTTCAGAAAGTCAGGAGTGATTGGTTCCAAAGTCATTGGGTTCAGCACCGGGGCTGGCGGTACTGGGCTGTCGGCGTTGATGTTATACCAGAAGCGCGGCAGGTCAGATTCGTTCAGTTCAAAGCGGATTCGGTCAGACATGATGTTTTTCTCCTTTAATGTGATTGGTTCTCAAGGTTTGGTGACAAGAAATGCGAAATCGTATATAGCCCCATTTTTTGCTGTACCTCCTCATAGGTGGCTTGTACCAGGGGCAGTGCGGCTCGCGTGCCCTGGTGTAGGATATCAAGCAGGTCATCGGTATGCCGGATCAATTCGGACCGGCGCCGGCGCAGCGGCGCCAGGTAATCGTTTACTACAGTGCACAAGCGGCGTTTCACGGCCACATCACCGATTTTGCCATCCCGGTAACGACGTTTAAAATCTTCCACTTCTTCATGGTCTGGGTTAAAGAGATCGTGATAGGTAAATACCGGGTTGCCTTCCACGTGACCTGGATCCGAGGCGTGGATGCGAGTCGGGTCAGTAAACATATCCATCACTTTACGCGTGGTTTCCTCCGGTGTATCGCGCAAAGCGATAGTATTGCCATAGGAAGTGTGCATGGCGCGGTTATCGATGCCCGGCAGGCGCGGCGCAATGGAAAGCAAACCTTCAGGCTCGGGGAAAGTCTCGCCAAACAACTGGTTGAAGCGGCGCGCCAATTCGCGCGCCAACTCCAGGTGGGGCAATTGATCCTCGCCGACCGGGACGATATCTGCTTTGTAGATTAGAATATCGGCGCTTTGCAGGGCCGGGTAAGCCAAGAGTCCCAGTGATGGGTTCAGGTTGAGCTGTTGAACTTGTTCTTTGTAGGTGGGGACACGCTCCATGCGCGCTACGGTCACCAGGTTACCGAGCAGCACAGCCAGTTGGGCGTGTTGGGGTAAGGCGGATTGCAGCACAATTTTTGCGCGCGATGGATCAATACCCGCAGCAAGCCAATCGGCCAGCATCTCCAGGATATTGGCGTGTATGCGCCCGGTGTGTTCAATATCTGTAGTCAGCACGTGCAGATCGGCGACTAGAAAAAAGCACTCATAATCATCTTGCAGGCGCACCCAATTTTCAAGCGTGCCTACCAGATGTCCCAGGTGTCTCGGCCCTGTTGGCCGGTGTCCGGTTAATATGCGGCCTTTCTTTTCCATGCTTCGTTCCTTTGCTTCTTGATTTCAGTCAGCAAGGAGTGAAATCGGGTTAAAAATATACAGCGTTCATCCCAAATGGGGACGAACGCTGTGTTCCGTGGTGCCACCCCGGTTAGACCGCTTTAATCAAAAAACCCGCCGGTGTTGCGACGGGAAGTAAGCCAGCCTCACTCAATTCAGTCAATCAGGCAAATCTCTGATAACTGTTTGTCTGGATAACGGAGACAATTCCGGCGCAGGCTAATCAAGGGTAACTCTTTCGCCTTGCAACTCTGAGGTCCATTCTTCGCTGGCGTTTGGATGGGACTCGCACCTGTCTCCCATTCTCTGAGCCGTCGTTTCAGCGCCTACTCGTCCTCTTCACGGTTATTGCATATTTAGTTGCGGTAATTTTGCCGCCTTAGGTAGAAATTGTACGCAAAACGGAGGAAATGTCAAGGCGAATTTGGCCGAATCAGCACTTCATCCGTACAATCTAAAGGATTTTTTACGCTGGCGGGATGAAATACGCTCTCTTTGACGATCCATCCGTCCGGTAGGCTGGGAAAGAAAGTATCACAATCAAACGCGCCATGGACACGCGTGAGGTAAATGATATCGGCCTGGGAGATGGCTTGCCTGAATATTTCGCCGCCGCCGATGACAAAGGCTTGAGTCTCGCCCGCAGTATTTGCCAGAGCGAATGCCTGTTGGAGGGAATGTGTTACCAGGCAACCCTCAGCCTGGTAGGCGTGATTGTGTGTGATAATGATCGTGGTACGCCCTGGCAGAGGCCGTCCGATGGACTCGTATGTCTTCCGGCCCATGATCAGATGGCGTCCCATCGTCAGGGTCTTGAAGCGCTTCAAATCGGCTGAAAGATGCCAGGGGAGGCGGTTGTCTTTACCGATGCCTTGGTTTTCATCCACCGCGACGATCAATGCAATTAACATAGCGGTTTTCGTCCGTCTAGACCGATACTTCTGCTTTGATATGCGGGTGGGAGACGTAGTTGACCAGCTCAAAATCCTCGAACTGAAATCCGAAGATATCTTTCACGGCGGGGTTAATCATAATCTTTGGCAGTGGGTATGGCTCACGCATGAGCTGTTCTCTGGCTTGTTCGACGTGGTTGAGGTACAGGTGCACATCGCCAAAGGTGTGCACAAATTCGCCCGGCTGCAGATCACAAACTTGGGCAATCATCAGGGTCAATAAGGCATATGAAGCAATATTGAACGGCACACCCAGGAAAACATCGGCTGAACGCTGATAAAGCTGGCAAGACAGGCGCTGGTTGGCCACATAGAACTGAAAAAGTACATGGCAAGGCGGCAGCGCCATCTTCTCGATTTCTCCTACGTTCCAGGCGCTGACAATCAGGCGGCGCGAGTCCGGATTCGTTTTAATCTGTTGGATGAGGGTTTTGATCTGGTCGATAGTTCGTCCATCGGCCGCGCGCCAAGAGCGCCACTGGGCGCCGTAGACAGGTCCAAGCTCGCCATTCTCATCGGCCCATTCATTCCAGATGCGCACGCCGTGCTCTTGCAGGTAGCCGATATTGGTGTCGCCCTGCAGGAACCATAGCAATTCATAAATGATGGATTTCGTATGTAATTTTTTCGTCGTCAGCAGGGGAAAGCCGTCGGCCAGGTTGTAGCGGGTCTGAGCGCCAAACACAGACAACGTGCCTGTACCGGTGCGGTCGCTTTTTTTTACGCCGTTATCAAGAATATATTTCAATAGATCCAGATATTGCCGCATACCCGCTCTCCTGCCCGAATGATTGCATCAAATTATACCTGGTTTTGTCTGATTTAAGCTTTTCTTCCCAAAAATTTCCTGGGCGCCCACTCCATTACGTTGAACGTTCATGGAATCGTTTGGTCCCCAACACTTCCTGCTTGATTTTCTAGCCCCAGGCGGCGTGGCGTCGTTAGCCTGGCTATCGTACAAGTGCAGTGTGGGAGATGATCTACTCTGCGAATGATATTCGACTTGAGCCAGGCTGAAATAATTATGGATTGGATTCGCTGGCAGCAGGATAAGGCCCAACGTAAGAACCAAATACCCAATATGGCCCAGGGCAATGAGAGGGGACACTTGATTGCAATTGCTCGTTTAATTTCGAGGTTTCACCGCCCCCAAGCAATACCATTTCCCCGTCATGCAGCAAGACTTCCGTGCGGATTCCTGTTACCTTACCGCCGATGACGCGAACATTATCTTTTCCCACGGTAACTTCAAAGTCTGGGGGCCACACAAGCAGTCTACTGTCACCGTCCACCCTGTCGATTACACGGACACAACCTTCAACAATGTCCAGTCTGCCGATTAGTTCAGCCGTCCAGGCGGTGGCTACAACATAAGGAGTAGCAGTTTCTGTAGGACGAAGCGCTTCTGTCATCGTCGGGGTTTTCTTGATGGCAGACAATTCAGGCGAGGGCGTTGTGACGCAGGCGGTTGGTACAACGAGCAACAGAAGGATCACCATCAATGCCACGGCGCTGGGCTGGCGCGCTAGACGTCGAAAAGAAGACGGCGATGGGTATAGACGGGCTATCATAGGCCCTGGCCCGCTGCTAGCAGCTTTTTTCTGGCAACCTGGATGTCTTGCTGAATTTGGGTAATCAGGGCATCGATGTTCGGGAAGCGCTGTTCGTCGCGCAGGCGGGCAATGAATTCTAAGTTTATCGCCTCGCCGTATAAATCGCGCTCGAAATCAAGCACGTGGGCTTCAATATGCGGCGTGGTCTGCTGGTTCTCAAACGTGGGGCGGACGCCGACATTGGTCACCGCGCCCCACACCTGTCCATCGATCATAGCCCGGCAAACATACACGCCGGTTTTTGGCAGGATGCGCCAGGGCCACACGTCGAGGTTTGCAGTGGGGATGCCCAGGCGGCGGCCGCGCCCATCGCCATGCACCACTTCTCCGCTGACCGCATAAGGCCGGCCGAGCAGCCGGTTGACTTTTTCCAGGTCGCCGCCGGTCAAGGCTGCACGGATCTGGCTGGAGGATACAATTTCTCCTTCTAATTGAATTGGCTGGATGACATCCAGGGTGAATCCGTATTCTTTCCCCAATGCCTGCAAGCGAGGGACAGTGCCCTCCCGGCGACGACCAAGCGCAAAATCATATCCCACCATGAGATGGCGTGGATGGAGGTGTTGGTTGACCAGAGCCAGGAAATCATTCGCAGACATGCCGGCCAGCTCAAGGGTAAATGGATGAGTCACCACAATATCTACGCCGAGGTAGCCTAACAAGGCTGCGCGCTCCTCAGGGGAGGTGAGGTAAATCGGCTCTTGAAGATTTCGCAATACGACGTTGGGATGCGGGAAAAAAGTTAATACGGCTGCAGGAGCGCCGGCAGCATGCGCTTTTTCCACAAGCTGGTGGATAATTGACTGGTGACCGCGATGGACGCCATCGAATGATCCAATCGTCAGCCACGTCGCTGTTTGGTTGGTCTCCTGAAGCGAGTAGAAATGTTGCATGTCACGACTGGAAGAACACCTTGCGCGGTTGCCATTCGTGTGTCTCATCATCCACGTTCAATAATCCCACCAAATCGCCTTGTTGACTTACCCCGCGCGCCCAGCCAGTCTGGCCAGGTTCCGCCGGGATGCGATGTCCGTGGCGGATCAGCTCAACCTGATCGGCGTCTAATTCAATCATCGGCCAATCGGCCAGGGCTTCAGCAGCCGGGATCAGGAAGCGATACCAGTTGCCAGCATCAAAAGACTCCTGCAAGCGGCGCAATGGGACCGCATCGCGTAAGGTAAACCGACCGCTTTTCGTGCGGCGTAAGCCGACCAGATGCGCACCGGTGCCTAAGACCTTGCCAAGGTCATTGGCTAGTGATCGTACATATGTGCCCGAGGAGCAATAAACATCAACCACCGCCTCAGGGGGCGCCCATTCCAGGACTTCCAGGCTGTAGACATTGATAATGCGCGGCGCCAGATCAACTTCCTCGCCTTCGCGCGCCATCTCATAGGCTTTACGCCCCTTCACCTTAACTGCCGAGTAAGGCGGCGGCACCTGTTCTATTTCTCCGATGAACTGCTGCAGGCTCTCCGTAAACATTTCCTCGGTGATACTCTCGATTGGGAAAGATCCGGTAATTTGGCCATCCGCATCAAAAGTATCGGTTGTGCTGCCCAGGCGGATGGTGGCCTGATAGCGTTTATCCGATGCAGATACATATTCGCTCAGCCGAACGGCCGGGCCGATTAAAACCACCAATACGCCAGAGGCGCGCGGGTCAAGCGTGCCGGTGTGTCCTGCACGCCGGATGCCTGTACCGCGGCGGATAATTTGAACGACGTCGTGCGAGGTGAGACCAATCGGCTTATCTACTACCAACACACCAGAAACCAGGTCAATGTTGCTTTCTTTTTCCATATTTGCTTCCTCCCAATATTATCGCTCATCTATGGAGCGTGCATTTGGTTTATACGATAATCAGTCATTTTACACATCTCAACGCGGCGATATCGCTGCCTGGAGAGGCGCTGCTTCCTTCTGAATCAAACGGGTTGCTTCCAGGACACGTTCCCGGACCTCGGGCAATCTACCGTGAACTTCCGCACCGGCGGCGGCAGGATGCCCACCTCCGCCAAAGCTTAACGCAACCTGGGAAACATCGAACCCAGGGCGAGCGCGCCAACTTACTTTTACGGTTCCCCGGGTCTGTTCGATAAAAATTATGGCAATCTCGACATTCGACACTGATGAGAGAATATTGATTAAATCTGCATCATCACGGCCAGGGTAGCCTGTTGCTTTGCGGTCCTCCAGCGTAAGCGAAGTCCATACCAGTCCACCGCTGCGTTCTAGACGATCTAAACCGGCCGTCCAATACTTGATCGCCTCAAAAGAGTGCTGCAGCAAGGTGTTCTCAAATATTTGGGGAAGGTCGATGCCATATTCCAGCAAGTCGGCAGCCACGCGGAGCGCGGCAGGGGTGACATTGGGAGTGCGAAATCCCAACGTATCCGTCACCAACCCGGTCAGTAAAGCAGCGGCCGCTGGCTGAGTCAAGGGAAAACCCGAGGCCGGCAGTATAACCGCCAGGATTTCAGATGTGGCGACTGCTTGTACATCTACCAGGTTGATCCTGGCAAAGTTGTCATTGGTAATATGATGATCGATGTTTATATCCGGCAGCCCATAACCATCCAGCACGTCGCCCAGACGACTTAGGTCAGAACAATCGAGGCTGATGATTGTATCAAAGTCTCCACGTGGGCGTGTGACAATCTGGTCGACGCAATCCATGAATTTGTAACTGGCCGGGACGCCATCTACCAGCGCCATCTCGACGTGTTTACCGGCGGCTTTTAGCGCCAAACCCAAACCCAACACAGAACCGACCGCGTCGCCATCGGGGCGAATATGCGATGTGATCAAAATTTTCCGTGCGTCTTGCAGCCGCCGGGTCACCGCTGGCAACTCGGAAATATATTTCTGCAAAGAAGTATACATCCGCAGTGCATCACTCATTTGCGGTAGTCCCCTCATCCTGTGTATCAGGAGTGAGCTGATTCTCGTTCTCATGCAGCGAGGCAATCAACCGCTCGATTTTCTCGGCTCGTTCGAAAGTCGGATCCCAATGAAAGCGTAGGCGTGGAAATGTACGCAATTCAATGCGTTGAATCAGCTCATGACGCAAAAATCCCTGGGCGTGCTCCAGACCCTCTAAGATTTCTTTGGATCGAACCGAGCCCTCTAACGCTGAGACATAGATCTCGGCATAAGCGAGTTCGCGATCAATCGTAACATCCGTCACGGAAACCCCGTCCAAACGCGGGTCTGATATTTTTTGGATGATGATTTCCGCTAATTCTTCCCGGATACGCTCAGAGATCCGATAAGCTCTTGTTTTCGATACCACCGTTTCCTCTTACCATTCCTAGGCTACAGCGACTTTTTCAACCGTATAGGCTTCAATGATATCACCCACCGCGACCTCGCTAAAACCTTTTAGCGCGATGCCACAATCAAAACCAGCGCGCACTTCGCGTACATCTTCTTGCAGGTGTTTCAGGGAAGAAATAGATCCCTCATATATGATATCTTTGCTCCGACGGATACGGGCGCGAGCATTCCGTTTAATTTCGCCATCGGTCACCCGACAACCGGCAATATTGCCTAATTTCGAGATGTGGAACACTGCGCGCACTTCGGCATGACCGATAATCGTGGTAATTTCCTCGGGTTCTAACATACCTTTAAGTGCTTTTTCCACGTCTTCAGTCAGACGATAAATTATATCGTACAAGCGGATTGAGACGCCTTCCCCTTCTGCCAGGCGGCGAGCGCCGGCATCCGCCTGGACGTTGAATCCGACCACGATTGCTTTAGAAGCTGCTGCCAGCATGACATCATTATCGCCGATATTACCAGTTTCGGAATGTAAAATGTTAATCTTGATGTCTTCCTGGTTCAAATCCTTCAAAGAGCTGACCACTGGTTCCAGCGATCCTTGGACGTCTGCTTTGACGATCAGGCGCAACTCGCGTACTTCACCTGCCTGGAAGCGATTAAACAATTGTTCCAGGGTGAGGGCGGCCTTTGGGGCAGCCTCGGTATGTTGAAGCGCGGCGACGTGTTCCTGGACCAGGGCGCGCGCGTCTTTTTCGGACTCGACGGAACGAAACAGGTCCCCCGCTTGAGGAACATCATTTAAGCCCATGACTGAAACCGGTGTGGATGGGCCGGCTTTGCGGATTTTGCGACCACGGAAGTCAAACATCGCGCGCAACCGCCCGTATGTGGTTCCAACCACGACCGAATCTCCCGTTTCTAACGAGCCGTTTTGCACCAAAAGAGTCGCCAGCACGCCTTTCGCCCGATCGCGCTCGGCTTCGATGACGGTTCCGATCGTGCGTCCCTTGGGATTGGCAAGGATATCCATATTATCGGCCACCAGCACAATCGCTTCCAGTAAGTCTTCAAGGCCGCGTTTCTGCTTGGCAGAAATCGGCACGACGATTGTGTCGCCATCCCAGTCGTCAGGGATGAGTCCAATTTCGGCTAACTGCTGTTTTACCCGATCGCGATCGGCGTTAGGTTTATCGATTTTATTCATCGCCACGATGATCGGGACTTTTGCAGCCTTCGCGTGTGCAGCGGCTTCTTTGGTCTGTGGCATCACGCCATCATCAGCGGCTACCACCAATACAACGATGTCTGCGCCTTGAGCGCCACGAGCTCGCATCGCGGTGAAAGCCGCATGACCAGGTGTATCGAGAAAGGTGATCATCTTGCCATTATGCTCGATCTGATATGCGCCGATGTGTTGAGTGATCCCGCCAGCCTCTCCTTCAGCGACATTGGTATGGCGGATCGCGTCCAACAAAGTAGTCTTTCCATGATCGACGTGGCCTAAAATTGTGACCACTGGGGGGCGTTTTACCAGATCATTTGGATTTTCGTCGGCGATCATACGTCGCCAGAGTGGGATTTCGCTTTTATCTTCCTCAATATCGACCTCGGGCGTTTCCATCGTGGCCTCGTAACCTGTTTCTGCCGCTACGATGGCTGCCGTGTCAAAGTCAATTTGCTGGTTGATATTTGCCATCACCCCGTTTGCCATCAAGATTTTGATGATTTCGATCGGGCTGGATTGGATGGCGCGTGCCAATTCCCGTACAGTTATCGAAGATGGAAGTTCAATCGTCTTCGTTTTATGCCCATTTTCGCTCATTTGGCACCTCCGTTACCTACAACAACATTCCTAAGTGGCCCCAACGAGCCTGGCGAGAATATATGATCGCCAGCGGCGGCATCATACCGCCGAATTGGGCAGTCTGGAACGAGCGATCCGCTTACATACGCCTACACCATAATCGAGCTCTCTTGGGCAGGCGTTTCGTCTGGCAGATCTTTCATGAAGGCAAGCAAGGTTTCCCGGTCTTGCTGGGAGAGCTCAATCTTCAGGGCATGAGCGAGTGCTCCTTTCATGCCGAGTTCCCAACAGGGACGTCGGTCATGCAAGTAAGCGCCGCGCCCGGCCAATTTGCCAGTCGGATCGACAACAATTCCTTCCGGTCGACGTACAACGCGGATCAATGTACGCTTGGAATTCACCTCGCGACAACCCACGCAAGTACGTTGGGGCACATGTTTTCGTTTGACAGTTTTTTTAGGCACCTAATCTCTCGAGTTCGGATTGATTAGGAGGGCAAAGTGCGGAAGGTCTATTGCGGTGTGCAAAAAACCTTCCACGCTGCGCCGCTACCAATTGATATCCCATTCGTCGCCACGCTTGCGTTTCTTCTTAACCAGCATGACGTCTTTATCAGGATCATACTCCATTTCGACAAACTTTTTCTTCTTCTTCTTACCCTTCTTTTTGCCACGCTCGTCTTCGTCTTCTTCTTCCTCATCATCGGAAGCTGCGATGCCGAGCGCCTCAGGCGACAGGGTAAACAGGTTATCCAGGTTTTCGAGATCTTCTTCGGCTTCCAAGGCAGCCGTTGTAGGCGCAACTTCCAACAGTTCTTGCGCTGTTTCAGCAGGTTGCGTCTCAACCGTTGCCGCCGATTCTTCACTGACAACCGCAGCCGGGATTTCGACGACCTCTTCAGGGCTGATCTCTGGCTTTGCTGGTTCGCCAGCTTCGACTATTTCTACGACGGGAGCGATTTCCGCTTCGGGCTGTACGATCGCCTCAGGCAGCGCTTCCACTTCGAGTTGTTCCGCGACCTCAGGTTGGATAATTGCCTCGGGCAGCGATTCCACCTCGGGCTGGATGGCGATCTCAGCTTGGGCTGGCGCCTCAAACTGGGCTTCTGTCTCAGGTTGTTCTGCAACCTGAGATTGGCGCGCCTGTTCGGTCATCTTCTCGATGGCGGTTTCTAATTCCTTCATCGCCTTGGGACCCATCCCGCTCAAACGTAAGATCGCGTCTGGGTCAAGCGCCAACTGCATCATTAAATCGCCAACGGTCTGGTAACCAGCTTCGCTGATCACCGCATAGACGCGATCAGAAACCTCGAAATCTTCCATCGGAATTTCAAAAGCCAGGGCTGGAATATTCGCGCGTGCGACCTGTTCGCGCTCATCGTCGACGCGTTTTTCGGCCTGACGCTGTCGAATGACGCCACGCTCGATCCGGTCAACAAACTGGGTCAAAACCGCATACTCTTCTGGGGTAACCGCCCGGCCTTCGGATTTCTTGGCCAGGATAAGCTCAATTTGCGGCATGATATCAACTTCATTGGTCGTTAGTGCAGCATAAGCCGGGTCGCTCTGCAGCTTGTGCAATGAATCGCTGGCCGCCTCGGGCAAGCTCTTGATATCAATGCGCCAGCTGGTTAACTTAGCAGCCAGGCGCGCATTTTGACCATCCCGGCCAATTGCCAGG
>JAYRNN010000231.1:0-4185 GCA_041912175.1 Anaerolineales bacterium | reverse complement strand
GTGTCGGCGCTCAGGTCGCTCTCCAGCGTTGCCCTATCCTCCGCACGAGTGTCTTGAGTCTACCACACCCCATTACCCACCCTTTCAAAGGGGACATTTTTACTTTGTCAAAAAGGGGACATTTCTACTTTGGGTTGACAGTGTCAGAGAAACAGGTCTGGGAAAGAGAGATTGATGCAACCTTCTTTTCTCCCGAAGGAATCTTAAACTTGACGCAGCCTTCTTATTAAACTATACTCTGTTCGGAGAGTTCGTCCAGTTTCATTCATCAGGTCAATCGCTTGATAAGGAGGTACTAAATGGCTGTGTTCAAGGATGCAGAGCAGTTTTACGCTACCGTAGGTGAGCTAATGAACCGGGCGAAACTGGACCCTGAGATCGGCAAGAAGATCGCCAAAGCTGGGGTGATCATCCAATTTCGATACACGGATCCCGATGCCATGACGACGGTCGACGCCAAGAATAAGCCGACCCAAAAGGGAGCCTTTGTGGATGTTTTCAATGGTCCTAATGAATTAAAGCCGGAGATCATCATGACGATGAAAGCTGACACCGCACATGCATTTTGGCATGGAAAAGTAAACCTTTTAAATGCGCTGGCTAAAAAAGAGATATTGCTTCAGGGATCCCAACTCAAAGTATTGCAACTCTTGCCAGCCGTTACGCCCTTATTTAAAGTCTATCCGGTCCTGCTGAAAGAAAAAGGGTACGAATCGATGATCATGAAGTAAACTCATCGTCTGGGTGAGAATCGGTATTAGCGAGGCTAAGAGGAAATTGGTGGGCTGCCAAGGAGATGATTAATGTCAGAAAAGCAAGTTATCCTCGTCACGGGTGTATCAGGTTATTGGGGAGGCAGAGTTGCAGCGCGGCTGCTGGCAATCAAGGATCGTTTAGCCGCGCAAGAAGAAGCTGGACAGGCTGACCCAATTCCTGATTTTTATGTTATCGGCGTCGATGCCGAACCTCCGTCAGAACCTATAAAAGGGCTGGATTTTATCCAGGCAGATGTTCGTAATCCATTGATGTTCGATCTCCTTCAGTCTGAAAAAGTCCATACCTTGATCCACCTGGCTTTTTCAGAATCGTTGCTTTCTGGCGAAAAGGCCTTTGACCTGAATGTGATCGGAACAATGAAGATCATGGGAGCCGCTTCCGAAGCCGGGGTGCGAAAAGTTATCTTGCGCAGCAGCACCGCCGCCTATGGGGCGCTGCCTACCAACCCAGCTTTCATCATGGAAAACCAGCCATTGGATAGCAATAAGTCCAACCGAGCCATCCATAACTTCGTAGAAATAGAGGCATTTGTGAATGGCTTTCGGCGGCAATCGCCAGAGATGGTGATCAGTGTGCTCAGATTTGCGAATGTAGTAGGGCCCACCGTTGAGAGTCCCATGACGCGCTTCTTGCGTCTCACTCCGCCGCTCACCCTGCTCGGGTTTGATCCTCTCATGCAGGTCATCCATGAGAATGACGCCATCGAAGCGCTGGTTTTTGCCGCCCAAAACGATGTGCCGGGTGTTTTCAACGTTGCGGCAGAGGGTATTCTACCGTTGGGTAAAATATTAGGTCTGGCAGGTAGATTTCCACTGCCTGTGATCCATTTATGCGCATATTGGGGTATTGATTTGATGAAAGTAGCCGGCCTCAGGTCGCAGGCGTACTTTCCATTACCACCAGATGCGATCCGTTACCCTTACATCGCTGATTTGACGGCTATGCGCGAGGAAATGGGTTTTGTTCCCGTTTATACTGCAGAAGAAACACTACGCGAGTTTGCTGGTCAGCTTCGCTTAAAGAAATATAAACCCGAAAATCCGGACCTGGCGTACGACGAAGAACGACTACGCGATACGATCGAGCGCCGCAGGCGTGTGCGGGAGTTGCAGATGCGATCTACTGCTGAAGAACAAGGAATTAAGCCATGAGCATAGACGCCGCCAAAGTGGATAAGGCCCTGGGTGATGCAGAAAAAGAAGCATACGAACCGGGTAATGAGGTCACAGAAAGTGTGACGACACAGATAAATGAGGCAGTCCAGGTCGATATTGAGCCTGATCAGATCGCCGATGAGGCCGTTGAAATCGCAGATTCTGAAATCCGCCAAGAGTTGATGGAAGAATTGGATGCCTTGATTGACCGAATGCAAGATGCGACGCCTGACTACAGCCCACCGCCGTTTTCTGCCCAACGTCTGGTCAGCTTGATTGGTCAAAATCTTTCTCGATTTTCGCCTGAAACAGGTCGACAGATCTTGGAGCAACTTCGATCGGGCATCGCCAAGGATTTTTTCGACCTGGATACCTGGAAAGGTATTTGGTATGTGGTCAATTACTCCATCGATTCTCAAAGAGAGATGATCACACGGCGGATCACAGGCGAATTTGAGACGGATGAATGGGGGTACGATCCAGAGGTTGTCGAAGCCATCAAACCATTTTTTCAATTCTTATATAAAAAGTACTGGCGCGTACAGGTTTCAGGCATCGAAAATATCCCAGATGAAGGCAGGGCATTACTCGTATCCAATCACTCTGGCCAATTGCCATTCGATGGATCTATGGTTGGTATGGCCGTACTCAATGAACACGCAAATCCTCGGGTAGTGAGAACATTGTTTGCAAGTTGGTTTCCGACTTTGCCGGTTATCTCATCGTTATTCGTGAAATTCGGCCAAACGTTGGCGAACGAAGAAAATGGAATCCGCCTGCTCGAGCAGGAACATTTGGTTGCCGTTTATCCTGAGGGTTATAAAGGGATTGGGAAGCTTTACAAAGATCGTTATCGCCTGGCGCGTTTTGGCCGAGGCGGTTTTGTTCGCATGGCATTGAAGACTGGCGCACCGATAATCCCGGTGTCGGTGGTAGGTGCAGAAGAAACCTATATCTCGCTGGCAAAGTCCGATTTTATGGCTCGTATGATTGGCTTTCCTTACTTCCCGATTTCGCCTACTTTCCCATGGCTCGGGTTATTGGGTTTTGTACCGATCCCGACCAAATGGTATATTGATTTTGGAGAGGCTATTCCAATGGATGGGTACGGTCCCAAGGCCGCCAACAATACCATGCTGGTTTCTCAGTTAACCGATGAAACGCGGAACCTCGTCCAGACGATGATATATAATCGGCTGGCTGTACGGAAGTCCATTCTTTTTGGATAGGCAGCTCCTCCATGACCGTTTACGCTAGCTCTGACCAGTTATATAGCGCTTTGCAAACCTTGTTCAGCCGGGTAGCAGAAAAAGACCCGCAGGCAGCACAGGCAGTCTCAACGTCAAAGTTAATCCTTCGCATGCGAACGTCGGCGCCGGTAACAGAGGTTAATTTTAACGGCCGTCAGAACCAACTAAAAATTATTTATGGGCCCTCGCCGCTGCGGCCTGATATTGAGTTAGAACTACCTGCAGACATGCTGCACGGGATTTTATTATCTGAGATAAGTATGCGGAAGGCGCTATCTACTGGAAAGGTGAAATTACGTGGCCCGATCTGGAAAGCTTTTGCGCTGGAGAGCATTTTTCATGCCGGGCAAACGATCTACCCGCAGGTATTGCGAGAGCAAAACATTAACGGTTATCAATAGATCGTTTCTCTTCTAAAATCGCTTCCAGCTCAGAAAGGGTGTTTGATAACTGGCAGGTAGGAACTTTGGGGTCTTTCTGCCGGCAGCCCACCCGGCTCGCCTCCAATATCTTGCGTATTACTTTTGGATCATGATTGGACTGGGCAATCTCGTTCAATTCTTCGATCACCAGTCGACGTGAAATTCGGATACTGTGGCGAGTAAGAATTTCTTTAAATAAAGCATAATCATTCGCAAGGTCGTAAGTGACTGATTCGAACCCATGATGGGCGATGGACAAACGGGCCGAATACCGCATAATGTTGTTGAGAAACATTTGCTGGTCATCGGAATGCGGCTCAATTAAGATGATATCAACTTGGGGATGAGCACGCCGGAGTTGCTTGACATGGTAATGCAAACTGGCGTGGCTAAATATCCGAATGGTTTGCTCAAAGATGGATTGAATGCCTTTTTCACTCAGATATTTGAATGTAATCTGCTCAGTGCCTGAGCCATACAAAATAACTTTTTTGAGATTTTCCGGCAGATTTTCAAAAGGCACTGAGGTGTCTATGTGATAGTGCGCCGCAAGGGATTCGAGCATTTGAAAATAAAACTGGT
>JAYRNN010000230.1:0-2008 GCA_041912175.1 Anaerolineales bacterium | reverse complement strand
TGATCGAAGCGCAACTACGCAATATGGACAAACAGTTCGACCAATTATTCGAAGTCGGTATACCCGAAGATGCACGCGCCTACATGGGCATGATGGGGTTGCGGATCCGAATCAACGTGCACGGCGAGGTGATCGAGATCGACCAGCCTGGCGCAATCGCCCCTGACGACGAATAAAGCGATCTTTCAGCTCTTTTGTTATCAAAAATTTTATACGCTTCTTATAATAAACTGGTAAGATACAATTAGTATTATCGGTGTATTTTTAATTCAAACGGATCTTTGGACGATTCTTGGGCAAGTATGACGGCTCAAAAATAGACTTATGAAGTCCAACCCGTGATTTGGAGAGAACACAATGATGGCGTCGGAACATATTATTGATGTATCAGAAGCAGATTTCGAATACCAGGTACTGGCCTATTCACAGGAGGCGCCGGTTTTGGTCGATTTCTGGGCTGAATGGTGCGCCCCGTGTCGTGTGCTACAGCCCATCCTTGAAAAGCTTGCCGAAGAGGCGCAGGGAAGTTTTCGCCTGGCCAGGGTCAATGTCGATGAAAACCCGAATCTATCCAACCGTTACCAGGTACGCAGCATACCGGCTGTAAAAGCATTTCGGGAAGGCCGCATGGTGGCCGAATTTACCGGCGTTCGCCCTGAGCCCCAGGTACGCGAGTTCCTGCGCGGCATCGCGCCCAGCCAAAGCGACCTGGCCCTGGAAAAAGGGCTGAGTCTGTTACAAATCGAAAAACCAAAAGAAGCCGAGCTTGCTTTTCGGAAAACGCTCGAAAACGATCCCGGCCAACCCATCGCGCGGCTGGGTTTACTGCGCAGCTTGCTCTGGCAGGGCCAGGCGCGCGAGGGGATGCAGATCATCCAGCAGTTCCCGGCCAGCCGCGAGTACAACGCGGCCCAGGCGCTGCTGCCGTTGGCCGAGGTGTGGCTTGAACCTGCAGCATTTAGCGGCGAGGCCGATTTCCCGCTCGACGCGGCGTATGCGAATGCGGTGCGGTTGATCAAACGCGGCAATCTCGAAGCCGCCATGGATGGCCTGCTGGATATTCTGCGCCAGGATAAGCGCTATGCAGATGGGCAGGCGCGCAGGCTCATGCTGGCGATCTTCGAATTGCTCGGCGAGACCAACCCACTCGTGCCCCAGTATCGGAGCGAGCTGGCCTCGGTGCTTTTCTAAACCCTGACCTGCAAATGAAAAAAGGGATTGTCTGAAAAATCAGGCAATCCCTTTTTGATTCGTCGCGATTGAGGCGACAAAACCCCACCATGCCGTGTGTTGCGAAGTTTTGAACCTGCCTTCGCAGGTTGGGTCTCTCCTTCAAGACTCCGCCTTGGCCGAAGCCTATCGCGTAATTCTGATAAGATCGGGACCCGATTTATGGGTGTTGGCTCAAAACCGGGGGTGCAGCATCACGCGCACAGCAGGGTGTCTATCTTATACCATAGAATCCAGCGAATGAGTAGATGATTTAAGGCTTGCTCATGGATAAACACGTTTGATCGTGCGCGGGTAAGCAATCGTCTCACGGATATGGCTGATCCCACACAGCCAGGATACGGTGCGCTCGATGCCCAGGCCAAAACCACTGTGCGGCACGCTGCCATATTTCCGCAAGTCGAGATACCATTTGAACGCCTCAACCGGCAGATCGTGCTGGTGGATGCGTGAGAGCAGCAAATCGTAATCCGAGATGCGCTCGCTGCCCCCGATGATCTCCCCATACCCCTCCGGGGCCAGGAGATCGACGCTTTTACAGACTTCCGGCCGGCCAGGCCAGGGCTCCATGTAAAAAGCCTTCACCTGGGTAGGGTAACCATACACAAAGACCGGTTTCTCGAAACGCTCCGTCAGGGCGGTTTCGTGCGGCGCGCCAAAATCCATGCCCCAATCGATATTGAGCAGCTCTTTTTGCTCCGCGTCCTGGGTCTCGGCCTGGATTTTCGCCAACATCGCCACCGCGTCATCATAGGAGATGCGCGGGAAAGGCGGTTCG
>JAYRNN010000229.1:0-4255 GCA_041912175.1 Anaerolineales bacterium | reverse complement strand
CGAATTACTTCTCACACTGCACAATTTATGGCGCTGGGTTGCTCTGGTCCTGGCAATATTAGCTGCTGTTACTGCCTTAATCGGCTGGTTCGGCAAGCGCCCGTGGACTGAACGTGACCGCAAAATCGGTTCCTTCACGGCTATGGCAATGGATATCCAGTTCCTTCTAGGTCTGTTGCTGTACATTTTCGGTGAATATGGTATCAAAGGCCTCAGCAAGGGCATGGAATTTGTCAATGCGAATAAGGATTATCGTTTCTTTGGCCTGGAGCATGTTTTTTACATGCTGATTGTGGTCATCCTGGCGCATGTGGGCAGCATCCTGCCGCGTAAAGCTCAAGAGCCGGCCAAAAAATTTATGCGCGCCGCTATCCCGTTCACGTTGATGGTCCTATTGATCATCATCGGCATTCCCTGGTGGCGGCCGCTGCTGCGGATCTTTGGTTTTACGCTGCCATAGCGATTACTTTTAACCCAAAAATCCGGCGAAAGCCGGATTTTTGGGTTAACGGTATAACTTCTATTCCATCTTGGCGGTATTCGGCACTTCAGCGGCGCTCACCGCCGGTGGATTCTTTGTATCTGCTAATGCCTTTTCGAGCTCGGTCACTTTGAGCTGGGCATTGACCAGTTGGCTTTTCGATTCATTCAACCCGCTCTCTAACTCAGCCAATTTTTTGCGCTGGTTGCGAATCTCCAGCTTTGAACGGGTTAAGGCCGGCAGCGAGAAAAGCGTACTGATCAAAACCCCAAGCAAGACCGAAAGCATCAGCAGTACAGCCAGCGGACTCTCATATTTCCAAAGTAAAAATTGAAGTGGAACCGTAACAACATTTTGAACCGCAAATACCACAGCCAAAATCGCAATAACCAGGGTGAAAATCAGCAATACTTGCATCGCCTGCCTCCAATCGGGGAAGTTTGACTGGTTTAATTTTACTTGAAGTTTGTTATTTTATCTAAAATAAAAGCCAGCAATTGATCGGGATGGAATCCACTATAATGGTCCCTCATGGAAAAGAGGAAACTCACTGCCGCCTTTGAGCTGCTCCTGGCTGTAATTGCTTGGGGCGGCTCCTTTGTTGCCACGAAAGTTGCCCTGACCGAGATCTCACCGGCTGCCATTGTCTGGCTACGGTTTGGGATTGGCCTGGTGATCCTGGGGGCAGCGGTGCTCATGCGGCGGCAGTGGGCCATGCCTCCGCGCAAAGACCTGCCTTACCTTGCCCTGGTGGGTTTTATTGGGATCACTTTTCACCAATGGCTGCAATCCACGGGATTGCAAACTGCCCAGGCGACAACGACTGCCTGGATCGTGGCTACTACCCCGGTGTTCATGGCTATCCTTGGCTGGCTGTGGCTCAAGGAAAAACTGGCCTGGTGGCAAGCTGCGGGGATTGGCTTATCTGCACTCGGGGTCACGCTGGTGGTTACGCGTGGCGACCTGGCCGCTCTGGCCGGGGGAAGGGTGGGCACCATAGGCGATTTGTTGGTCCTGCTCAGTGCGCCAAACTGGGCGGTCTTTTCGGCGCTCTCCCGCCGCGGTCTCAAGACTTATCCAGCCTCACGGATGATCTTTTACGTAATGGGTTTTGGCTGGTTGTTTTCCTCGGTACTCTTCTTTACCCGTTCAGGATTGGACGAGCTCACTCAGCTAACAAGCTCGGGTTGGCTGGCGATTGCTTTTCTGGGGATATTTTGCTCTGGCCTGGCATACATCTTTTGGTACGATGGACTGCAATACCTGCCGGTTGCCCAGGCTGGCGCGTTCGTCTATCTGGAGCCTTTTATCACGGTTTTGATTGCCGCAGTTGTGCTGAACGAACCGCTGTATTGGACCTCCGTCGCCGGGGGTGGATTGATCCTGATTGGCGTGATCCTGGTGCAGAAAGCGCGCAGAGAAACCTGACATAGGCCAGCAACAAAACAGGGTGGCTTTTTTGCCACCCTGTTTTGTTAAAACATTCTACACTTAGTGGATAATCGGCAAGAATCTGTTGAAGAGGTTGTTGTAGAGGAACATCTCAGGCGACAGCGATCCGCCGTAGAAGAGCCGCCCGTCAATGGTCGGCCCGACTGGCGAGAATGTGGTCACATAGCTGATCGCGGTATCCAGCATTAAGTCGCCGGTCGCTTTGACATTGGTTCCCTTCTGATTAAAGACGGTGTAGCCATCGCCGCCATAATACATAAAGTCATTCGTGACGATGGTGACCACATCCGTAGGCAGGATCGGAATTTCCACGCCGCCTGGACCGGCAGGGGTCAGCCACATACCATCGACGACAGGCTTTTTGGTAGCGGCTTCACAATGGAAATTGACCTTGAGGCCCGAGACTGCTGGGAAGCGCCCGGTGGCGATAGCAGGGTCGCATTTTGGTGAAAAACCGTTGAGCAGAGCGGTCTGCAGGTCTGCGCCGGTCAGATCCAATAGGAAGGTCGAGTTGCCGAAGGGCAGCACTGCAAACATCTCACCCCAGGTAATTTCACAAGGCTGTTCGCCAGCGCTGGGCGGGCTGCATACCAAATCGGCGCGGAGACCGCCCGAGTTGGTGTAGGCGAGATCCACCTGCGGGTAGTACCAGCGCAAGGCGTCAGCGATCATGTTTCCCATTGCCGATTCGTTGAGCCGGGTTGGGTCGCGCAAAATATCGAACTGCTGTGTGCCGATCACCAGATTTCGCAGCGGAGCAGTATCCAGGTTGGCCTGGTCGACGATAGCCTTGACGTCTGGGCGTTGAGGCACGCCAATCACCTTGGCCAGCCGTGTCGCTGCCCCAGTCCAGACCACGTCGCCATTGGCAACCAGCATCTGGGTGACAGAAAAGTCTTTACCTGCATTCTGGTTTTCAATCACCTGGATATGCCCGACCATCGTATTGGTCACCCGGTGCGTGTGGCCGCCGGCGACCACGTCGATCGTAGTGTCCTGAAGCGCATTCGCCAGGGTGATGACTGGGCCATCCCATGGGATGCCCGCCACGCCATCAACGGCATTCTGCCCATTGGCGCTGCCCTCATGTACCAGCAGCACCTGCACCTTTACGCCGAGACTCTCCAGGCGTTTTGATTCGGCTATTACCGCCGGAGCAGCTGGCAAGAACTTCAGGCCGGCCACATTGGTCGGTTTAACCAGTTCGGGGGTTATTTCAAGAGCCGCACCGATCACACCGACTTTGACGCCGTTGATTACGAACACTTCGCTGGGTTTCGCCCAGCTAACTAACTTCCCGGTCGTCTCGTCAAAAATGTTAACAGACAGCCAGGAATTATTGGTTACGGCCTGCTGCTGCGCCAGGCGTCCAAGACCATAATCGAACTCGTGGTTGCCAAAAGTCGATGCAGCCACACCCCAGGCATTCATCACGTCCACCGTAGGCATGTCTTCCAACAGCCCAGAGTTGGGCGGCGAAGCGCCGACGTTATCACCATCCGAGAACAGCAGGGTCTGGCCGGGAAGCTGGGCGGCGTTCTCGTCGAATAGGGTCGCCAGGTAGGCGGACCCGCCGACGTTCACATTTACTCCGTCCACAGAGATCGTAGTCGGGTCAAGTTGACCGTGGTAGTCGGTGTAATTCATAAAGCTGACCGACTTCAGTGACGCTCCGTCGAGCAGAATCTCGGTCAGTGGTCGTCCTTGCGACTGCTGCGGAGCTGGAACACCCAGGACATAGGCGATTGTCGGGGCGAGGTCAATCGAGCGTGCGGTTACGATGCTGCTGGGGACGATCGCTCGACCGGCTGCCAGGAATGTGGCTCGCATATTGATATTTGCGTCCAAGACCTGGACATCAGGGACATATCCATGCTGACCGAAGAAGTGCGACAGCGCTACCAGAGTACCTGGGGTAGCTGCGTCAAACTGATAAGGAGGATAAGCAAAGACCACCAGATCACCTGTGCGTGTCGGGTGGGCCATATCAGCAGTGCTATCCGGTCCATTGGGGATGTAACGAGCCTCGGCTTTGGTGAAAACACGGTCGATCATCTTCCAGCTCTCTGGCTGACCATCATGGTTCCAGTCGTTCGGGTCGCTCAGGTTCAGAAAGGCGTTCTTTACCATATCCAGGTCAGCCTGGGTGGGCGCTTTGGCCCAATAGATCTGCACTGTACCGCCAGCCCAGCAAGCTTTAGCCTTGGCGATGGTATCACCGGTTGCGACCCGGCAGTTCGAAGTCTGTGGTTTCTGGAGCAAGCCAAGATCCACCAGCACCTTACTGGCATCGATCGCCAGGAATTGGGCTCCGAAACCATG
>JAYRNN010000228.1:0-10208 GCA_041912175.1 Anaerolineales bacterium | reverse complement strand
TTCTGGCGCAGCAACTGCGGTCACGGCAGCGCGCTTCATCTTGGCAACATTTCCACCCAGGTCTTTGATGCTGTCATACAGAACCTGGTTGATGTAGGAGAAGTTGTGGGCGAAGGCGCCTGGGTCTTTGGTGACCCACTGGTAGTTATAAGCCGCCTGGAGCAGTTTTGCGTTGAGACCCGCATAGGCATTGGCGTTCTTCAATTCGTCCGGGTCGGCTTTTCCGTCACCGTTCAGATCATTGAAGAAGTAGGGGTAGGTACCCGGATCGTAAACGATCGGGAGCTTGTTCTTGGCGGCGACAGTCTGGATTTGCGCCCAAAGTGCGTCGGCCATGCCCTGGACTTCTTCGCCATAGCCTTCAACGGCGCCATCGCCATCGTAATCGAGGGCGTCGTCGGTTTTGCGCCACTTCTTCAGGTCGTCGACCGATTTGACATCCCCGTGGCAGGTTGTGCACTTATCGAGCATCAATTCCTGGGTGTGGGTGTCGTGGCAGGCTATGCAGTTATCCATCGGGGCGGGGTGCACCGTGCGGCCGCTATACTTCTGATTGGCGTATTGGTATGCGCCCATCACCTCGCCGCCCATCAGGGTGGCGCCGGCCGCGAAGTAGTGCGGGTTTTGGAAGGAGAGCAAGGGCGTGTTTTCGGCGCTCTGCGGAGCCTTGGGATCTTTTAAGCCGAGGATCTTGGTCGGCTGCTTGGTCAGATCGACGGGCTTACCCGCGGAATCCTTGGCGGCGGCCAGGACAGCATTGATGCTGTTGGTCGATTGGCGTCCCTGGTGGCACATGATACAAACGTTGGCGTCTGCAGAGGCAAACCAGGCGGCATTGCCGCTCGGGAAGGTAACTTTGTTGATAAAGTAGCGCGCCGGGAAATTGGCTTCGTCATGGCAGGTCTGGCACAAGAAACCGTTCGCCACCGGCTGCTTGATGCTGGCAAGCGATTTGTTCGAGGCAGAGACCGACACGGTCGCGCCAGGGTTGCCCACGATGAAGGGCAGGCCGGCTGATGAGTGGCACTTCGCGCAGGTGGCGGGCACTTGGCCTTCAGCATCCCAATCGCGGAATGCCATCTCGGCGCCATTGAAGTGGCCGGAATCGTTGCGAACCGCCTTGCTCAGATCGGTCTTGGTCTTCAGACCGGAAGCCGAGTTCAAGTCTTCGATTGAATCGTAGAGCAGTTGGATGGCGTACTTCGGATTGTGGGCAAAGATGCCTGGATCCTTGATGGTGAACTGGTAATTGTACGCGGCTTCGAGCAGGCGCGGCGTAAAGTTCGGATAGGCTTTGTCATCCGTGCCCATGAAGTAGGGATAGGCGTCGGCGCTGTACTTGATCTCGGCGCCAGCGACTTCCTTGGCGTAGTTCTGGATCGTGGTCAAGAGCATCGCCTGCAGGCCTTCGATTTCAGCCTTGATCGGTTCGTCGACCTTACCGTTGCCGTTGTAATCCATGGCAGACGATTTGTCTTCACGGATCTTCTCGACATCGGCGGCGACCTTTACCTGCTCGCCATGGCAGATGGTGCACTTATCGACCAGGATTTCGCCGGTGTGTGAATTGTGGCAGGCCACACAGGTATCGGCCATCGGCTGATGCTGGTTCTTGGCATCATAGGATTTGCCCTCATACTGGTAGCCGCCCATCACATCGCCGCCATACAAAGATGCGGCGGCAGCGCGATAGTGAACATTGATGAAGCCGAGCTTCTGTTCGTTGCCCTGGGCATCCTTGACTGGCGCAGGGACCTTATCCGGGTCGGTGGCCTTAAGCAGCTCGAGGCGGTCGGTGATGGATTTCATCGAAGCATTGCCCTGGTGGCAGACCATGCAGCGTGCTTCGGGTCCCAGGCCGGTGACTTCCACGCCAGACGGGAAGGTCACAGCAGTCAGGGCTTCGGCTGAGGCGTTGTGGCAGGCTTCGCAGGTGATCACCTGGCCGACCGGTTGGGCCTTGTCGACTTTTCCAGCTTCCGAGCCGTCCTCGCCCAGGTAGTCCTGGTAGCCGGTGGTGGAGTGGCATTTTGCACAGGTGACCGGGATTTCCTTCGGATCGGCGTCATTCCAATGCGTGAAGGCTTCTGCGTCCGCTTTTGAGTGCGGGCCGGCTTCCCATTCAGCCAGGTTTGGAATGGCAGTTCCCGTAGGAGTTTGCCCGGTGGATTGTGCAGTCGCCCAGCCGTAGCCGAATGCCAGCACGGCTGCGACCAACAAAACCGCCAAGCCACCTACTATTAATATCTTCGCTTTCATATTTTCCATTCTCCTCTCATTTAATAAGATTAAAGAGATGTGTGTACCTTACATAATCAGGAAAGCGCTTAGATCATTATCCGATAATCACCTCCAAAAACAGGGTCGCTGGTCTTCATTACTTTGGGATGGCAGTCCCGTTAATCTGAAATATGGGCGACCAGCAAAACGCCCATATCTGAGTGAGTTAGTACATATTATAAACGAAGATTAGAAAACGATAAGTGTTATTAACCATGCAATTCAATGACAATCTTTCACCGGTCAGTACAGGTTTTTACAGGTAAGAACAGCCAGATTATACCGTGAAGATGAGCGTAAGATAAGAAAATATTGTCATCAAATTTGATAACAAAAGGGTGATTATGAGCCCAAGGTCGCACTTATTCACGAGGGATTTATTTTTCTGGCGCTCCGTTTTCAATCCATTTCTTCACCAGGTCGAGCTCATCCGGGTTGAGCTGGCCAAAATGGGGCTGGCCGGCGGATTGCTTTTGGATGAGCAGGCTGGCCTGTGGGTCATTGGGAACGATCACCGGGCCAGTCTGGCTGCCGCTCAGCGCGCTGGCATAGGTGGTGAGATCGAGTCCCAGCACCGGGCTGGCGCCGCCATGGCACAGGCCGCAGCGGTGCTCGAATAAGGGGCCGATGACATCATTGTAGGTCAGCGGGGCCCCGGCCGGAATTTCTGGGGTTGGAGCGGGGGTGGGCAGTTGCGAATGGATGATCGCCCGCAGGGCGGGAGCATCGAATCCGGCATATTTCCAAACATTGCCATGGCAGGCGCTGTTGGAACAGAAGGAGGTGTTGCTGACCCCGCCGGGATCTTCGACGGTATGGCAGTTGCTGCAAGTGGCGTCGAACACCTGGCGATGCATTACGATCCAGTTCGGGTTTTTATGGGTAGCGGGTTCGGGGCCCCGGCTGATCTCGATTTCCGTGATGAAATCTGTCGCCGGGGTGACGCGCGGCACGGAATGGCACAGGTTGCATTCCAGGCGGATGGCTTCGCCTTTGGCGTTGACGTGTTTCCCGTCATGGCAGCGGAAACAGCCGGGAGAATATTTATGACCCACGTTGTTGGGGTGGGTATTCCAATCCGATTTTTGTTCAGGGTACACGGAAGACGAGTAGATATCTTTAAGCGTCTGGATGGCCGCCTGGATGGCGCCCTTTTTTTCCTGGTAAAGCGCCGGGTAATATTGTATGTAGAAATCTTCCAGGCTGCCGATCCGTTCGAGCGCCTCATCGGTGGCAGTGTAAGGAGCGCGTAACAGCTCGACGGCCTGGCGATGGAATTCGGGGAGTGAGGGATCGATCAATCCATTCGCCATCGCCTGATCGATCGATTGTTCAGGCTGCGGCACCAGGTGGGTGATCCGGTTGTGACAGGTAATGCAGTCCATTTCTTTCAATTTTGAGGCGTCGATGTTTTCTGGAGTTACCCCTGATTCGACGTCTACATACTCATCCACCGATCCATCGGGGTTTTGGACGCGAACATAGGGGATGCTTTGTTCGGTTAGATCTTCTGTGTAATAGTAGATCGGGTTCTCGACGTGCCAATGGATGCCCTTGCCCAGGCCCTGGCGTTGGGAACCGCCGCCGGTGTGCAGGACGAGGTAGGCGCTTTGGGAGGTATTGAATTTATCGTCGGCAAAGCTTTTTAGCTCGACCAGGCTGTCGGCCGAAAATTTATCGGGGCTGTGGCATTTTTCGCAGGATTCGCGGGCGGGGCGCATATCATCGGCCATGATCGGAAATTCATAATCGTGGAACAGGGTTTTGGTGACATGCTTTAAGTCGCCGGCTTTGCGCGTAAATTGGGTCGCCAGGTATCCACGCCCGATGTGACACTCGGTGCAATTGATGCGCGCATGCGGCGAGGTCTGGTAGGCAGTGTATTCCGGCGGCATGGTATGGCAGGTCTGGCCGCAAAAGGGGGGAGAGTTGGTGTATTCCCAGGCCGCGCCGGTGGCGACGAATAAAAACAAAGCGGCGAATCCTAACGCCGCATAAGGCAAGATTTTAAGCCATAATGGCGCGCCGGCTTCGGGGAAGAAGAATTTTTTCAAACTGGCTTTAAATCTGTTCACTCAAGCTTCCTCCGCCTTAATCACTGCTTGATGATCTAAGCCTATCACGACTAACATAGCCCCCTTGATCCTAATTATGTTTAATTATACATTAAAATTAAAAAAATATAAGCCGCTGCTCGTAGAGATTACACCCTACTAGCAGCGGCGGGTTAATTTACGTGAATTCGGTATAAGGGAAATAGTGGTTATTTGGGGTTATTGCGGGCGGCTTTGTTTCTCTTCAGCCTTGTGATTCTGGCGGGCGAAGATCAGGATGGTCAGGAGCACAACCTGGCCGATCACCATGCCGGCGAGCTCCGGCCAGCGGGCGGCAAATTCCACGACCGCGCCACGGCCGCCGGTTGAGATATCGCGACTGAATGTGGCAATCGCGGTGGAGATTTGGGTCAGGTGCTCCGTGGTATAGGCCAGGAACGAGAGCGCAATGGCGGTCAACGGAACTGCCAGGATCATGGTCCAGACGACGGCGGTGAGCTGTACTTTACGCATAGGCCTTAAATCCTTTCTGAGCTGAAAGATTGGCTCAGCTATACTATAGCTTAAGACCGTTGCGAGTTCAATTGGGCGAGCAGAGTATTTCGGGTAGGGAGAACTTCCTATTTTAGGGCGTGATCAAGCCTTTGCGGATGGCGTATTTCACCAATTCGCTGCGGCTGTGGATTTCTAGCTTCTGCATCAGATTCTCCCGGTGGCGGGCGACCGTGTGACGGCTGATGGAAAGCTGCTTAGCGATCTCGTCGTTGCTTTGCCCGTCGGCCAGGGCGACCAGGATCTCTTGTTCACGAGGGGTCAGCTCGGCGATGACGTCACGCTTAGCCGGCTCTGCCTTGGCGCGATTTAAAAAGTCATCAACCAGCAGGCGGGTCAGGTTGGGGTAGATGTAGACTTCGCCTTTATGAACCATACGGATGGCATGCAATAAATCATCCGGGGCAGCCCGTTTCGGCACGTAGCCGCTGGCGCCGGCCTGGAGCATTTCAAAAAAGAACTGCTCATCTTCATGGATGGTCAGGGCGATAACCTTTGCCGGGCAGCCCATGTCTTTGAGCTGGCGTGTGGCCTCGATGCCGGATAAATCCGGTAAGGTGATGTCCATCAGAATGACATCTGGGGATAGCTCCAGAGCCTGGCGGATGGCTTCTTGTGCGGAGCCGGCTTCGCCAACGATCTTCAGGTCGGTCTGATTTTCAAGCAGCATGCGCAGCCCGCTGCGCACGACCTCGTGATCATCAACCAGCAGAAGATTGATTTGGGGTTTCGAATTTTTTGACACGTTTGAATTTTACCTCGACGATGGTTCCTTTGCCTTTTCTCGAACGTATCTGGCAGTCGCCGCCGATTAGCGCGGCGCGCTCTTTCATGCCTAACAGCCCCAGGAATTTTAGTTCATTGCCGCCCAGCACCGCATCCACATCGAAACCCTGGCCGTCATCTTCGACGCTCAGGCAAACCTGATCTTCTAGGGTTTCAATATCCACCTGAACTTTACGGGCCTGGGCGTGGCGCACCGCATTGGTGAGCGCTTCCTGGGCAATCCGAAACAGGGTGATGCGGGTTTCGTTGCTGATTTCTTCTTCGACAAGCGAGCCGGCAATGCTAATGTCGAGATGGGCATAACGGTTAATATCTTGCGCATACCAGCGCAGGGCGGGGAGCAAGCCGAGCTCGTCGAGCTGAGGCGGGTGCAAGCCAGAAACCAGGTGTTGAAGGTCGGTTAATCCACTGGTGGCTAATTCCTGCAATTGTTTGGCTTGCTGGATGGCGCGTTGGGGGTTATTGGGGATGGTCTGCGCTATGCCATTTAACCCCAGGCCGAGGGCGGTCAAGGTCTGCCCGGTTTGATCGTGCAGGTCGTGGGCGATGCGCTGACGTTCCTGCTCCTGAGCATCGACGGTGCGATGGAGCAATTCGGCGCGCAATGTCTGCAGGCGCTGCTGCTCGACTTTCTGCGCCTCGCTGAGGGCCTGGATGCGGCGGCGGTTTTCTTCGTCAAACGCGCGCAGGAAACGAATGATGGCAATCGCAGCAATGATAGCCATCAATGCGCGAAACCCCTGGATGGGAAAACCGATCCAGCGTAGAAAGAGCTGCGAATTCAGGTAAATCGAGGGAAAAAGGATGCTGGGGGCGGCGAAGAGCTGGCCGATGCCGCCGTATAAAGCAAAGGCGCCAGCCGCTACGTAAGCATCCATAGCGTAATTGCGCATACCTGTCTTAGCCAGGAGACGACCTTGTAGGATCAGTCCCCAACAGGTCAAGGCTGCGCCTGGGATGGCGAGCGAATAGCGCGTATAAACGTCTGCGGCGATGAGCTCGGAGCGACTGGGGTCAGGTCCGCTTAAGATCCAGATCACTCCCACGGCCCAAACCAGCGTCACGACGCCGAGCATGGCCCAATAGCTGCGCTGTTTTCCCGGGCCGAAGATCAAGCGGGCGCCAAAAGCAATCAGCATGAGAAATGAGATGCTCAACAGGATGAGGCGCAGGTAAAAGACCCACTCCTGTTCCGCCTCGCCGCTGACCTGGGCGTGGATGATCAACCCCATTTCAAGCCATTCGTGAAAGCCGTGCACCAGGCCGAAACCTGCCAGGGGTTTGAGCGCCTGGGCGAAACTGAGCTCGGACGAGTGGCTGATTTCAAGGAGTACGGCCAGGCCCATTGAATAGAAGGCCAGGCCGTAAAAGAAGAACACGATTTCGATATTGTTGGTAAAAAACTCCGCCATTGGATGAAGTTAATTTACACGAATATTATTTCTCCGGGGCGCCAGCCTGGATCCAGTCGATGACTTGCTGCAACTCTTCCTGGGTGAGTTGGCCAGGGTGGCCGCCAGCGCTTTGGATTTTAACAATCATACTGGCTTCTGGATTGCCAGGGACAATTCCAGGCCCGCTGTTACCGCCTGCCAGGGCGCCTTGATAGGCGGCCAGGGTCAATCCGCCGACTTTGGTGAAGCCGTGACAGGTGCTGCAGCGGTTGTCAAACAAGGCAGAGAAATTTCCATCCCAGGTGTTGGCTGCCACGCCTTCTGCAGCGGGCAGGGTGGGCGTAGCGGCCAGGGTGGGTTGGGGGGTTGGGGTGACGGGGACAAAGACCTGGGCGGTCTGCGCCGGGGGCACGGTCTCAAGAGCGGTGGTTTCCATGGTGACAAAAAAGACGAGACCCAGGCCGCTGACCACGGTTACCAGCGCGGCGATCGGGTAAAAGATTTTCTTGCGGCGCTGCAGGATTTCTGGGGCAGGTCGCTGGTAGTCGCCCCCGGCTTTGATTAACGCCAATTCCGCGGGATGCTCGTGCTGCATTTCTTTTTCGGTGAGCTTACCGGTGAACATGCTCTTATTGAATTGGCGCAAGTGGACGTGGTAGAAATGCCAGATCACGATCGCCAAGACTGCCAGGATGGCTTCGCCGCCGTGGGCAGCCTTGGCGGCCGGAATGAACTCTCCCGGCAAGAAGCGTGTAGAGGCGATCGGGTTCCACATCAGGAAACCGGTGATGGCCATGATGATGGTGCCCCACACAACCGCCAGGTATTCCACTTTTTCGGCATAGTTATAACGGCCGTAGTAGGCTTTATGCTTGCGCATGCCGAAGTAATACATGACATCTTCATACAGATGTTTAAAATCTTCGATCACAGGCGCCATCGTCCAGGGTACGCGCAAGACCATCAAACGGTAGAGCACGGCCAGGACGTGGTAGATGGAGACGATCATCAAAACGACGGCCGCCGCGTGATGGATGGTGCGGGTGGGCTCGATCCCGCCAAAGAGCTGGATGATGGCCTGGCTGACAGGCGAGACGATAAACTTCTGGACCAAGCCGGTCAATGCCAGGGTGGAAAAAGAAAGCAGGAAAACGATATGTTCGATGCGCTGATAGCGATCGAAGCGGATATATTCCGTCATGGTCTCGGGGGCGGCGCGATCGGCTTCAGGCATGGCTCACCTCCTCACCGGGGTCATCCTGGCTGCCGGGGGCATCGTCCGCCGGGGTTTCAGCAGGCGCCGGCGTATCTTCCGCTCGCTCTGGTTCATCATCTTGCAGCGATGCGAATGCCTGCTCAATTTCGGATGGCGTTTCCGTTTCTGGCTCGAGCGCCGGCTCAGGCTCTGGCGCGGCGTTCGCCTCAGCGTCAACCTCGGCCCCAGCCACAGCCCCAGCCCCGGCGTCTGCCTCGGTTTGGAGCGCCTGCTCCGTATCTGGAGCGGTGTCTGGCGCCGGTGGAGTGGGCGGACGTTCTTTGGCAATCTGGGACGGGCGGCGCCGGCGTTTATTGATCATCAGGCGCGAGAAATCCAACGCCACCAGGATAGCCATCCCGCCAAGAACGGTGGGGATGAATATTTTATAAAACAGATTGACATAATAAACCAGGGCATATTTATCGGGCGACGGGTCGTAGTGGGATAGCCAGGCAGTGGGGAAATTGGATTGCGCGTTGGGGTGACATTTCTGGCAGGTTGCAAGCAGGTTCTCCTGCATGCGCAGGCCGTAGTGCGGGTCATCGACGCGCTTGATATTATGCACCCCATGGCAGTCGTAGCAGACCGGTTTATTGGTCTCGGCGTCAGGCGATTGCTTCTCGAAAATGGCCACGGTTGTGCCGTGGAAATCGGCCACGTAGGTGCTCAGGACGTTGGTCGAGATGCCATATTTGGTCATGATGGCCGGATCGGTGTGGCAATTGGCGCAGATTTTGGGCGAGGCCAGGCGGAATTCGGCCGTGGTGGGATCTTGGATATCATGCACCCCATGGCAGTCGATGCAGGTGGGCACATCGGGGTTGTTTTCATTCGTCAGGGCAGAGCCGTGCACGCTGGTCAGGTAATCCTGGTAGATGGCGTTATGGCATTTGGCGCAGGTCTCAGGGATGCGCGTACGAGCTTCGGGCAACGTCTTTCCGGTCTCGTTGTCAACCCAAGCCTGAACGGTGTGGGCGGTGTGGCAGTCGGTGCAAACCGCGGCGGCGACTTTACCTTCGGACTTCGCCTGGGCGTGGACGCTGTTTTGGGACAATTCATCCTGGCTGGCGTGGCAGCGCTGGCAGACCGCGTTCAACTTCAAGGTCGCATCGCGCCGGTTGGCTGCGACGAACTCGGGGTGCGGGTATTGGCCAACATCGCTATGGCATTGGACGCAGGCGTAACCCTGCTGGCCGTGGATCGAGCTGGCATGGTCCTGCGGGTTTA
Source organism: Anaerolineales bacterium (assembly GCA_041912175.1). Taxonomy (GTDB): domain Bacteria; phylum Chloroflexota; class Anaerolineae; order Anaerolineales; family UBA4823; genus CAZAGA01. The sequence continues at coordinate 657 of JAYRNN010000228.1, read as the reverse complement.
CATACAAATCTAAGGTCGAACCATCTGCCAGGGTGGTGGTTTGCCCCGGCTGCCCGTGACAGCTCAGGCAGTAATCATCACCGATGGACAGGTTGGACACCGTCGGAGTGGCCTGAGCGAGCGGCGCAGCAGCCGATGGGTTTGCGGCAGAGCCGAGAATCCCTGCCGCCAATACCAACCCAGCGCATAAAATCACAAGTAAGATCGACTTTCGACTCATGGCTGTCCCTTTTCATTTTGGCTGGGCTTTTCACCGGTGAGGCGTTGGTATTCCAGGGCGTGATAGGTTTGCATTTCTGCTTCGCTCATTTTGCCGGTGAAAATGCTCAGGTTCAGGCGCTCGAGATGGACATGATAGACGTGCCAGATGAGGACGAAAATACCTGCCGTGATGGCTTCAGTGCTGTGGGCTAACTTGGCGGCCGGGATCACGCTGCCCGGCAGGAAGCGTGTGACGATCTCTGGGTACCAGAGGATCAAACCCGACACGAGCATGATGGCGATCCCGAAGAATAAGAACCAATAGGTAATTTTTTCCTCGAAGCTATATTTACCATACGCCGGTTTATCCTTGCGTAAGAAAAGCAAGTAAGCCGCCATTTGCCCGGCATCGCGAAAATCTTTCCAGGCGACGAACATATCCGAGGACAATTCCCT
>JAYRNN010000227.1:0-2634 GCA_041912175.1 Anaerolineales bacterium | reverse complement strand
TTCTTTAAAATCGAAATTCGGTCTGCCAGGCTGGACAGATTATGATATAATCTACTTCTAATTAAAAACGGCGTTGATCGGGACGAGTAATCGGCATTGGACCTGCCAGGGAGTGGAGATCGAAGATTGAAAATCTCCATCGGAAACCAGCCAGTGAAAACCACCCGTAAGCCTGACCTTGAACAGCGAATTGCTCAGTATGGGAAACGGTTCGCCCCGTTACCGGCGGCAGGAGATCAGTAATCCGCAAGGATGCTGAAATCTGGGTGGAACCGCGTGAACCAAATCTCGCCCCAGTGGGGTGAGATTTTTTTATTTGGAAGGAGTAAGACATGCCAGAAAAACAAGTTGCTCGATACGAAGATAGCGATCTTTATCGCATCCGCCATTCCTCGGCGCATGTAATGGCGCAGGCTGTGTTAGAAATGTTCCCACAAGCCAAGTACACCATTGGCCCTCCAGTGGAAGATGGCTTTTATTATGATTTCGAGCTGCCGCGCTCGTTGACCCCTGAAGACCTGGATGGGATTGAACGCCGCATGCGCGAAATTATCGCCGGGCATTTTCCATTCGAGAAAGAGATCCTCTCGGCGGACGAAGCCCGCCAGGTATTCAAAGACCAGCCTTATAAGCTCGAATTGATCGATGGGCTTGAGAAAGGCGGACTGGACGAATACGGCAATCCGCTTCAGGAGAAACTGGAGATCTCAATTTACACCCACGACCGGTTTGTCGACCTGTGCCGCGGGCCGCACGTTCACGATACTGGCGAAATATCCCCGCAGGCAGTCAAATTGATGAGTGTGGCAGGGGCGTACTGGCGTGGCGACGAGCATAAACAAATGCTGCAGCGCATCTATGGCACGGCCTGGCATAATCCTCAGGAGCTAGAAGAATATCTCTGGCGCTTGGAAGAAGCGCGCAAGCGCGATCATCGCAAGCTGGGCCGTGAGCTTGGCCTGTTCCTTTTCTCCGATGATGTCGGTCCGGGTCTGCCGCTGTTCACGCCCAAAGGTGAGATCATGCGCTATGTCATGGAGAATTACGTCCGCGAGGTGCAAACTCGCTATGGCTACTCCCACGTCTGGACAGGCCACATGGTCAAGGAAGATCTTTACCGGCGCTCGGGTCATTATGATAACTACAAGGATGCCATGTTTCCGCCGATGGTGGATGAGAATATCACCTTCCGCTTGAAGCCGATGAACTGCCCCAGTCATATGACCCTGTTCCGCGAGATGGGCCGCCATTCTTATCGAGAGCTGCCAATGCGTTTCTCTGAGTTCGCCACCTTGTATCGCTATGAGAAGACGGGAGAACTGACGGGATTGACGCGCGTGCGCTCTTTGACCCAGGACGACTGCCATATCTTCTGCACCGAAGATCAGATTGAAAGCGAGTTTGCCCTGGCTTTGAACCTGATCCGCGAGGTATTGAACCGCTATCGTTTCAGCGATTACAAAGTGCGCCTGTCTTTGCGCGGCGAGGGCGGTAAATACGTTCAGGATGACGAAAAATGGTCCAAAGCCGAAGCCGCCTTGCGCAGCGCGATGGATGACAACGGTGTCGACTATTTCGAGGCTACGGGCGAGGCTGCCTTCTATGGTCCCAAAGCGGATTTCCTGGCCCGCGATGTGCTCGGACGAGAATGGCAGCTCTCCACAATCCAGGTGGATTTCATCCAACCTGCTCGTCTCGGGCTGTCTTACATCGGCGAAGATGGTCAGGAGCACACCCCGGTAGTGCTGCACCGCGCGGTGACAGGCTCGACCGAGCGCTTCCTGGGAGTCGTCATTGAACATTTTGCCGGCGCCTTCCCAGTCTGGCTCGCCCCGGTCCAGGCAGTGATCATCCCGATAGCCGATCGCCACCTGCCCTTCGCCAGCGAAGTCGCCGAGCGGCTCAAGGCTGCCGGCCTGCGTGTCGAAGTCGATGAGCGCGGCGAGCGCATGAATGCAAAAATCCGCGATGCGCAAACGATGAAAGTGCCTTACATGTTGGTCGTCGGCGACAAAGAAATGGCCAATGGCGAGGTGGCATTGCGCCTGCGCTCCGGAGAGAATCCCGGTGCGATGCCGGTTGAGTCGTTCTTAGAAAAGGCGCATCAGGATATCGAGATCGGAATATAATACCAAGCAGGTTCGGGTATGTAAGAATTGCCCGAACCTGCTTCAATCCAGGATCGATTCCGCGGCAAACGTTGACGAATCAGCCTTTTCCGTGGTATGATCAGCGCCGTTATTTGGACGGAATCAGTAACTACAATCGAGAATAAGAGGAGCACCTTATCAGCGCAATTAACTACCGAGTTAATGAAATGGTCCGCGTCCCCCAGGTTCGCCTGATTGGGGCAAATGGTGAAAATGTTGGAGTTGTCTCGATTGAAGAGGCGCTCCAAATGGCTCAAGAAGCCGAGTTGGATCTGGTTGAAGTCGCGCCGAATTCAGATCCACCGGTTTGCCGGATTATGGATTTTGGCAAGTTCATTTACGAACGAGCAAAGAAAGAACGTGAAGCCAAGAAGGCTCAAACGAAGATCGAGGTCAAAGAAATTCGTCTGCGCCCAAAAACCAACGAACATCACCGCGATCTAAAAGTTCGCGATGCTCGCCGCTGGTTGGCTGAAGGAATGAA
>JAYRNN010000226.1:0-2519 GCA_041912175.1 Anaerolineales bacterium | reverse complement strand
TTTCCTCCTGATTTTTATTACTTAATTGTAAACTTACTACCTGCGCTGGTCGCTTGGACCTCAGGGAAGTAAAATTCCCAGGCATGGGCGGGCAAAACCTGGAATTCTCCAGCTTGCAGCGGAACGAAGGAATAGGTTAATTCGTAGGTTCCTGCCGGCAAGTGATTGGCCGACCATAAGATGTGATCATCGTAGATAGATGCTTCATTGAACAACCACCACCCCCAACCCTTCGCAAAAGGATTCTGAGGATCATAGGGCAGACCAGCTTCTGCTTCGCCGCCCTCACCTTGTTGGCTGGTCTTCAAACGCATGTCCAGAATTTCAGCGCCAGCGGGGATGTAATCCTCAACCATCAGGTGGTAGACATCGTTTGGTAGGGTCAGCGCCAGGCGCACAGTGACTTTCTCTCCAGGCCTGGCCGAGTCTATCGGCGTACAATCCTCTTGCGTACAGTCCAGCACGGCCGGCAGATACTCACGGGATATGGTCAATCCATTAGAAAGAGGTTCGACTTGATCCGCAGGTTGGCTGACGTTCAGGATTGTGCTGTAATAAAGTCGTCCTTTCCCAGCGTCCCTCTCAATCGCCAGCAGGTTTGGCGAATTTGGATAGAGCTGGTTTAGCGGGATGGAGGTCGTAACGGGGGTTAGTTGGTCGGCTCCGCTTGCCTCTCCACTGGCAATTGAGGCGTCATTCAAAGCAGCTCCAAAAGAAAAATCACCTCCAAGCTCACCTGAAGTTTTCATGATTTCATTCAACGCCATCAAAGTCCAGGCAGTTGTGTAGCTAGACGTCCAGGCGCCATCAGCCTGACGATTCGCTGTCAGATAACGCGCGGCATCGGCGGAAAGCGGAGCTGCGGGGTCGCTCACGGCAAGAGCATAGGCAACGATGGCGCTGTTGGTCAGAGTTGAAGTCATATTCGCGGCCATCCCATCCGCCAGCTCCCAATGTGCACCAGCCGAGCTGCGGACTGCATTGGACTGTAAATCCGAGAACAGGGTGCGCACTTCCGAACCACCGAGGGCGCTGCGTTCCATTCCCAAAGCAAGCAGCGCCTGGGCCCATGGACTCAGCCTGGAGCGCTCCTGGTAGAGCGTATTCATACTCTCTTGTTCGGCTGCATCAGCCGCAGCCAGGGCAAAATTTGCAAAAGCCAGGCGATCAAGCTGCCATGTTTCTTCGGGAAGCGGCTGGGTGATATAGTTGGTCTTGAGGTATTCAACCGCGCGTTGGATTGGCGGATCGGCTGACAGGACCCCTGCCCCCTTTGCCCGGGTCAACCCAAACAAAATATAAGCGGTTATGTGTGGGTCGCTCTCCCCACCCGGCCACCAACCCCATCCACCATCATAGTTCTGCCGGTTTAACAGCGTTTTCATGCCTTCATCCAGGTTTTGCTCCAGACGGGCTTTCATTTCAGGAGACTGCAAGCCAAAAGTTTGGAATGTACGGTAGATCTCCAGGTTTGGCAAAAATCTTGAAAGGATTAACTCTGTGCATTGGCAGTTTTGTCCGTCGAGGACATCAAGCCCACGCACCATCGCCGCGCCCAGAGATGGCGAAAGTTCAAGATCCAGGCTGCCATTACCCCCAGTGGGGTCAAAGAAACGCGGCAGGCTGACCAACTCCAATTGCTGACCCGCCTCATCCAATGTGCCAGCGGTGCGGAAAGTCTGCGGCGAGCTGTAACGCAGGATTGGGAGATCTCCATAAGCCGGTCGAGCAGCATCTTGCAGCGCGCCATTATTGGCTTCGGCCGAAAATATCAGCTTTGCTGTGGGTAGATCTTCTACCGTTCCCCACCAGGAGATGCGCTGCCTACCATTCGCGGGAACAGTGAAAGCCTGGCGAAGGGTTCCCGGATCGTCCAGGGTAACCCCGTCCGACTGGAGGGCGACCTCACCGGTGATCGGCTGGGTGGTATTATTTTGCACAATAGCAGCCAGCTCTAAGTGATCGCCAGCAACCAGGAAACGCGGCGTAACCGGACGCACGATTAACTCTTTGGTAGTGACGACATCGGTTTTTGTCTGACCCACATGAGTATTCTGGGTGACGCCGCGGCTTTCCACCTGCCAGGTGGTCAGGCTATCCGGGAGTTGAACCGTGACCTGAGCCTTGCCATCTGCCCCAGTGATGATATCGCCCTGCCAGAAAGCTGTGTCGGGGAAACGTTCTCGCACGCTCGGCGCCGTGCCGTCGCCCCCACCGCCGCCCCCGCCACCGAACTCCTGCTTTTCAACCTCGTCCGAAGCATACACCAGCAGCGAAATGGCAGTGTTAACCCCCAGCGGCTGAATATCATAGAAAGCCGGGACAATATTCAGGGAGTTTGAGTCCGCGAGCTTTAATGCCGCCACGTCCACCACCGCCAGGGAGAATTCACCCTCCACAGGCTTACCAGTCGAGTCTGTGACCAGGAGTTCAAAATCGACTTTTCCTCCAGGGCCGGTCACCTCGGGTTTGCTGGTGATCTGCACATTCAATGTCTGCTCGCTCGGCTCCACCGGAAT
>JAYRNN010000225.1:0-29537 GCA_041912175.1 Anaerolineales bacterium | reverse complement strand
CTGAGTTACTTCGAACGACCGGCAGCAAGCGCTGAAAAGGATACCCTTCGGTCGCCGGAAAAAGCTGTAGCGAGGACAGCCTACATTGATACCGGCGATATGTTGCCTGAATGGGCAGATGCGGTCATTCCAATTGAAAATGTGGAACCTTTAGATGAGCGGGGTGAGATTTCCGCTAACCCCAGGCGACCGCGAACCATACGGATCCGCGCGGCGGTCGCGCCATGGAGTAATGTGCGCCCATATGGCGAGGATATCGTCGCATCCCAATTGGTGTTGCCTGCCGGCCATATTTTGCGCCCGGTGGACCTGGGCGCGATTGCCGCCAGCGGGCATACGCGGGTGCATGCGGCGCGAAAACCGCGGGTGGCAATTATTCCTACTGGAAGCGAGTTACGGCAGGTCGGAGATCCAGTCCAGCCTGGCGAAATCATCGAATTCAATTCGATCGTCCTGGCCGGTCAAGTGAACTCCTGGGGTGGACAGGCGCAGCGGTTCGGGATCGTCACGGATCATTTCGAGGAGATCAAACGATGCGTACTTTCGGCGGCGGCAACGCATGACCTGATTTTACTCAACGCCGGCTCGTCGGCCGGATCAGAAGATTTTTCCGCGGAAGTCGTGCAGGCTGCCGGGAGGCTTTTGGTGCATGGGGTAGCCGTTCGCCCTGGGCATCCGGTGATCATCGGGATCGTGCAACCGCAGCAGGGCGCGGAGGGTGTGCCGGTGATAGGTATCCCCGGCTATCCTGTTTCGGCGGCTTTGACCGGTGAAATCTTTGTGGAACCATTGTTGGCGCGTTGGCTGGGACGCCCACCGGCCGAACCGATCGTGTTGCCGGCGATCCTGACCCGGAAAATTACCTCGCCGGCCGGGGACGATGAATATTTACGGGTTGTGGTTGGAAGGGTTGGAGAAAGGTTGCTGGCTGCACCGCTTGCACGCGGCGCCGGGGTGATCACTTCACTGGTCCGGGCAGATGGGATTGCGATCATACCAAGCGGTTCCCAGGGGATGCCGGCCGGGGCGGAGGTGAATGTACGCCTGTATCGTCCACCGGCCGAGCTGGAGCGAACCATCCTGGCCATCGGTTCGCACGACATGACATTGGATCTGCTGGGGCAGTATCTGGCGGAGAGAGAGCGGCGTTTTGTTTCATCCAACGTTGGCAGCCTGGGTGGATTAGCCGCCCTGCGCCGGGGCGAGGCTCACCTGGCGGGTTCTCATTTATTAGATAGCCTCACAGGCGAGTATAATCTGGCCTATGTGCGAGAATACCTGCCCGGAATGCATGTCGTACTCGTGAACCTGGTGGGGCGTCAGCAGGGATTGTTGGTAAGGCGAGGAAATCCGCGCAATATCCAGTCGCTGGCCGACCTGGCCGATCCAGAGATCGTGATGGTCAACCGGCAGCGTGGGGCCGGTACACGGGTTCTACTCGATTATCATCTTGGGAAAATGGGCCTCCAGCCCGCGCAACTGAATGGTTATGAGCGGGAAGAATTTACCCATCTTACACTTGCAGCGGCGGTGGCATCTGGTAAGGCGGACACCGGCCTGGGGATTGCCGCAGCCGCCCAGGCGTTAGACCTGGATTTCATTCCGCTCTTTCAGGAGCCTTATGAGCTGATCATCCCGGGTCGATATTATCAAGATGAATTGCTGGCGCCTTTATTGGACGTTTTAAAAGATCCAGCCTTTCGACGGGCAGTTCGCAGCATGCCGGGCTATGATGTCTCGCGAATGGGAGAGGTTGTTGCTGAATTCGCGCCGAATTTATCGTAAGTGTACCTGACAGAAAGGAGATTCATTGCTATGTCTATTCAAGCCGGAAACCCAGCACCAGAATTCACGTTACAAGACGAAACGGGAGTAGAGCGCGCTCTTTCCGATTATCGTGGTAAGCCATTGATCCTGTATTTCTATCCAAAGGATGATACCCCGGGATGCACAACCGAGGCGTGCAACTTCCGAGACGATTACAGCGCCTATCAAGAAGCCGGGGTAACGATTTTAGGCGTCAGCCCCGATCCCCCAAAATCCCACACAAAGTTTAAGGAGAAATTCGGGTTGCCATTCAGCCTTCTAGCGGATGAAGGGCATCAGGTTGCCGATTTATACGGCGTATGGGGCCCGAAGAAATTTATGGGCAAATCCTACGAGGGGATTCTGCGGACAACTTTTCTGATTGACGAGCAAGGCTCCATTATCAGGGTATTTGAAAATGTAAAGCCAGCCGAGCATAGCGCGGAGCTGATCGCCGCCATAAAGAAGTAAACGTTTTGGATATCCAGGAAATTATCAATGGAAGAATTGGCGTTGGGTTAGGGTATGCGCTCGGCCGGATAACGCCGCCAGAACAAGGAGAGAGGCTGGCGGGGTGGGTCGGCCGCGTATTAGGCGGCAAGCAAGACTTGCCGATGGTGCGCGCCGTCCGGGCGAACCAGTGGATCGCCAGCGGAAAGCAGCTTTCCGGAGAGGCGCTTGACCAGGCCGTGGTGGATGTATTCCGTCATACGGCGCTGACGATCTATGAGTATTACCATACTCTTAGCGATCACCAGAAATTAAAAGAACTGGTAGCCTTTCCACCCAAGCTAGGCGATATTTTTCAAGAAGCCCAAAAAACAAAGCGCGGTGTGATTATCGCCGGCGTTCACGTGGGGAATTTCGATCTGGTCTTACGAGCGACCGCAGAACATGCGGTTCAGTTTGAGGGCATGCGCGTTTTGGCGTTGAGCGCTCAGAGCCCCGGGAAGGGCTATCAATGGCAAAACGATTTACGCCGCCAGATCGGTATCGAAATTGTACCGGCTTCGCTTTCGGCGATGAAATTGGCAATCCAACACCTGGAAGAGGGCGGAGTGGTCGTAACAGGGCTGGACCGTCCGATTCCTGGGGCGAAATACACACCTCGCTTCTTCAACCTGCCTGCTCCGGTGCCAGTTTTGCATGTGACCCTGGCGCAGCGCACCAATTCTCCTGTGATCATCACGGGCGCGATGAAGAAATCTGATGGCGCGTTCGAGGTTTTTGTTTCGGACCCCTTCTATACAAAAACATACCCTGACCGGCGGCAGGAAATCATCAGTAACGCGGAATCAATTTTGGAGATAGCGGCGGACTTCATCCGCATGGCGCCACAACAATGGTCGATGTTCTATCCGGTTTGGCCAGAAGTAATAGATGAACAGCCCGCTTGATGAAATGCCGAATTTGGTTTATGATTGTTTTTCTGTATGAAACATTTCTACGCGTGTCCCCCTAAGTGGTTGTCAAACACCCTGGTCGTCCTGGTTTTAAGCGGCCTGATCTTAACCAGCTGCACAAAGCCGAGTGAGAATCCAACTCCGGTGGCAAGCCCAACGGCGGCAGTGTCAAATCTACCCGATCCGCAGATTTTCACCACGCAGATACCTGCAGCGACTTCGACTGCGCAGGCTTATCTGGATGCCTGGAAAAGAGACGATTATGAGGGGATGTATGCATTGCTTACATCCGATAGCCAGAACGCTATGACGTTAGATGCTTTCAAGGAGATGTTGGTATCGGTTGCTAACGAAACCGCCTTGAAAGAAATACGTACGGAAATTCTCTCGGACGAGACCGCTGAAGATGCCAGCGCGATTGTGAAATATCGTATCACCCTGGCCAGCAATCTGATCGGAGATTTGACGCGCGATACCCAGATGGGGCTGAAACTAGAAAATGGGGCATGGCGGATTCAATATGATGACGCAATGATCTTGCCAGAGCTTGCCGGTGGGAACACGCTGCGCATGGATCTAGACCTGAATACCCGGGCGTCTATCCTGGACCGCAATGGTCGTATGCTGGCCGGCCAGGCTGAAGCAACATCGATTGGGTTAATTCCGGATAATATTGACCCGGAGAATTCGGCTGGCTTGTTTGGTTTGCTTGCGCGCGCCAGTGGTTTAACCGCGTCTGAAATCAGTAAGCGGGTGGAGAACGCAAACCCCGGCGATTACCTGGCTTTGGGGCAGGTGGATACGAAGGAATCCAGTAATTTACTCCAGGCATTATCGCGCTGGGGGGCGGTGGTGCTGACCAATTACACATCCCGTTATTACCCTGAAAATGGAATCGGTCCACACCTGATCGGTTATGTACAGTCGCTTGCAAAGGAAGAATTGAATACTTATCGGCGGTTGGGTTATCGGGCCGATGAGAAGATTGGACGTAAAGGGATCGAACGCTGGGGAGAGGATATTTTGAGTGGAAAACACGGCGGTACACTCTACCAGCTCGACGCTCAAGGATCGCCCGCCGCAGAGCTCGGTTCGGCTACCTCTGAGCCGGGCCAGACGATCTATACCACGATCGATAGCGAATTTCAGAAAGGCGTCCAAGAAGCGCTGCGCGGCTTTAATGGCGCGGCGGTTGTGTTAGAAAGAGATACCGGGCGGGTTTTGGCGATGGCTTCTTCGCCTGGTTTTGATCAGAACGCATTTGAAACAGAGAATTACAACTGGTGGGTAACCTTACCGGGTGTTGTGAATGATCCGAACTTGCCCGAGTTCGACCGGGCTACACAAGGGTTGTATGCGCCAGGTTCGGTATTCAAAGTGGTCACGATGGCGGCAGCCCTAGAAAGCGGCCTGTTTCCGCCTGACTACACCTATGACTGTCAATATGATTTCACGGAAGTGGCCGGATTAACGCTGCATGATTGGACGTATACGCACTTCTTGGAAGATGGCAAGACGCCCCCGAGTGGATTATTGACTTTACCAGAAGGTCTAATCCGCTCATGCGACCCGTTTTTCTGGCATTTAGGGAGAGGTCTCTATGCTGCCGGGAAAACAACTGCAGTATCCGATATGGCCCGCGCTTTCGGGTTGGGTTCGTTGACCGGCATTGGCGTGGTTGATGAAAACGCCGGCACGGCGCCTGACCCGCAGGGCGAGGTAGATGCAGTCAATTTAGCGATCGGACAGGGAGATTTACAGGTTACCCCGATGCAGGTTGCGAATTTTATGGCCGCCATCGGCAATGGCGGTTCCTTGAACCGTCCACAAGCGATCGAGAAAATCGTGGCCGAAGACGGGACAACGACCTTTGAGTTCAAGCCGGAGCTACTGGGGAGATTGCCGATCAAGCCTGAAAACTTGAAAATTATCCAACAGGCGATGCGCGGGGTTACGACCAGTAATAAGCCGCGCGGCACTGCCTACCTGGTCTTTAATGGTTTTAATATCCCAATCTATGGGAAGACCGGCACGGCCCAGACCCAGACGGTGGATCCACATGCCTGGTTTGCTGGTTATACCGGCGCTGAGCGAGAAGATAAACCGGATATCGCGGTTGCCGTACTTGCGGAGAGCGGCGGAGAAGGTTCGGAAATTGCCGCGCCGATTTTCCGTAGAATCGTTGAGCTATATTTCCAGGGTCGACCGGGGCGTCTCTATCCCTGGGAAGCCGGGATTGGGATCACCAAGACGCCGACATCGCTTTATACCGAGACCCCAACCCCCGAAGGGGAAGTCGCTCCCTAATTTTTGGGTAAGAGATCTGCCATATGCTATCCTATCAACGGATTTTAATTGCCAACAGAGGCGAAATCGCAGTGCGCGTCGAGCGGACTTGCCGGATACTGGGCATCGATTCCATCGCGCTGTTTACCGCCGAGGACCGGAATTCACTCCACGTGCGGCTGGCAGATGAGGCGATCCAGGTCGCTGCTGCGGATGTATTTTACGATGGGGATGCGATATTGAAGATCGCTTTGGCAGTCAAGGCTGACGCGATCCACCCTGGATATGGCTTCTTGGCGGAACGTGCAGAATTTATTTATGCGTGTCATGCTGCTGGAATCGGCTTTATCGGGTCGCCAGCGGAGATCGTTGAGGCGGTCGGCGATAAGATTTCCGTCCTGGCGCGCGCCGAGGCGGCTGGCTTTCCCGTCATCAGGCATTCCCGGGCTTGTTTCGAGGACACTGCCATCGAGGAGATGTGTGCTGAAGCGGATTTGCTTGGTTTCCCGATTGTGGTGAAATCTTGCCAGGGCGGCCGAGGACGCGGTGAGCGACTGGTGTTGCGAAGCGAACAATTCCGCCAGGCAGTGAGCCGTTCTCAAGCCGAAGCGCAAGCCGTCTATGGAACACGCGCTATCTATCTCGAAAAGGCAATTTTACCCGCCAATCAAATCAGCGTACAAATCCTGGGCGATCACTACGGGCAGAGAGTCCACCTGGGCGAGCGAGAGGGCTCGATCATCCTGGGTAATCAAAAATTATTCGAAGAGGCGCCGGCAGCCTGCCTGTCTGCTGTGCAGCGTCAGGAATTATTGGCCATGTCTCTCGAGCTGGCGGATCTATTTAACCTGCAGAATGTTTCGACGCTCGAGTTCCTGGTGGATGAGGGTGGTCAAATCTTCTTCACCGAGATCAAGCCGCGCATCTCGGTAGAACATCCGCTCAACGAGGGCTTGGCCCGCCTGGATTTGGTTGCCGAGCAGATCCGATTGGCAGCCGGTGAACCTTTGGGCTATCGCCAGGAAGATATCGAGTTACGCGGCTGGACGATGGAGTGTCGGGTCACGGCCGAGGATCCTTGGATGAGCTTTATGCCCAGCCCTGGCCAATTGCGTATGGTGCGATTACCATCCGGGCCAGACGTGCGGATCGATACTTACGTTTATCAAGGCTGTGAAATCTCCTCGGAATTTGATTCGTTGATCGCCAAGCTAACCGTCTGGGCTGGGGACCGTCAGTCATGCTTGCGAAAGATGCAGCAAGCATTGGATGAATTCAAACTGACCGGTCCTTCGACAAATCTACCTATCCTGCAAAGGTTGATGACCCACCCCCTGATCCTGGATGGAAGTTACAATACAAATCTGCGAATGGGCTCTCTTGGTCCAAACGAGAGCGAAGCACAGCCTGGATTCAGCGCAAATCCTGAAGACCCAACAGTTTTTCGGGACCTTGCAATCGCAGCGGCGATCCATTATTTGCGCCGCAGCCAGTCTATTTCATCCGGTCAACCGGAGCGCTTGCATTCAGGTTGGCATCGGAAAAGTCGCCAATTACCGGAATGAGGCGAGTAAGGGATCGGGACCTTTATGATTGTCATTGCCGTAACCATTGCGGGAAAAACCTTCGAAATTGAACTCGAATCTCTGGCCGCCCCTGAGGGAGAATTTACGGTGGTCGTAGATGGACGATCCGTGGAGGTGTTAGCGCCTCTAAACCGAACCATCGATGAACGTAATGGAGAGGTAGATTGGCTGGTCATCGATCGGCGTCCCTATGAAGTTATCCTGGACCGGGATTTTCGTTGGATAAAATCTAACAAGGGTCTATATTTTATAGAGATGCGCGATCGTGAAGCTATGGCGATCCGACCGCATCACGGGGACGGACGGATTAAAGCGCCGATCCCAGGATTGGTGACACGGATTTTGGTTTCGGAAGGGGATGAGGTTATTGTTGGGCAAACGATCCTGGTTTTAGAAGCGATGAAGATGGAGAACGAAATTCGCGCAGCTCAACCTGGAATCGTGAAAACCATTAATGTGACACCCGGACAAGGGGTTGCTTTGCATGAAGTCCTGGCTGAAATTTTGTGATGGCATAATCGAAGCGGGATGGCTGGCGGCTGTGATGGTACTGCCGCTGTTTTTTAATGTCCTATCCAGCCGAATATTTGAACCCGATAAAATCGCGCTCTTGCGCTCTTTAGCGCTCTTGTTGCTCGGCGCGTGGATCGTTAAGCTAATCAGCCAGGTTCCCAGGACCTCCGAGGATGTGAAGAACTCGGAGGTTTTGTTTCGCCCGACCGGCGGGCAGACGGGGAAGAGCAGGCTTCGATCTTCGACCCTACAAGCGCCCTTGCTCTTACCGGCGCTATTCACCGCCTTTGTATACATCATTGCGACTTTTTTTTCGATCAATCCGCGGGTAAGCTTTTGGGGCTCTTATCAGCGATTACAAGGCGTTTATACCGCCTTTTCTTACCTGGTCATCTTTGCAGTGATCCTTTTCAATTTACGCCGGCGAGCGCAAGTGGAACGTCTGATCACGGTGATCATTATCGCCAGCTTGCCTGTGGCGCTTTACGGGATTTTGCAAAAATATCGGCTGGACCCGATCCCCTGGGGCGGCAATGTAACGGTGCGAATTGCCTCGACCCTGGGCAATTCCATCTTTGTCGCGGCGTACTTAATCATGGTCTTTCCATTGGTTCTCGGACGCATCGTGTCTGCGTTTCGATCGATCCGATCTTCTAACATAGCGATCGATCGTCACCCGGACAATCCAGGGAGTGCGCGAACGGTGTTTGCGCCATTTTTCCATATTCTGCGCGCCTCGCTCTATGTGTTTATTGCTGTGCTTCAGGTAGCTGCACTATATCTGAGTGGGAGCCGTGGTCCTACCCTGGGTTGGCTGGCGAGTTGTTTTTTCATCTTATTGATGTTTTCTTTTTGGAAACGACTGAAGTGGATGACCCTTGCAATGGTTGGACTGGTGATCCTCCTGACGGCTCTGTTGTTAACTTTCAACCTGGAGGGAGGCCCTTTCGAAGCGTTGCGCGCTTCACCGGCGATCGGTCGCTTTGGCCTGTTGTTAGATGCAGAAAGCAACAGCGCGCTTGTACGGCGGTATATTTGGGAAGGGGCGGTTGATCTTCTCTCACCCCATAGGCCGCTGGAATTCCCGGATGGCTCTCAAGATCGTTTCAATATCCTTCGGCCGTTGCTCGGCTTCGGCCCGGAAAGTATGTTCGTCGCATACAATCCATTCTACATCCCGGCCCTCGGACAGGTGGAGAAGCGTAACGCCACCCCGGATCGAGCGCATAATGAAACATGGGATTCGTTGATAATTACCGGCCTGCTCGGGCTGGTTGCTTACCTGTGGTTGTTTTTAAGTGTGTTTTATTATGGCTTAAAATGGATTGGGATGATCGATTCCCGATTGAAGCAGCGCCTATATTTAATATTTATGATCGTGGGGGGAGCAGCAGGCGGGATCCTGTTTGTTGTGTGGCGAGGGATGGCGTATGTCGGGGTTGGGATTCCATTCGGTATATTGCTTGGTTTGATCGGTTTTGTGGTCGTTGCTTCGTTTCTGGCGCCCGCCCAGGCGACTGAGAAAAGCCTTTCCGGCTCGGGCTTCACAGCAGCACGTCCGGAGGCTGGCCGATTTCTTACCTTGTTGATGCTTTTAGCGGCTATCCTGGCTCACTTTGTCGAAATTAATTTTGGCATCGCAATCGGGGTGACGCGCACTTACTTTTGGATTTACTGTTCGGTGCTCATTTTGGTTGGCTTCGTCTTCCCGCAAACAAACCCCGATGTCGTTTTGGGCTCGCCGCCGGGAAACGCTGCAGGCGGGGCGCCTACCGACAATGAGATCCTGACCGGTCAACCGGCGCGAAAGAAAAAGCCGCGAACTGATAAAAATGCAGCAAGGGAGGGGCACGGGGTAGATGGGCTACAGCAGCGCTGGCCCTGGGTCTTTAGCGCGCTGGCGTGTGGCGGGATACTTGGAATGCTACTCGCCACTCTGGGTTTCGATTTCATATCAAACCAAAATGCCGCCAAGAGCGCGATTGGGGTGCTGTGGTTGGCTTTGACCAGGATTATTGGGGGGGCAACATCCTATGCAATGATGGTTTTTGTGGCGGTTACCTGGCTGGTTGGCGGGATTATTCTTTCGATCGAGATTTTCCAGCCAGATGATCGCGCTCGCCCGGACTGGTCGGTCCATGAGCGTGACGCCCAAGACTCGTCCTTCGAGACTCAAGGGCATCGCGACTGGTTATGGATCTTACTGACCATTTTGGTTTCTTCCTTCGTTATCGGAGCGGTGTACTGGTGGCTGCAGAGCGCAGCGTTGGCGTCCGTGGCGCGTCTAACGCCATCCTCGATGCAGGATTTAATGTCCCAGGTAGCGCGTTATGCCAGCATTCTCAACGTGTTCACGGTGTATTTGTTTGGTTGTTTGTTGTTGAGCGCTTATTTCTTTGCCAACGAAATCCCGCAACGACGGGGTATATCCGCCAAAGAACCAACTGTAACCTGGCGCGTGATATTGGTTTCCTCGGCCGCGCTGCTGGTGGTCAGTATTGGGGTCATCTTTACGAACCTGCGGCCAATCCAGGCGGATATCACTTTTAAGCTGGGAGAAGGGTTCAACCAACCAGGGGCCTGGCCGGCGGCGATTGAGATCTATAACAAGGCAAACCAATTGGCCCCAAACGAGGACTATTATTACCTGTATTTGGGCCGTGCGTATCTCGAGCAAGCCAGGTCAATGACCGATACGGCTGAGCAAGATCGATTTTTGGGAAATGCGGTTGTGGATCTGAAACGCGCCCAGGCGCTCAACCCGTTGAACACGGATCACACTGCGAACCTGGCTCGCCTGTACAGCCTATGGGCGGCATTGAGCCAGGATCAAGCGAAACGCCAGGAGCGGGCTGCTATTTCGGATCAATATTTCTCGCGTGCAGTTGTGCTCAGCCCGAATAATGTGCGTTTATGGAACGAGTGGGCTTACCTTTCGCTAAGCATTCTGGGTCAATTGCAGGAAGCATTGCCTCGCCTGGAGCGCGCCAAGGACATCGATGCCACCTATGACTGGACATTCGGCCAGCTAGGGGATATCGCTTCGCGCCAGGCAGACAAAACCATCGATCCCACTGAGAAGCAAACGCTCTTGGAGGAGGCCATTCAATATTACCGGCAGGCGCTGGCGTTGCCCGGTGAAGCGCAGATCAAATATAATGTTGGGCTATCCCTGGGGATGGCGTTGTCAAAGCTGGGCAGGGTGCAAGAAGCGATTTCGACCTACGTGCAGGCAATCGACGCTTACCCCCAGAGCTCGAATATTTGGCGAATAGAAGAAGTAATCGCCCAGCTTTATCTGCAAGATGGCGACTTGCAACAAGCCCAAAAATATGCTACATTTGCATTGGCGCATGCCCCGCAAGACCAGCAAGAACGATTGAAATCGTATCTTGACCTCCTTAATTCACAACGCTGAATGATCATTTGGTTTACCGGTGTCGTTGCTTTTGGAATATGTCTGCTGTGCATTCCTCTGGTACGAATTTACTGTTACCGGACGGGCCGTTTAGCGATTCCCCGCGACGATCGTTGGCATAAAAAGCCAACACCAAGCCTGGGCGGTGTGGCAATTTTTACGGCATTCGTCGCCAGCCTCTTGTTGGCCTGCCTGCTGCTCCAGTTTAAATTCTTCCACCTCCAGAGTATTACCAATGGCAGGGCGGATTTCGATCCACTCCGGCAGTGGGGTTTCCTGGCCGGCTCAGTATTTATCTTTGGTTTGGGCTTGTATGACGACTTTAAGCATATTCCTCCACCTGCCAAGCTGGTTGGGCAAATTATCGCCGCTACGATCGTGGTTACTTTAGGTTATACGAGCGGTTTTTTTACACCCAGATTTGCCAATAATCAGGCCGCACAATTATTAAATGTGATCCTTACATTTATCTGGTTGGTTGGAATTACGAATGCGATCAATCTACTCGATAATATGGATGGCCTGGCGAGCGGTATTTCATTGATTACGGTTACGCTCTTAGGTTTTATGTTTTGGAGAGTTGGCAATTACGGGTTGGCGCTGGTTTCGGCTGCCCTGGCGGGTAGCCTGATAGGTTTCCTGCTCCGAAATTATCCGCCTGCGTCGATATTCATGGGAGATAGCGGCAGCATGTTCATTGGTTTCACCCTGGCGTCACTTGCCATTGCCCGACAACCGCAGGCTTCGAATGTCGTCGCCATTCTGGGCGTGCCAACCCTGTTATTCATGTTGCCGATCCTGGATACGATTCTGGTGATTTTTACCCGTCTACTGCGCGGCGAATCACCCGTACGAGGGGGACGGGATCACACCTCGCATCGCCTGATCGCTTTTGGGTTAAAGGAACGCCAGGCGCTATGGGTGCTCTATAGCGTGGCGTTGTTCTCTGGGATCGCCGCGATTGCCGTGGAATCGATCGGATATTGGTTGAGCATCATCCTCATCCCGGTGCTAGTAATCGCGTTAGCATTAGCGACCGCTTACCTGGGAGGTTTAAAGGTTACCCCAACACGGGCGCCTGTTGAACCTGGAGGAACGCCAGGTCCTCAAGGTGAAATAGAAGGCGCTAAGGGTTTGGATAATCAGCCGGGCGCCTTCGCCAGGGTAATGCTGAACCTTACTTATAAACGCCGCTTACTCGAAGTCGTCCTCGATTTTGTGATTATCGTGTTGGCGTTTTACCTGGCTTTCGTTGGCAGGTTCGGGTTGTTAATAGGCGATGCGCACCTGGCGCAATTTGTCCTGGCGCTGCCGGTGGTTGTCGCAATTGCATACCTGTCATTCTTCTTGAACGGAGTCTATCGCGGCGTCTGGCGCTACGTCGGCCTAGACGAGATAATGCGTTATTTCAAGGCTTCGGCGAGCTGTATGGTGGTTACGTTTAGTGGGGTATATTTTCTATATTCCATACGTTCGCCGGTCGGGGACCCTCCGGCGAGCGAAGTATATCCACCGGCTTTGTTTATTCTTTTCGCGGTGTTTTTATTTTTAGGTTTGGCGGCTTCGCGTTCTTCGTTTAGAATCATGGATAGGTTCGCCGGTTTACGGGCACGCTATGCCAGCGAACCCGTCTTGATCTACGGGGCAGGCGACGCTGGCGAGATGGCTTTGCGTTGGATCCTGATGAATCCACAATTCAATTATCGGCCGATCGGTTTTATCGACAATGATTTATTGAAAATGGGCCGGAATATTCATGGCGTGATGATCTTAGGAGGCTGCGATCGTCTTGAAGCGATATTCAACCAGCAGCCGGTCAAGGGCTTGATCATTGCGCTCGGTGAGGAATATTCAGGCGCGATCGTAGATGAGGCGCATCCAGCGGCGCGCGATTCCGCATTTGTGATAAGTGCGAACGCTGCAGAGATCGACAGCGAAGATTGTATCGATGGGGCCGAGAAAGCGCGTCGATTGGCAATAAAACATGGTTGTTGGGTGCGTCATCTTCGTCTTAAATTCGAGTTGGTGGAGTAAAGGATTATGGATGAAAAGGAATATATCCCGAGGGCGAACGTACAGGGGAATTCATCAGGGTCGGCGCACTACGCCGCCCAGATTACTCAGCAATATCCGACGCCGGGCAATGGGGCGCCAGGAGCAGGGAATAGTGCGCCGATGCAAGGGTCGCCGATTCCCATGGTGCGTGTAGCCGGCTCTCATCGCGCGATGGGTTGCCAGATTGGGGATATGTGCGCGACGCAAGTGCGACATAGCATCGAAAATGCGCGCAACTTGATCGCCAGCGCGTATTCCGATCTTCAATTGACTTGGGATGGCGCGCAAATCCAGGCGCGTAAGTATCTACCATTCGCCCAAGAACGTTACCCACAATATGTCGATGAATTATTAGGGATGGCAGAGGGGGCGGATGTGTCGTTCGATGATTTGATGGTTGTCAACGCGATGGAAGCTGTCACGATGGACGCGCTGCATCTGACCAAGTGCACCAGTATGGCGGTCAATGAAGACCGCACCGCAGACGGGCATGTATTGATTGCGCATAATGAAGATTGGTTGCCCGAGGACGAAAATGATGTTTATCTTGTTCACGCCGACCCGGATGGCGAACCAGCATTCCTGGCGATGACATACGGCGGCCTGCTGCCAAATATCGGTTTCAATTCTGCCGGGATCGCCCAGGCCTGCGATTCGGTATATCCAACGGATTCGCGGATTGGCATCCCCCGGTTGATCGTTTCGCGGGCGGTATTAGCAGCGAAGGATCCCGATGAGGCCATTCGCAGCACCTTGCTATCGCATCGTGCGGCCGGATATAACCACCTACTTGCCCACGAGAGCGGTGAGTTATATTCGGTTGAAGTATCGGCGCGACGCTTTGCGGTGTTATACGGTGAAGATGGGTATATCGTACACACCAATCATTATTTGGATTTCAACATGCAGGCGATCGAAAGTGAGCCAGACGAACTGGTGGGTACACGAGTGCGCTACTTCAGAGCATTAAGGCTACTCAAACGCACACCGCTGCACACGCTTAAAACCCTCCAGGCAATCCAACGGGATCATGTGAATTTTCCGAACTCGATTTGTAACCACTCTACGGATGATAATGACCCCTTGGAGCGTGAGAAGACGGTCAACGCGATGGTGATCGATTTGACTGCGAAAGCGATGTATATTGCGTGGGGGAACCCGTGCACGAGCCAATATCACGCCTACTACCTGGATGCGTGAGGAAAATCCTGGGCATTGCCCCACAAACCGAAGCCACTGGCCCGGCGCGCTTTGCGCATAGCCAATTGTTGGTGGATTTCAGTGACATGGACGACTTTTTCTGCAACCGCAGCATCCAACCAGACACGCCCTTTTTCGGCCGTGCCAAGGCTGCCGGCGCCATAGGCGCCAGTGCGCGTGTCGTCGTCCCAAGGCGGGTTGGCGATCAGCGCGCCGCCTTCCACCCAATCCATATAATAATTTGGCGTGGCAATAAAGTCCATTTCATCGATGGTCCGCTCCATATGTACCTGATCTGGAGTGAGGTGCAAGATTAACGAAGTTTCAAGCTCGCAGGCATGGCCCATACCGCCAATGGGGGATTGGCGATATTTCTCGAGGGCTTCAATTCCTTTCGGGCCTGAAAGATATAGCCAGCTTGTGGCGCAGAATATTTGCTTGTGCCGCTCACCGGCATATTTGATGATGTTGACCAGGAACGAACAATTCCCGCCGTGACCGCTCAGCAGATAAAAACGTTCGAAGCCCCTGTGTACCAATCCATCAATAACCGCCAGCCAGAAGTCTTCGAAGGCACGGCCCCCGCAGTTAAGTGTGCCAGCAAAAGCGGCGCGATGCGTGCTGACGCCATAAGGCATGACGGGCAAGCAGGATGCCAGATCCGGCGTCGCCTGCGCGGTTCCCTGGCCAATGGCTTCGATGATGATTGTGTCGGTCGCCATGGGGAGGTGAAAACCGTGCTGTTCGGTATGGCCAATGGGGATGACAATAACCTTGTCTCGTTCTGCATCGGCAGGGAGGGCGGGCTGCTGGAAATATTGGCTTTTGTGCGGCTGGCAGATTTGAACAGCGCCCAGGCTCAGGTTTAGTCCTTGAGGGGCGAGGACGAAAAGACGGGTAAAGCCATCATCGCGAAGGCTATCCAGCAGATTTGCTAAGATATCCGACAAAACTTGTTCCGGCACGGCTAAGCCGCTGCCCTGCCAGCCAAATGGAAAAGCCGGAAGCAGACCGGCGTGATGTGGGTCGCCCAAGGCATCCACCAGGCTTTCCAGGTTATAACCGGAGCCGAGCGGCAGAACCAGAGGGATGCTGCGTGATAAAGCGGCGATCTCAGGCCAGGTGAGGCGATCAAAGTGAAAAAATTCTGTCATTTCGAATCCTTTCTCGATTCATATTTTTACCGGATCACGCACACGCATTTGTAAAATAACCACCGTTGCGATACCAAACAATGCTGAAGCCATAAATGTGGCTGGATACCCCATTCGCTCGGCCAGCCAGCCGCCGAGAAAAGGGGCCAGAATTGTAAAAGGAGCGATGAGGGTATTCGATAGACCGATATAAGCCGGCCTTTGATCTTCGGATCCAAACTGTTGGATGAGGGCCAACGCGATGGTCCAGACTGCGACATTTGAGACGCCGGCCAGGATTTGAACGGGGAAGAACCAGGCGGCGGATGGGGCCCACCAAGCCAATATCGCGCTTAGAACCGATGCGATAATCCCGACCTGCATCACCTGGCGATGGCTCCAATGATCTCCAAGCCAACCCATGATCGGGTTGGCGACGATCTGCGTCGCCAGAAGCACACTGGTTAACACCCCTACGCTGAAGTCGCTCATCCCTAAGGTGTTCACCGCATACACAGTATATAAAGCATAGCCCATAACCGCCAGTTGCGATAACATGCGTACGATCAAAAACCAGCGAAAATTTTGATCCTGGCGCAGAATACTCCGTAAGCCTCTCCAAAAATCTGCCTGAGGTATTTCCGGCTGGGGCGGGCGGCTGGGCTCGCGGGTGAGCGTTAAAAATATCCACGAAATCAGCATGGCGATGCTGCAGAGTAAGAAGTTCAGGGAAAAATCCTGTGGGCTAGCAAGGCGCTGCAGGATTATCCCGGCAAGGATGGCGCTCACGCTGGCCAATAGATTGGCCGCCGCAGATTGCGCGCCAAAAAAAGTGCCGCGGGTTTCCGATGGAATAATTTTGCCGATCATGCTCTGCCAGGCTGTTGCAGTCAGCCCGCCGCCCAACCCCTGCCAAATCAGCAGCAAGAATGTAAGTATCAGGGCTTTCTGCGTACCTAAGGAAGGGGAAAACCAGGCTACCACGGCCAGCCCAAGGAAAGGCAGCCGTTCTTGGATGGTCATGAGAACGACCATCGGCTTATAGCGCTCCTGTTGGGCCACGCGGCGTGCAGTAAAAATTTGCGGGAATTGCCAACCTACGCTATGGATGGCCGGGATCAGCCCAATCAGGATGGCTGAGTCGGTCAGGCTGCTCACAAAGAGTGGAATAATGGTGGTAAATGAGGCGAACCCGATGGCAAAACCAAAAAAACCTCCATCCAGCAGGTTGACGGCGATATTGTGTTTTAACGACTTGAGGTTTTCGGCGGCCATCGATGAAGGATTTTCTGGGGTAGGGGATGATGCAGCCCGGCTTTTAGCTCGCGCCAAGCTTGCGTTGTAATCGTAGCAGGCGGGTTTCAAGTTCGGACGACCAGCGCAGGCGTTCGTAAACAGGCAAATCTGGAGAATTCGCCAGATCCAGCGCGGAACGCGTCCAACTTAGCGCTTCAGGGTAATTTCTCTGACGGTGCTCGTAAAACTTGGCCAGCTCGATATGGGCTTCAATATGTCGGCGGCTGGCCGCTTTCTCCCAGAGCGTCACCGCAGTATCGTAATCTTCTTTGCGTTTGTGAATCAGAGCGAGACGTTGAATGGCATCGACCAGGATCGCATGCGGCAGACGAAACTCAGAATCAATGTTGCTTTGCGGATGATCTTCGTAATCTAACCCTTGCAAGTATAACTGTATGGCCTTATCAACTTCGCCCAGATCCTCATGAAGGCGCGCCAGGGCGATGATGTCTACCCCATGTTGGATGGACGACTCGGAAGGATGATCCAGGATGCCGGCCATGTGGTTGAACAGGGCAGCCAGGGATACGACATCCATGGCATTATGATAAAAGACACTTTTTAATGGCCCTGGATCGCCACTGCGTAAATAATCAAAGTACATTTGGGGGATCGCCCAGCCGGGGATGTCGTCTTCGGTGCGTTCTGATCCAAGGATTTGGACTTCGAGGGCGCCCAGGGTGCGGCTGGGTAAACGGTCGCGCCATAAGCGACGCGCCAGGTGGAGCAAATCGATATTCCCCAGGTCGAAGAACGGCGAGCGCCATCCATGCGATAAATAGCGTGTGTTCAATATGGGGATGTCAAATGTTTTTCCATTGAAAGTGACCAGTGAAGTGCAGGGAGCGAGAAATTCTTCAAGCGCCAATAACTCGGCCGGCTCTTCAAAAGGGTCGCGCATGAAAAATTGAGCGAGGTGGAATTCGTCTGCTTCGAAGCGGGCTGCGCCAATCAGGAAGGCATACACACCAGTCCCACCCGAAAGGCCGGTGGTTTCGATATCCAGGAAAGCCAGGGAGCGAGGGGCCAGCTCGCCACGCGCGAAGCGATCTTGCTCGCCAGCCCAGGTTGCCAGCATCTCCAGGGTATGGGTGGTTAGCAGGCCAGCTCGTCCTTGTTGATATTCGAGGGGGTAGTGTGTTTCGACGACATAGGCGACCCCCTGGGAATTTTCTAACGCATGCCCGGCGATGATTTGATCAAGCGCCGCTGCTTGCGAAGCATCCCCTGGTTGAAGGGGTGCGGGCGGCTTTGGAGGCAAGTCATGAGCGCCAACCTTGACGCCCAGCGACTTCAATTTATCCGATAAAGAAGGCATGCAGGTATTTTAACACCCCGTCTGCATTTACGCGACCAGAGCATCCAAAATTGCCAGCGTCTCGCGTTTGCTGCCCGATCCCAGTTCACCACCCGGACCGACACAAGAAGGACAGCCATCTTTACAGAGGCATTCACTGACCAACTCGCGCGCCCGCCCGGCCAGGTCTGAGTGTATTTCGAATAGACGTTGGCTTAGTCCGATGCCTGCAGGGGCCTGATCATAAATTACGATCGCAGGCTGTCCATCGGAAAGCGCGGAGCGAGGGTCGGTATGGATTCCCAGGTCGCGGGTATCGCACATCAGGAACAAGGGAGAAAGGTGGCCCAAGACAAACCCCAGCCCTCCCAGCCCGCTGCGAACGCGAACTGCAGTTTCGGCCCGGCGATGGCAGGCGTTGCACAAAGTCGTCAGGTTTTCAAGCTGATTTGCGATCTCAGCCGAGCTAAAGGTACGAAAAGGGATTTTGTGGTGCACATCATGAGCGCGATCTTGCTCCGGCGCCCCGCAAACCTGGCAGCGATAATTATCCCGAGCGCGGGCCCGGTCACGCTGGCGCGGCCAGGTTGGCCCGTATTGGTTTGGATCATTTGTCCAGACTCCCATTTCGCGCAGGCAATCCACGGTTTCTTCCGAAAGCGCCAACCAATACGCCATGGTTTGCAGCTCGGTGGGCGGCAGGACCAACTCGCCCAGGCCAAGTTGTTGGTGGGTTTGCCAATGGATTTGACGAAAGCCAATTACCTGACTTGTCACCCGGATTTCGCCATAATTTTTAAGGCCGCCTGGCACGGGCTGCTGATCCAGATGCTCGACCAGTTCTACGCTGGTTTCGCTGCGCGGCTCAGTGTAATACGTGGAATCCACTCGCCTTAGATGGGCGAGGTTTTGCTCAAGATCAAGCTCATCCACGAGATAAGTCTGGCCTTCGTGCATATAGATTGCATTTGGGTGGACCATCCAAAGCGCGCTGGCGCGATCGACGTTGCCGATGACTGACGGGTGATCATCATCGGCCTGGAGCCGAATGTTGTCAGTTGAAGCGGAGCGCAAAGAGACTGCCTGGGCAGGGTATTCATCTGCCATCCAGAAATAGCGGGCGTTGGATTGATGCAAGACGCCTTGCTCAACCAGAAAATCCAGGAACTCACCCAAACGATCGACAGACAAACCGCCAAAATACTCGCCTGCATGAAAGGGCAGCTCGAAAGCCGCACAGCGAATATGCGCCAGCAGGATGAGTAAATTGTCGGGGTTGATCAGCGCTTGCTCGGGGCTGCGCCCGAAAAAATATTCAGGATGCGCGGCAAGGAACTGGTCGAGCGGGTCGGCGGTTGCAACCATCACCGCCAGGGCAGTTTCGCTGCGAGATTGATGAACCTTGCTGTCGCCGCGCCCGGCCCGCCCGGCTTGCTGCCAAACGGCGGCGATACTGCCAGGGTATCCGACCAGGATGGAAGCTCCCATGGCGCCGATATCGATATCGAGCTCGAGGGCGTTCGTCGCAACCACCGCGCGAACGCTGCCTTGCCGCAACCCTTGTTCGATTTCTCTGCGTTGCTGGGGTAGATACCCGCTGCGGTAACCGCGGATCGAGCGGTTCGGGTCGATCTGGTTTTGCCCACCGGGCGATCGCCGGTCCGCCGGCGATGAGGCAGCGGCTTTCTCGCGTAAATAGGTTAGCAGCAGCTCAACATTACGCCTTGAGCGGCCAAACAGGATCGTCTGGATATCATAAGCCAATAAATCACCCGCCAGGCTCACGCTCTCTTGAATGGCGCTGCGCCTCAAACCGAGCTGTTCATCGATGATGGGTGGGTTGTACAGCAGAAAGTGTTTTGCACTGTGTGCAGCGCCATCTCGTTCGATCAGGGCAAATTCATCCCGGCCGCCTGGAGGCTCTAACAGGCGCTCGGCAAGTTCCACTGGGTTGGCGATCGTGGCAGAAGTCAGGAAGAATTGAGGCTGTGCGCCATAAAAATGTGCGACCCGTTTTAGCCGGCGCAATACATTGGCTACGTGCGAGCCAAAGATGCCGCGATAGATGTGCATCTCGTCGATGACGATAAAACGCAGCTCTCGGAAAAAACTTGCCCAGGCGGTATGGTGGGGGAGGATGGCGGTGTGCAGCATATCCGGATTGCTGAGGATCAGGCGGGCTTTTTCTCGGATCGCCGGCCGGCTGCTGGCGGGTGTATCGCCATCGTAAATGGCGGGAGCGGGTAAGCCGGCTGGTTGATTAGAATATTCGAGGGGGATCGAGGCGAGTAGGGATTTTAATCCACTCAACTGGTCTTGAGCGAGCGCCTTGGTTGGAAACAGATAGAGCGCCCTGGCATGCTCGTCGCGCAAGAGGGCATCGATCACTGGCAAGTTATAACCCAGGGTTTTTCCGCTTGCGGTGCTTGTGACCAGGATGACATGCCGGCCAGCCCAGGCGGCGCGCAAAGAATCAGCTTGATGGGAAAAAAGAGCAGGTTTATTTTGGTTTTGTAAAGCCTGGCGTAACGCGGGATGCAAATCGGGCGGTAAGGGTTCGGTTTGCGCCAGGACAGCAGGCAACGTTTCCCAGGCGGTCACATTTCCAAAGATATGCGGATCTGAACGCCAGCGACTGAGCAGGGCATTTACTGACACGTTTGCACCAATGCGATTGCACCCCACAAGGGCGCATCATCCCCTAAAGCGGCGGGCAAGATTTCAAAATGAATTTGGGGTAAAGCCGTTCGCCTGGCGGCGTCTTGTACAGCGCGCCAAAATCGGTCGCCGGATTTGGTCACTCCTCCACCCAAAATGAAACGTTGAGGATTGATCAAATTGGCGGCGTTTCCGATACCCACCCCCAAAGCCCAGGCAGCGCGGTCCAAGATCTCGATCGCCAGATCGTCGCCTTCTGATGCCGCCTGGCTGATCATTTGTCCGGTGATCGTAACAGGCTGTGCGCCGGTTTGAGATTGCTGTGCCAGGCGACGGATCAGGCTGGCGCGTTCGGGAAACTCATTTAATAATTGAAGGGCATCTTGCGCCATATATGGCCCAGAAGCCAGGCGTTCCAGGCAACCGCGCTTGCCACACAAACAAAGCGGCCCGGCAGGATCGATGACCGTGTGACCGATTTCCCCGGCCATGCCGTCGGCGCCATGCCATAATTTGCCGTCGAATATCCAACCCCCGCCCACACCGGTGCTGATGGTGATATACATCAAGCTGCGGCTGCCTTTGCCAGCCCCAAAGTGATATTCACCCAGCGCGCCTACATTGGCGTCGTTATCGATCCAGACAGGGCAACCAAATTCCGCTTCGAGCAGCTCACCCAGGCGAATATTTTCCCAACCGGGTACGTGATGCGAGAGCCGTACGGTGCGTGTTGCAGCGTCCACCGGGCCGCCAAATGATACGCCGACCCCAATGGTTTTTTCTCCGTTTAATAATTGGCGCGCAAGGTCGAGCATGATTTGATAATCGGTCAAGAAATTCGATTCATGCGGCGTGAATTGACGCCGGTGATCGCGCCAGACTAGCGGACTTCCGGCTTCGAATGGCCAATCCACCCGACCCGCGGTATGTTTGGCGCCCCCGAAATCGAGGGCCAGGATTGCAGGCATTAGACTTCTAACCTCTCACGGCGGGACATTCTGTTGTAGCCGGAAGAGCATCTGATCCATTCATGGTTCTTGCGATGGCATCGGCGAAATTATTTTTGAAAGCTCATCATACAGCGGTTGAAGCTGGTGGTACATTTTTAGATAGACGTTATTGAAGAGTTCATCGTATACCTTGTGGGCAGTGGGGTTGGGTTCAAAAGTATCGCCTGGATGAGTCATGGCCGAGATGGCTTCATTGAAGTCATTGTGCAATTTTAACCCAACCGAAGCGTCGATCGCAGCGCCAAGCCCGGAGGCTTCATAGAGATGAGGTCGGGAGGTCGGCAAACCGAACAGGTCTGCGGTAAGCTGCATGGCAGCCTTACTCTGGCTGCCGCCTCCGGCCACACGCAATTCAGTGATTTTAACACCACTTCGTTTTTCTGTACGCATGGCGCCTTCTCTCAATGCGTACCCCAACCCCTCCAGGATGGCGCGATAAAGATGGGCGCGGGTATGCACCCCCTCGAAGCCAATGATGGCCCCCCTGGCCTCCGGCCCCGGCAACTTCAAACCGGGGGACCAGTATGGCTGCAAGAGTAAACCATTTGAACCTGGGGGCACAGACATCACCAATTCGTCGAAGATCTCTTCTGGCTCAACCCCGCGCTGTTCGGCCAGGATCTGTTCGACATGGCCGAACTCGGTCTTGAACCAGCCCACCATCCAGAAGCCGCGGTAGATCTGCAGTTCCAAGCTGTAATGACCTGGGATTGCAGATGGATATGGGGGTATCATGGGAATGAGCTCGATATATCGATGATGGGTGGTATTAATCGTGGCGGCTGTGCCATAACTCAGGCAGGCGACGTTTGGCGCCAATCCTCCGGCACCGATCACCTCGCAGGCCTTATCTGCGGCGGCGGCGATGAGCGGCAAGCCAGCCGGGATACCGGTCTGTTCGGAAGCGCGGGGCGTGATTTCACCAAGCGGCTCGGCCGGCGCGATCAATTCAGGTAAGATTGCCGGGTCCATGGGTACGGCCTGCCACTTCCAATCATATTTCCGCGACCATTGTTGGCGTTTATAATCGAATGGCAGGTAGCCTACCTGGCAGCTCACCGAATCAACAAAATGATCTGTGAGTCGCCAGGATAGGTAACCGGAAAGGAACAGGTATTTATGCGTCTGTGACCAGACTTCGGGTTGGTGGATTCGAATCCAATTGATTTCGGCTTCAGCCTGAAGATAGGCGACGGTGCGCTGCATACCGGATAATCGAAACGCAAGACCCCAAAGACCACCCACGGGGGCGAGGTTTTCGGTGCGCCTTTGGTCAAGCCAAATGATTGCGGGACGCAGCGGCTGACCCTGCTTATCCAGGTTGATCACGGTCGAGCGCTGGGTGGTCAGGGCTACCCCTGCAAGACGTTGCTTGTCCACCCCGGGAACCTGCCAAAGACTTTGGCAGGCGTCACACAAAGCCTGCCAGAAAACTTCTGGTCGTTGTTCGGCCAGCCCAGGAGCGGTGGAAAAATAGGCTTCGATCGGCACGCGTGTTTTCGCCAATAATTGACCTTGAGGGTCGAACAAGAGCGCCCGAACACTTTGTGTGCCATTATCGATGGCGAGAATCAGGTCTTTTGTCGCTTTGGACATCGTTTGGCCTTTTATTGAAAAGGATAATCAACCTGGCGTCTGGTAAGCATTTTCCCAAAGTGAAATATAACGTTTTTCTTCTTCCTCCCAGGTTCGGTCGTTCCAACCTAATTCTGGTTGTGCAATCTCGCGGATACGGCGCATAAGGGGTTGCGCGCCTTGGGGGAGCAATAGACCGAGACGCACACGGCGTAATAATAAATCGTCCAGGTGTTGAACCGCCTCGCTTCGCGCAGCCCAACGTAATTCAGCCCAAGTGGCTAATGAATTTTGGATATATTCTAACTCACCTGGCCCGGCTGCCTGCAGCAATGGATTGACGTTTTTGCCGTAGCGCCCTAATAGTCGCAGTCGCATGGCCGGCGAAAAAGGCGTCGAGGCGATCAGGTCGGCAGAGAGCGGGTTAAAGATTCGATCATGGTTCGAAAATTTGGGATGACTCGGCAGACGCCGGCGAACTTTTTGTAATGCTTCGCGCGCCATCAGGCGAAAGGTGGTTAATTTTCCACCCGTTACGGTGAGCAAGCCGGCTTCATCCCAAAGAACATGCTCGCGTGATTCTTTGGATGGATCGGGTTTTCCGGTGTCCACCACAGCCCGGATACCAGAATAGGTTGCCTGTAGGTCGGCTTCGGTTAGTTCTGCGTGGGGGAACGCCCGGCGAATAAATTCCATCAAATATTCTACTTCGGCCGCGCTGATACAGGGATCGGTCTCGAGCGCGCCAGGATGATCTACATCGGTTGTTCCGACGATCGTAACGCCCTCCCATATATAGGCAAAAACCGGTCGCCCATCCCTTGGATGCAGGATATTTACCGAACGAGCCAGGGGTAGTCGGGCAGCCGGAAAGACCAGATGGCTGCCGCGCAAACGGCGCAGGCGAGCCTGCCCTCCAATGATGTTACGCATTTCGTCTGCCCAAACGCCGGCGGCATTGATCACGACCGGCGCAAATATCTCTTTCGTTCGGCCCTGGCCTTGTGGGTGGATATCTTTCACCACCACCCCGCAGACCTTATTTGATCGATACAGTAAATCAACTACAGGCGCATAGTTCATGGCGATAGCGCCATCTTGCAGGCTTTCCTGAAGGATACGCAGCACCAGGCGAGCATCATCCGTTTGAGCGTCAAAGAAACGATAGCCGCTGCGCAGGCCATCTTCACACAAGTCCGGGCATAGCGCCTGAATATCATAGACGTCATAACGACGATGCCCCCATTTGTGGGCCAGCAAATCATAGAGCGTCAACCCTGCGCCGAACATCCAACCCGGGATGCTGTCACCCTGGTAACTGGCGAGCAAACAGCCAAGCGGGTTGACCAGCCCACGACCCTCCTTCAGCAGGCGTTCTCGTTCGTGGACTGCCTGATAAGTAAGTTTAACCTGGGCATTGCGGAGGTAGCGAAAACCGCCATGAACCAATTTCGATGAACGGCTCGATGTCCCGGCCGCGAAATCATTCGCCTCGAACAGCGCCGCGCGTAACCCGGCCTGGGTCGCCTCACGCAAGACGCCAGCCCCTGTAATCCCTCCGCCGATAATAATGAGATCCCAAGGATCATCCAAGGCTGACCAGGCCTGGTCACGCCAACCGATTAGCCATTCCACTAGATTAAGTCTCCCATTTTTATGCGCCTGATAGATCATTTGACGGAATCGACTCATTATGACGACGGAATAGTTTGCCCGGATTCATCATGTTCTGCGGATCGAGCGTACTGGCCAGCGACTCGAGCAACCGCATGCCCAAAGGGCCTTTTTCGGCGGGCAGGTAATCCGCATGATCTATCCCGACGCCATGCTGATGGCTGATCGTTCCACCTGCCTTGACAATTACCTGGCTAGCAGCGGTTTTAAGGCGTTGCCAGCGCTGTAAGGTGATCTGCGGATCGGGGGAACGACGAAAAAGAAAAGTTACATAAAGACTGGCGCCATCTCGATAGATGTGGGAAAGGTGGGCGAATACGAGGACGTTTTCGCCGAACGGTTCGAGCCCATTTCGGATCACCTGCTTGATTTCATCGGTAGTCGCCGGGATCTCGGACCATTTTAATGCAGTCTCGAGGGTATCCAAGGCGTAGCCGAATTCCCAAAGTGTGTTGCGCAAGTAGGGGGTCAGAAAACGGGATTTTTGCCACATCTTTCCGATCAGCTCGCCGCAGGGCAACCCACCATGGGCGCGCGCAATCGAGTGAACGCGCTGCCTGGCGGCGCGGGTCCCCTTATCGTCGCCGGTTACTCCGAAAATTAAGAGACTGCGGGCGGCATCGTATCCAAAGGTATTCAAGCCGCGCACGGCCCAGGTCACAAGTGAATCTTTCCCAGATAGCATCAAGGTCGTATCGGTTTCGTCTGCGTCGCTCAAGCGGAGCATCGAAACACAGGATTTTTCTTGCACGATTTCACGCAGCGCGTTGACGCCAGATTGCCAATCATGGAAAAACACGCCGCTAAAAGTTTCTGAGGCGGGCAATTTCCGAACCCGAAGGGTGGCAGAGGCGACTACCCCAAGACGTCCCTCGCTCCCCAAAATGACGTGACGCAGATCGGGACCCGCGGCGCTGGCGGGCAAGGTGGGGAGGCGGATGGCGCCAATAGGCGTCTCCACATTCCCGCCTGCGAACAGATCCTCAATGCGACCAAAGTAATACGATTGCTGGCCAGTCGAGCGGGCGGCGATCCACCCACCAAGGGTAGAGAGCTCAAAGGACTGCGGAAAGTGGCCTAATGTATAGCCAGCCTGGTTTAGAACTTTTTCAAGCTGAGGTCCATTGATGCCTGCCTGGAAAGTCGCCAGAAAGTTGACTTCATCGAGACTCAAGAGCTGATTCATATGGGAGAGGTCGATGGTTAACACTGGTCGGTCTGATTGAGTTGGATTGATATGCCCGACCACGCTGGTGCCGCCGCCATAAGGGATAACGCACAACTCTGCGGTCTTGGCGAACGCAAGCAACTGGCGCACCTCCTGATCCGAAGACGGATACGCCACGCCGTCGGGAAAACAATCGATCTGGCCGGAGCGAAGGGCGACCCAGTCCGGCAAGCTTTGACCGCGGGCGTGTAGAAGCCGTTCATCGGGAGAAAGCGAAATTAATGGGTGTCGTAGGCGCCTATTTTCCAGTTTAGAAGCTGGAATGTTTGCTCGCGCCTGTTCAAAACGAATATCTGGGGATGGGGTTCCTTGCCCAATCCGTTTGACCAGATAATCCGCGGCCGAGGGCGGCAACGGGTAATTCACGCGCAGATCTCCCCACCCATTCCAACGCCTGGTCAGGGAGGAAGGCGGGTTCATTGCTTGACGAAGAAACCGGCGGCTAATACTCCTGGCCCGCCATGGGTGATGATGGCCGGCGGCAAATTCAGCACCGGCACATCCGGTTGGTGAATCAACGCGCTAAGATCATCGGCCAATGCCTGGCCCTCTTCTGGAACGCCAGCATGCATGATGCTCAGGTAGCCTGTGCCGTCTTGTGGAATCTGTTCAATCACAATTTCTTTCAGGCGGGCGAGGGCGCGTTTATGCGTACGTTCATTTTCATAGCGATCCACACGACCATCGTTCAAGCATAAAATTGGCTTGATTTGCATGATGCTGCCTAACAAAGCTTGAGCGCCGCCGATGCGGCCGCCGCGCTGCAGGTATTCTAAGGTGGCGACCAGGAAATAAACTCGAGCGCGGCTGATCATGCTGAATAACCTGGCGGATATTGCATCGGCATCCTGGCCTTCCTCAGCCCAGGTTGCGGCAAGCTGCACCAGCGTGCATAACGGGCTACCCACGACACGGGTATCGATGACTCGAATATCTATGTCGGGGAATTCTTGCCTGGCAAGCGTGGCTGATCGGACGGTCCCGCTGACTTCTGCCGAAGGATGGATACATAAGATTGGCTCGTGGAGGGGAGCCAGACGCCGGAATTCTTCGATGAACAGTTCGGGCGGCGGCGCGGCGGTTTTCGGCAACTCTGCAGAACTCTTCATCCGCGAGATAAACCCGCTGTTGTCGATGCCAACGCCTTCATAAAAGGTTTCTGCGCCAAAATTAATGATTTGTGGGATAACTGGAATATGATAACGCTGGGCAAAATCGTCAGGCAAACAAGATGTGGTATCGGTGATGATATGGACCATCTTCAATCCTCCTTTATCTTTTGTTTATTTTGCATGAAACCCATCAATTGTCAATACCTACCTGGCGCGTTTCTTTAGCCAGGCTTCGATCATTTTCGAATGGTCTTCTTCATGTCTGGCCAGGCCGCGCAGCATTTCGGTGATTGGTTTGCGCTCGCCCCAGGGAGTTATTACCTGGACCCGGCATTGCTCATTCGATAGCCGGGCAGTTTCTTCGTTGAGCGCCTGGCGTATTTCCAGGCTTTCGTCAAGGATCGTGGCAAGGCTCTTGGTCTGCCAAATCCTGGCCTGTGCATTATTCCATGCCAGGATGTCAGGTATTTCTTCGGGCACGAATTCATCCCCATTTAAAAAAGCCTGAAGTGGGCTAAGTGTAGCCAGGTCCCAGGAGGTGATATGCGCGATCAGATCCTTAATGGTCCATCCGCCTTCCACGGGGTAATCGGTCAGCTCAGCCTCGGAGAGGCGCTCGATTTTCTTCAGAAAAGCCAGGCGGCTACCGGCCAGGCGTCTTAATATTGAAGAATTTTCCATCGAATACTTCTTTCATTTTCCTGTAGAAACCAATGCTTCTTTATTTAGCAGCCAGGGCAAGTTTTACGGCCTGGTAAGCATCGATGATTCCATAACCAACTGCAGTACTTGGGACATCCTGTGCGCCAGGACAATCGGGCAAGCCTCCAGAATAGGGCTGCGCTGATTCCCACAAGATTTGCTCGGTGCGCCCGATGTCGCCAATTAAGCCAGGATTGGCCGACCACATCAGCGCGACGACGCCGACCACATGCGGCCCGGCCATCGAAGTGCCGTCCAGGTTCGCGTAGGAGTTTCCTGGAAAGGCGGAAAGCACTTCAACGCCCGGCGCAACCATGTCTGGCTTCCGATCATCGCTCGATGATGACTCACTTGAGCTATTGACTGTCACAGGGCCGAGGCTGCTAAAATAGGCTAACGATCCTGTGCTGTCGATGGCGCCTACTGTAAATACATCGGGATAAATCGCCAGGGGGTCGCGGATGGTGCTGCAATTTGGGCCATCATTTCCTGCACTGGCGACGGTGAAAACGCCTGCTGCCCGTAAAGCTTTCGAAGCAGCGCTCAAGGCGCCCGGATCGCAGCCTTCTAGTTTTGGGCAGCCCCAGGAATTATTGATCACCATCGCGCCTAAATCGGGTCTGCCATCTACAAATGAGTCGCCGGCCTGGGGATATGGGGCCAGCATGAATTGCATACATTCGAGATAAACCGCCGGGTTGCCCAGGTTGCGAGGCAAGTTTGCGCAGGCGATCCAGGTCGCCCCTGGCGCCACGCCGGTGTGCTGCCCAAGCGCCGTTCCCAAGGTGTGGGTGCCATGCCCGCCCTTGTCAGAAGGCTGAGAAGTGTGATACCACGGATCGAGCCAGTTGTACTCGTGATCTCCCGCCTTGCCACGATAAGACGGAAAGAGCTCGGGATGGGTCCATTCCACCCCGCTATCCGATTGCCCGATAATCACACCCTCGCCATGGACATTAAATACACGCCAGACTTTATCTGCGCCGATCAGCGTCAGGTTCCACTGTGGCAGCGTTGGGGTCTGGGCGCTGCCTGTGCTGGGAGGAAGCGCCCTGGTCAATGGCCGTAAGTGTGGGCTGTCGACCACGCGATCGACTTCCGGCCGATTTTCTAACCATAAGCGCAGGAAAGGATTGGCAGGCACTTCAAGGGCATTCACGAGATAGAAAGGATGATAGGGAAGTTGCCAGCGATTCAAGACCTGGCGAAGATCGGCCTGGCTTGCGCTTGCATTATCGACCAAAGCCTGGTAAACATACTGGCGTCTTTGCGTGTAGTCGTTGATGTCCACGGCTTTGGAAACATCCGTCTGGCTTTTCAGGATTACGAACATCCATTCGCCATACAGACCGGGTTGCCCGGCAAAGCGATAGATTCCAAATGCGAAGAGCCAAATTAACAGCGCAGCGAAAACAGCGAATTTCCAAGAGTTTTTTTGCGTTTCCTGGTTAAGGATTCTTGGGTGGTCGAGACTTGTCAGCGATTGGTCGGGTTTTTGGCGCAACACCAGGATGAAGAATAACCCCGCGATCAACAGGCCGATCAGAAAGGAGATCCCCGCGGCGAGCAAAGCCCATTGTAATAT
>JAYRNN010000224.1:0-29169 GCA_041912175.1 Anaerolineales bacterium | reverse complement strand
GGCGTGATATTGGGAAGTGGATAAGCGGGCGCGATTGACTTGGGCTCGAATGGTCTCACGATGGGCCAGGATGCGCTCCGGCAAGTGCAAATAACTCAGATGCCCTTGGCTAGCCTGGTAAGTCATGCCAATATCTGGCGTGGCCGAGCCGAGGATGCACACTGCCCCTGACACACGTGCGTAAGTAATGGCTGCCCGGCTGGCATGATAGTAGGGAAGCATATCTGCTTGATAATATGAGTCGTCGTGACACTCATCTACGACAATCAACCCCAGATTTGGAAAGGGGGTGAATAGCGCACTGCGCGGCCCGACCACCACAGAAAGGCTGCCATTGCGGGCCCGTCGCCAGGTATCATACCTTTCGCCCTTCGACAGACGTGAGTGGAGCAGTCCAATTTTCCCGGGGAACCGATTGGCGAAGCGCCTGAGCGTTTGGGGTGTAAGTGCAATTTCGGGCACCAGAATGATGGCTTGTTTTCCAGCTTCGAGCGCTTCTTGTACCGCATGTAAATAGATTTCGGTTTTTCCGGAGCCGGTGACGCCATGCAGAAGAATCGGCAAGACCTGGGCGCCCGAAGCGGCTTTTCGGAGCTGTTGTAGGATCGTTTCCCAGGCAATCTTTTGATCTTTGGTTAATTCAGGAGGCTGGCTGGGTTGGTAATCGAATTGTTGCAAAGGGTCGCGCCAAACCTCTGTTTCGCCTAATGTAACCAGGTCCAGCTCCATCAAGGCAACCAAATCCTGTAAATTACCGCCGCTTTCAGCATACGCCCAGGTTACATCGACGGGGTTTGCTTCGCGGATTAAAAATCGCAAGATCGCCTGGCGCCGTGCGAGCGCTTTTGAGCCAGGGCGAGCCAAAGCAGGCATTGCGCGTCCGGCTGCCTCCGGCGAGCAAACAAGCTGAACCGTCCGCACGAATTTTGGGCTGACCGTGGGCGGAGGCAAAATGGATTGTGTCGTGACCAGGCCATGTTTCGCCAGGGCGCGCATTGCCGGCTCCCAATTTAAGCGCGGCAGGGCGTGTTCAACCTGGGTTTTGCTCAGCGCACCGCGTTTTTGCAACAGACTAAGCAGTTTTACCTGGATTTCGTTTAAACCCTTTTGGGATTGAATGTTCTGCGAGACGGTCTCGGAGACTGAATATAGAATATCTGCGCGTTGGGCTAATCCTGGCGGCAGCATCAAGTCGATGCAGGCGGACAATGGCGCTAGCGTTTGCTCAGAAATTGCCTGGGCAAGTTCAATCTGATGCTGGGTTAGCACAGCTTCTGGATCCACCAGGCTCAGCACAGGCCGAGTCTCCGGCACGGCGGGGTTCTCGACCTTGCGTAATACGATTCCCTGGACAGTCTGTCGACCAAACGGAACTGTAACGAGCCGACCGACGATCTTTTGCGTTTCTAGCTCGGGCGGGAGGTGATAGTCAAACAGCCCGCTGATCTGTGGCACACTGACAGCAATTTCTACAAAGACGGTCATTCTTTTTAGCAGCGATCAAGAGTCAGATGAGTTAGGTCCTGGCGCGGGTTGTGCTGGATTCTCCAGGCGTGTTATTGCGACTCGAGCAATGCGTAGACCGTCCATCTCGTCTACGCGTATTCGCACCCCGTTGCCTTCTACGACCTCCTGGGCATGTGGAATATGCCCCAATTTACCAAGCGTGTAGCCGGCAATCGTATCATAATCAGGGTTTTGCAAATTCAGTCCCAATTGATCGTTAACTTCTTCAATCAGGGTCATGCCATCGATCAGGATGGAACCGTCCGGTAAAACCTGAAAATCTGGGCTGATCGTATCGAATGGATCGCTGACTTCGCCGACGATCTCCTCCAACAGGTCTTCTAAAGTGACCAGGCCCTCGGTGCCGCCGAATTCATCCAGGACGATGGCGATATGCAAACGTTTGGCGCGAAACTCACGCAACAGAGCGCTTACAGAGATGGTTTCTGGTACGAAGAGCGCCTCACGGACAAAATCCCGGGCGATATATTTACTGTGGTCTACTTCTAACAGGGCATTCAACAGATCTTTGATGTGTACAATACCCAGGATTTGATCCAGGCTGTCATCGTAAACCGGAAATTTTGTATAAGTAGATTCAGAGACCAGGCCGATGATTTCCTTTAGCGGTAGATCGGCTTCGACGGCCACGATTTCAGTCCGCGGGATCATCACCTGGCGCACCACCAGTGAACCAAAATCGAAGACCGCGTTCAGCATCTCGCTCTCAGTTTCCTGGACCATCCCTCCTTCGGTGCTGGCCGAAACCAGCATCTTTAGCTCTTCGACGGAATGCACCAATTGATGGGAACTGGCCGGCTGGATTTTTACAAGGCGTAGTAAGATATTGCCGGCGCCGTTCAAAAGCCAGATGGCGGGCTTAAAAATTTTTTCGGTCCACAGCGTAGGACGGGCGACAAACATGGAAGTGTTTTCCGGGTTCTGAAGCGCGATTGACTTCGGGGCCAGCTCACCGACGACCACATGCAGGAAGGTAATGATCGTAAAAGCAATCGCTGCCGAAATGGTGTGAGAAACTCCAGACCGGACGGCGGGCGGGAACAGATTAACCACTGGCTCGATCAGGTGCGCAACGGCAGGTTCTCCTACCCAGCCTAGGGCCAGGCTTGCCAGGGTGATGCCGAGCTGGGTGGCAGCGATGACCCGGTCTGGGTTTTCCATCGCCTCCTGAACCGCTATGGCAGATGAATTGCCATGGGATGCCAGTTCGGCAATGCGAGTACGTCGGACGCTTACCAGAGAGAATTCTGCTGCGACGAAAAAACCATTTGCAAGAATGAAGATGAAAACCGCCCCCAACCTTAATGCGTCAACCCAAGTAAATGTTTCCATACGTTAAATAATCATTTATTTCTACCCTGCCGGGTTGGTAATATCAGGTTGTTTGGTAAATGCGGCTGCGCCATATCCGACGACCTGCCTGGTATCCCCGGTTACATCTCCCGAGGTTGCATAATTCAGGATTTGGGCATGATCGGCGCCTAACGCACGCGCCGCCCACATAACACTGGCCAACGCGCCTCGTCCGCAAGCGAAGCCCTTACCCATCTCTTCAGTCCGAATAACCCCATACGGGTCAAACGCTTCCACCTGGCGCAACATCTCCGCATCCAAATCGTGAGCGACTGGCTGTGAGTAGAAATGAGATAGATCGGTGCTGGCCACCAAGATGGCCTGGCAGCCAGCAAGCGCCGTCGCAAGAGCTTTGCCAAGCCTTTGCATGACATAGCTGGACTGGTCGCGAACCATCACCGGTAAGAGTTTGAAAGGATCTTTCAAGGCGCGCTGCAAAAACGGGAGTTCTATCTCTAATGAGTGTTCTGGATCATTGGCAACCCGGCTCAGACCAAAACCAAGGTCTTTCTTCAAGGTCTGATCGAGAGTCTCCAAGGCCGCCAGGTCCACAGGAACAATACCCAGGGGAGTAGCATAGGCTTCGTGGGCTGTAGTCAGCAGTGGTTCAGGGTATGGATAGTGCATTGGTGATACAATGACCACCAGATCTGGTTTTAGACCCCGTAGGGATGCAAAAGCATATCCTGCCACAGGACCTGAATAACGATGACCGGCATGCGGCGCCATGATCGCCACAATTTTTCCGAGCGCTTTCGGGAGTTGTGCATTCTGAATATATTGATCCACTTGTGCTGCCAGGCGGCGAGGGTCAGATGAATACCATTGACCTGCAATCGGCGAAGGTCTTACATTTTGTTCAGTTTCCATGGTTGCCTCCCATTGAAACTTTTACGAAATTTCTTAAAACGAAGCTATTATGATTGTAGCATACTCTGATAACTTCTCAGCAAGTAAAGAAGCCGGTAAAATAAAGCGGTTTTCGTGTAAACTATGCATGTTTGTGCTTATCCCAAATATATTTAAGGAGAATTTATGATTATTTCGAAAAAAGGTAGGGTGTTCTCTGGCGCACGCCCAACCGGTCGCCAGCATCTTGGCAATTATCTGGGCGCCATTCAAAATTACGTTGCCCTGCAAGATGAATATGAGTGCGTATATTGCATCGTGGATATCCACGCTTTGACCACCGTCGACACAACGGAGAATCTACGCCAAAATACATATGAGATGGCTTTGGATTGGTTAGCGGCTGGAATCCGCCCCGAAGAAGCGATTGTTTTTGTCCAATCCCAGGTGCCCGAAGTAACCGAACTGCATACCTTCTTCTCTATGGTGACGCCTTTAGGAAAATTGACTGACCTGCCAACCTTTAAAGATAAGGCCCGCCAGCATCCTCACAACATTAACTATGGGTTGGTGGGTTACCCTGTCTTAATGGCAGCCGACATCGCATTGTATAAGGCTGATACGGTTCCCGTGGGCGTTGACCAGGCCCCACACATCGAGTTCACCCGCGAAGTTGTACGTTCCTTCAACTATCGTTACAACACGAATGTGTTGGTCGAGCCTCAAATGAAGGCTACGGAATTTCCGAAAGTTTTAGGAATTGACGGCCAGCAGAAGATGAGTAAAAGCCTGAATAATCATATCGAGCTGGCTTCCACGTCAGAGGAAACAACGGCGCGCGTCATGCAAATGGTTACGGACCCGCAGCGCCAGCGACGGAGCGATCCTGGCAATCCGGATATTTGTAATGTATTCTCGCTGCACAAAGTATTTTCCTCGCCAGACGAGGTGGCTGCGATCAATGTAGAATGCCGGCGGGCGGGGATTGGTTGTGTACAATGCAAACAACAATTCGCAAGAAATCTAAACCAAAATCTAGAACCATTTCGCGCCAGGCGGGCAGAATTTGCGAGCGACCCGCAAATGGTGTGGGATGTGCTGGAGGATGGTCAGAACCGCGCGTCTGAGATTGCCAAACAGACCATCCGCGAGGTCAAGACTGCGATTGGTTTGCCTTGAAGTAGGCCAAAATGCGAGCAGTGATCCAGCGTGTACGCTCCGGGCGTGTGCAGGTGGACGGGCGAACGATCGCAGAAATTGGCCCGGGCGTCGTTATTTTGTTCGGGATCGGCATTGAAGATCGCGAGCTTGAGTCTCAGGAAGCGAGTCTGCGCTACCTGGCCGAAAAAATCGCGACCCTACGAATATTTGAGGATGAACAGGAAAAAATCAACCGCTCACTGCTTGATACGGGCGGTTCAGCGCTGGTTGTCTCGCAGTTTACTTTGTATGCGGACACGCGCAAAGGGAGGCGGCCTTCTTTCACCGATGCTGCGGCGCCAGAAATTGCTCAACCGCTCGTCGGGCGCTTTGCAGAATTGTTGGCCGCTCAAGGCGTACCCACTCAAACCGGTATCTTCGGGGCTCATATGCTGGTGGAAATTGCGAATGATGGCCCGGTGACGATTCTCATGGAGAGGTAAAAAAAGATTGGGCTGATGAACAGCTTGCCTGTTTTACCTCTCCGGAATTTCGCCTCGCCAAAACACCATATCCAACTGAATAGCAATCGCCCCGGCCATGAGCATCGTCTCAGCCTGTTCCAGGGTATAGATACCGCCTGCGCCGATCACAGGCACGCCTGAACGCGCCAATAACTCGACGGCAGCCAACGCTTGAGGAAATATCGCTGGCCCATACAATCTTCCGTGTACCGGCCGGGCTGAACCAGACGGAAGCGCCCCACGCGGCGGCCCGAGGCTGATTGCGGCGATGCCTTCTTCTGTTAATTGTGATAGCGGCCCGACCAGGCCCATGACACGATCGAGTGGGACGCGCAAGATTACCGGTAATTCCCCTAAAGCGGCTTGGGCGATTGCCAGCAGTACATCCGAATCAAATTTCGGCGGCAGATCTAACTCAACAGCCATAGCTGCGTCTGATCCTTCGAGCCGGGCGAGCATGATCTTGAGCTCAGTTAGCTGTGAGATCAATAGATGAACGATCACAGGAATTTCCAAGCGCGACCATGGGGAGGCATAACGCTTTAGGGCGGAATCTAATCCCGGGTTAGGAAATCCGGTGTGCATTAAAAAGCCGCCTGGAAAAGGGAGTACGCAAGGGTTGCGAGCAGGCGAACGGGCTTGCAGGCTGAGCGGGTTGGTAATGAAGGCTCCCAGGCGCGCAAGGCCGGGCAAATCGTTCTGAGGCAGGAAGCCCAGGCTGCCGGATGCGTTCATAAATGCTGTCGACAACGCCAGATCGTACTTCGCCATAGGCTGATTATCTGATCCTTGTTACCAATTTAATTCTGCCAGGCTGAACACGGGGCCATCCTGGCAAGCATGTTTCCAACTGCGGCGAGTGGTTACAGTACAAGCGCCGCACTCAGCCAACCCGCCGCATGGCATATGCGTATCTACCAAGACTTGCGCCGGGCATGGCAGGCGCTCCCCTGGTTTAATATGCAGCCAGGCGTGCAAATTTGCCAGATCATCGATTGGAATATCCAGCATCACGATGTCCGCCCAGGCCAATGCTTCGGTTATCTCATGCACGGGATAGACCTCAACCGCAGCCGGGACGCGCTGCAACGGCATGGATGTGAAAAGAGCAACGGCGATATTTGCTCCCAAGGCCAGGTCCACCAAAGGCAGCAGCCTCGCTGCGGTAACTCCCATAGCCGCCAGGGCCAGGCGGCTTGTACCCGTCGGTATCTGGAAACCGCGCCCAAGCGGCCCGCGTATTTCAAGAAGAGCGCCGGGTTCCCAAGATCGTGGCAAGGGCGTGGCTGATAGAAAGCCAGTCTCGTCGACTCGCATCGGAAAGAGAGGCGTCGCCAGAGGCGCAAGGTAGTCGTCGCGCGACCATGCTAAAACATACTGCCCCGGTGAAGGAATTGCCTTGGCCGGGCAGGTGATCCAACCAACCGGACGCTCTCCGGCATCAAAGCGTAATTCTGTGAGAACGGCCTCAAACGAGCGCATTTGTACATCCTATCATGGTTTGGAGCGAGGCGCAACGCTCTCAAAGATAACCGCTCCCAATTTCAGGGTTATAATGGAACAGTTTAAATTTCAACCGTAGGTTCAGGAGGTTTTTCGTATGAACGTAGCAACCGTTTTACAGGCTATCACAACCGTATTGTGGGTTGTGGTGGTGGGGTTGATTATTCTAGCCGTAATTCGTGCTTCGCGTGGCGCAAAGGTAAAACCGTTGGGGATGATCGTACTCATCGTTTCTGGCGCGGCAATTTTATTGACCGTTGTCAGCGCTGGGCTGGTGTTTGTTCAGCCTGACGAGCGCGCGGTGGTTATTTCTGCGATTGACCCGAAAGGTTATCGCGCCGAACCCCTTGAACCGGGCTTAAACTGGATTGTGCCATTCCTGGAAAATGTCAAGATGTACCCAATCTCCCGCCAAACCTACACGATGTCGATTGTTTCCGGCGAGGGAGCAATCCAAGGGGACGACTCGATTACGGCGCGCACTTCAGATGGTCAGGAGGTGCTGATTGATGCGTCAGTGATCTTCGCCATCGATCCGGCCCAGGTGGTCAAAGTAAACATCCAATGGCAGGACC
Organism: Anaerolineales bacterium; assembly: GCA_041912175.1. GTDB lineage: Bacteria > Chloroflexota > Anaerolineae > Anaerolineales > UBA4823 > CAZAGA01. Next base: position 21,698 of record JAYRNN010000224.1, on the reverse strand, counting down.
GCTATGTAGATGGCGTGGTGCGGCCCCTGGCGCGCGGCGCAATCCGTGATACTGTCTCACAGTTTGGCGTACAAGAGGTTTATAGCACCAAGCGCAGTGATATGACGCAGCAGATCACCCAGCAGCTTTCTCAGAAAATGGCGGATAATGGATTGACGCTGATCGATTTTGTGCTGCGCAATATTACTTTCTCCCCTGAATACGCCGCTTCCGTCGAGCAAAAGCAGATTGCCGAGCAGCAAGCCCAACAAGCGAAATTCATTGTTGAACAGCGCAAGCAGGAAGCCGAGCAAGCTCGCCAGGTCGCCAAAGGCGCAGCAGACGCGGCAGTGATTAATGCCCAGGGACAGGCCGATTCACGTCTCATCCAGGCCCAGGCAGAATCGAAGGCGCTAGAGTTGATTGCCCAGGCTCTTGCGACAAACCCAGACTTGCTGCAGTACACCTACGTCACTCGCCTGGCGCCAGGTGTTCAGGTGATGCTGGTGCCGAGCAATTCGCCATACCTGTTTCCTCTGCCGACCATGCAGCCATCGGATACAACCACGGGGACAGGGAGTATAATCCCGTCTCTGCTGCCCACCCCCGCGCCCAGCGCGCAGCCAACCGCCACACCTTAAGTGATGGGAATTCCTACCTCTGGTCGTCAGATTCGTCTGACCAGCCTGTCAAGCTGCGCGGGCTGAGCTTCGAAATTAAACGCGGAAACGCTGGCGCAGGTGCTGCGCCCGATCCAAGGTCTCTTCAACCAGGCTGACTTTCCGGATTTGTTGGTAGGTTTGGATAGTCCGGATGATGCGGCTATCTGGCGTTTAACCGATGAACAGGCGCTGGTTGTTACAACGGACTTCTTTACCCCGGTCGTCGACGATCCTTATGATTATGGCGCCATCGCGGCTGCCAATGCCTTGTCCGATGTATATGCGATGGGCGGACAGCCTTTTTTGGCATTGAATATCGCTGCTCTGCCCCCAGACTTGCCGGCAGAGATCAGCTCCGAAATATTGCGCGGCGGTGCAGAGAAAGTACAAGAAGCGGGGGTGGTACTGGCGGGTGGGCATACTATCCAGGATAAAGAACCAAAATTTGGGCTGGTGGTGTTGGGCTTTGTCCATCCGCAGCGAATGATGACCAAAAATGGCGCGCGCCCAGGAGATGTATTGGTGTTGAGCAAACCGCTGGGATTTGGAGTGGTAACGACAGCGCTAAAACGAGACCTGGTAGAACCAGCCGACCTGGCGCAGGCTGTGAGCTGGATGAAACGATTAAACAAATCTGCCAGCCAGGCGGCCGCCAATATTGGTGTTCGCGGCGGTACAGATATAACTGGATATAGCCTGCTGGGGCATAGCTGGGAAATGGCGCAAGCCTCTGGCGTCCGCCTACGTTTCTTCTTCGATCAGATACCATTTGTGCAAGGCGCCCAGCGCTATGCCCAAGAATGGATTTTCCCTGGGGGGGCCTCGGATAACCGTTTGTACTATCGCCCTTATGTTCAGTTTGGAGGCGGCATCGATGAGCCCTCCCAAATGTTGTTATTCGATGCCCAAACCAGCGGCGGTTTGTTATTGTCTGTGCCTCGCGAGCAGATAGGCGATTTGTTAGCAAAGGCGGAAGAATTGGAACAGCCAATCTGGGTGATTGGCGAAGTCCGGGAGGGGAAAGCCCAAATTGAGGTCATATAAACCGTGCATGACCTCAATACACTAGAATTCGATTCGCGCCGGTCTCCCGTACTAAGCCGGCGCGGAATGGTTGCAGCCTCGCAGCCATTAGCAGCAGCGGCCGGATTAGAGATTTTGAGCGCGGGCGGAAATGCGGCCGATGCTGCCGTGGCGGTCGCGGCTGCACTGAATGTGACTGAGCCGACTTCTACTGGAATCGGGGGAGATTGCTTTGCACTGTACTATGAAGCGCAGACCGGCCAGATGAACGCTTTGAATGGTTCTGGACGCGCTCCCGCCGGGTTGAGCCTGGAGCGCTTGCAGCGTGAAGGCTTCGGGCAGGAACTGCCTCCCTATCATCCATTTACGATTACCGTTCCGGGTGCATGCGCTGGATGGTGCGACCTGGTGGATCGTTTTGGCCGCCTCTCGGTACAATCGTGCTTGACCCCGGCGATTCGCCTGGCGGAAGAAGGATTTCCTGTCGCGCCAATCACCGCCAAATCATGGAGCTACGCGGCCGGGCGCCAACTGAGTACTGCCCTGGGTGGAAGCGAGCTCACTATCGATTGCCGTGCTCCACGGCCAGGGGAAATCTTCCGCAATTTAGGCCTGGCGCGCACCTTTCAAAGGGTGGCAGAAGGCGGTAAGGCAGCATTTTATCAAGGGGAAATTGCTGAGGCAATCGAAGGTGTTATACGCGCCGCTGGCGGCTGCTTGAGCCTGGCGGATCTGGCGACCCATCGCAGCGCGTGGGAAACACCCATCAACATTGTCTATCGAAATCTCCGCATCTGGGAGTGTCCCCCAAATGGGCAAGGCCTGGCTGCATTGTTAGCTTTAAATATTCTGGAAGGTTTTGAAATAAGCAGTTTACTGGGGCTCTCCGCCGAGCGGCTGCATCTGGAAATTGAAGCAATGCGCCTGGCTTTCGCTGATGCGCGCTGGTATATCGCCGATCCGAACTTTTATACAATCCCAGTGAGTGAACTTCTCTCTAAAACCTATGCCGCCGAGAGACGAAAGTTAATCAATCCCCACAAAGCGGTAATTGATCAGCAGCGCGGTCGCCCGGTCACATCGTCCGACACCGTTTATTTCAGCGTGGTCGATGGAGACGGAAACGCTTGCTCATTCATAAACAGCAACTATATGGGTTTTGGTACGGGAATTGTGCCCCACGGGTGGGGATTTAGCCTGCAAAACCGTGGACATAACTTCAGCCTTGACCCACAACACCCGAATGCACTGGCTCCGGGTAAGCGTCCCTACCATACGATCATCCCGGCCATGGCGACGGACGCACACACGGGCAAATTGTTTGCCAGTTTTGGAGTGATGGGTGGGTTTATGCAGCCTCAAGGACATCTTCAGGTCGTGGTAGGATTGGCGGATGACGAGCTGGATCCTCAAGCCGTTTTAGATGTACCTCGTTTTTGTATCTCGGATGGTACTGCGGGCGGCAGCGTTGCGCTTGAGCGGGGGATTCCAAGCCATGTTTTCGCCCGCCTGGCGGAAATGGGACACGCAGTAAAGCTGGTCGACGGCTTTGATCGCTCGATGTTTGGCCGCGGTCAAATCATCCTCCGAGATTCTCAAAACGGTGTGTTATGGGGAGGCAGTGATCCGCGTGCAGATGGCTGCGCCATGTCCTATTGACAGAAAATTATGTGCCTGTATAATAGGCGTGGATATTGCAGAGGCCAGGATTTATGAAGAAAATATTACATGATTTTCGTTTAGAAATTACGATTTTATTATTGGCGCTGATCGGTGTGGTTTTAATGGTTGGCAATTTTGGGATCATGGGGTTCTTGCGCAGGTTGTTTTTTGGAGCAGTCGACCGAGTGCAAAGTTCATTCCAGACAGCCGCCAATAGCGCGCTGGGCGCCATCCAGAATTTTTCGCTGGTGGATCTTATCGGCGGATTTTTTGCTGTCGGAGCGATAACGTTTGTCTATGTCCGCGTGCGCCATCGTTATCGTGAGCATCCAGATTATGCTGCTACGGTCTGCCCCCGCTGTGGTGGTCAAATCCACCGGGTTCACCGCAGCAAGTTCGACCGCTTGATGAGCAAAACGCTTTTGCCAGATTCACGCCGTTATCGTTGTGTGAATCAAAGCTGCGGCTGGAGTGGCTTGCGCCATAAGCGCTACCGGTCAGAGCAATCAGGGTTTGAAAGCGAGGTTCAGCGAAGCCAGTAGGCCGGCCGAGTTTACGTAACTGATTCGACGCGCTCGATATCCGGGAAGAATTGGCGCACGGTCCCTTCTACCCAGCCATGCAATGTGTTCGGTGTTAGAGGACACCCCAAACAAGCGCCGCCCATCCTTACTTTTAGCACCTTGCCATCGAAAGAGATCATTTCAACTGACCCGCCGTGAAAATGTTCGATATACGCGCTAATCTTTTCGATCAGTGCACTAATTTTTTCTTCATCCGAAAATGTCGATAAATTATTATCCAATACCATTCTGTCGTCTCCAGGGCTGATTCGTTCGTTTGTCGGCGTTCGTCAAAGGCCGGGTGATTCTCGTCCGGCTTCTACCAATTTCCTCGACCCAAGGCGCAGTCCTTGCTCTAAAAGGGCCATTACATGAGCGTGTGTATTGCGAAGCCGTTTCGCAATGACTTCTGCCAGGCGGTTTAATATCAACGAGCCTGTATCTGGATATTGATCGCATAAATCGCGTAAGTCTTGACCGCTCACGCGCAGGAGGATGCAATCCGTTGAACAAACTGCCGCCGACGTGTAGTACGGACTACCCAGCGCGGCTGACCAACCGAGCACGCCTTCTTTCTTGATCCGGGCGACAGTTATGACCGGCGCATCATCTGGTTTGTATTGGATCAAAACCTCACCGTCAATAACAATATACAGGAAAAGCGCCGGATCGCCCTGCTTAAAAAGCGTATCACCAGAACAAGTCTCGATTGGGACAAAAAGATGTCTGACGAACGCGCTTTGAACTGGCGTCAGATTATCAAAAAGGCTTAACTGATCAAAATCATAGGTATACATACGAGTACTTGAAGAGGTAGATATTATCAATGTATCTCAGAATCGTTGCGAGTTCTAGTGGCAAATATCCTGATTGCATGGACAAATATCATTTCAGCTTAGTACTTTCGTATGACAGTCATATGACAAATGAATTGATAGATTACATCATAGCGGTTATTGGCTTACAGCGCCAATAACCGCTATTCAGAAATTTTAACGATATGTGGATTTTAACAAGGCTGGCCGGGTTACTTGCCTAATTTTTGGCGAAAAGCCTCGATAAGGGCTGGGAGGATGGTGAACATATCACCAACCACGCCAAAACGGGCCAATTTAAAGATCGGGGCATCGCCGTCCTTGTTAATGGCTACGATGACTTTACTGGAGCGCATCCCGGCCTGGTGTTGGATGGCGCCGCTGATCCCGCACGCGATATACAGGTCTGGGCTGACGAGTTTTCCCGTCTGCCCGACTTGATATGCATAGGGAACATAACCCGCATCTACGGCAGCGCGACTTGCGCCAACTGCTCCGCCGAGGATGGCAGCCAATTCTTCCAGCAATTTAAAGCCTTGTTGCGCGCGCCAGATTTCAGCCTGTTTTTCATCCATCTCGGCAGGCGGAGACAGGTTGGGGTTATTCGCCACACCGCGCCCACCAGATATGATTACCGCAGCGTCTGTCAGGCTAACACCGCTTCCTGCCTGGACGTAGTCGATCACTTTTGTTGACACTTGTCCCTCTGCCATTACCGCGTCCAAATGTTTCGCAATGCCAGTATGAGACGGGTCTTGGACCGGCTTTGCAAAGGCGCGCGCTCGCGTGGTAATGATTTGCGGCTTGGCCTGGCACACTACTTTCGTGAGCAGCTTGCCGGCGTACACCGGGCGGGCAGCGATCACGCCCCCATCCAGAACTTCCAGGGATGTGACATCTGCCAGCACGCCGCTGCCCAAATCAATCGAGCTCATTGCGGCTAACTCTCGGCCGCGGATGGTAGTGGGGAATAAAAGCGCCTCTGGAGCTAAATCTTTTGCCAGCTTGGCAATCAGGGCAGTATAGGGTTCGGGGCGATAATCAACCAGGCTGGGGTCATCTGCAAAATACGCGGCATCAGCGCTATGCTGAAAGGCCTGTCCAGCCAACGCTTCGGCGCCCGTTCCGATGACCAGCGCTGCAAGGTTGCAGCTCAATTTCTCGGCCAGCATCCGCCCGGCTCCAAGCGCTTCCCAGGAAGCTGGTAGGGCAGAACCTTTGAATTGATCGATGTAAACCAGAATAAGATTGCTCATCACAGCACCTTCTCTCCCAGGATTTTATCCGCCAACGTATTGGCAATTTCCTGCGCGGATCCACCTGTGATGATCTCCGTCGTAACCTGGCGGAGAGGCGGATTCATCACCTCTGGCCATATTACGACTGAGGTCGGAGCGTTAATTCCCAAGTCGCTAATTCCCCAGGTCGGGATAACCGCGCGTGAGGCTTTCCGGATGCCCATAAATGAAGGATAGCGCGGATCGCCGATATCCTTGCTCACGCTGATTACTACGGGGAGTTTGCTTTCCACAACCTGGCGTCCTTCTTCAAATATTCGTTCTGCCCGGATTACGCCATTGCTGATCGACTGGATCGCAGCCACAAGCGTCACAGCCGGCCAGCCGAGGATGCGCGCGGTTTGGGCTGCGGTTACACCCATATCGCCATCAATCGCCTGCCGGCCCATAAAGGCCAGATCAACCTCGCCGATTTTCTTCAAAGCTGCGGCCAGGATATACGCCACAGCCTGGCTGTCTGCCTTGGCCAGCGCGGGATCTGTGATCAGGATCGCTTCTTTGACCCCCATCGCTAAAGCGGTTTTTAGAGCCTCTTTGGCGCTTTCGCCGCCAACGCTAATGGCGATCACATCCGCGTCCAGGTTTTCGGCTTGCTGTAGAGCCGCCTCGACAGCATACTCATCCCAGGGGTTCATCACGAGCGGTGCGTCTCCCCAGGTCACCTGGCCGCCTTCCACCACAACCTTGGCGGCAGAATCAGGCACTTGTTTGATTGCAACAACAATTTTCAAAGCGACCTCCTTGTTTGAGTGAATGTAACAACTTGTAGGTTAAATTCTTTGAATTAATTTTGCCAATATTGTGGATCGTAGGCAGGCAGCTCACAGCGCAGAGGGGAGTCTGTGCGATAGCCTAAGGCGTAACCGGCTTGCATGAGCATATGAATTTCGCTTGTTCCTTCGTATATTACGGCCCCTTTCGAGTTGCGCAGGTAACGTTCGACGTCGTATTCATCGCTATACCCATAAGCGCCATGGATTTGCACCGCTTGCGAGGCGGCCTCAAAGGATGCATCTGTTGCAAACCATTTCGCCAGCGAAGTCTCGCGTGTATTCCGAATGCCCTGATTTTTCATCCACCCAGCGCGCAGATAAAAAAGACGCGCCGCGTCATAAGATTCTACCATAGTCGCAATTTTTTGTTGCACAAGCTGGAACTTGCCGATCTCTCTGCCAAAGGCTTTACGATCCTGGGCATATTTCAGACTGGCTTCCAGGCAGGCGCGGATTAAACCGGTCGCTCCGGCAGCCACGGTATAACGCCCATTATCAAGACAGCTCATCGCAATTTTAAAACCTTCCCCTTCCAAACCGATGCGATTTTCGTCGGGGACGAAGACTTCCTGGCAGGCGACCCAACCCGTAGAGCCGGCGCGCACACCTAGTTTATGGTGAATATCGCCGCTGCTGATGCCTGGCTGGTTTAATTCGACCAGGAAAGCCGTTAATCCATCGTGTGGGTCGGGCGATTCGGGGTCGGTGCGCGCAAACCACAGGCAGTGGTCTGCCTTGGTGGCCAGCGAAATCCACATTTTCTCGCCGTTCAAGATATATCCATCTTCCACACGCCGGGCAGTACTGCGTATGCTAGCGACATCCGAACCTGCCCCAGATTCAGTCAAACCGAAACAGGCAATTTTTTCGCCGCACGCCTGCGGGATAAGAAAACGTTTTTTTTGTTCTTCGTTAGCCCACTGGAAAAGCCCCAGGCTATTCAAACCCACGTGGACTGACATCACAACCCGGATGGTGGTATCGACCGCTTCTAATTCTTCGCAGGCCAGACCCAGGGCGATATAATCCATACCTTGTCCACCATAACAAACGGGCAGACTGATTCCCAGGATGCCCAATTCGCCCATGCGAGGTAATACGAACTCAGCCATTTCCTGGCGTCGATCGTACTCCTTAATTATCGGGGCGACTTCTTTTTGGGCGAAGTCGCGGATCATTTGTTGGACCAGGCGATGTTCCTCAGATAATGAAAAATCCACAATGCCCTCCAGTTAACAGGTTATGTATCTTTAAATAATTATAGCCTTGTCTGGAAATGCTTGGCAGGTGGATTCGAGTTGGCCGCAATGTTGCACCGGTTCCTATGGCGCCGTATGTTAAAATGATGGGCGATAAGGATTTTTCGCATGGACCGATTTCTCAGACTCTCGAATTTCCGGGCGCGAGCATGGCTTTGTGGTATCGCCAGCCTGTTCTTGATTTTGTTTGTCGTTGGCTGCACTGCACCCCAGGCGATTGTGGAACGCAGTCCAGCCGGCGAAATTTTATTTAAGGATGATTTTTCTGATCCGAATAGCGGCTGGGATCAAGCCGCCTCTGCGAATGGCGAGACCAACTATGTGCATGGGTATTATCGCATCTGGGTGAATGAACCTTATACAGACTTGTGGGCCAACCCAGGCTTACAATTCGCGGATGTAACAATTGAGGTCGAGGCCAGCAAGGCTGGCGGGCCTGAAGATAATGTTTTTGGATTAATTTGTCGTTCAAATGAGGCGGGAGACCAATATTATTATTTCGTGATGAGCAGCGATGGTTATTTTGGAATTGGTAAGGTAGATGGCCAGGAGCAAACTCTGCTAAATGCGGATAAAATGCTGCCTAGTGATCTGATCTTGCAGGGCAAGCAAACCAATACACTTCGGGCTGATTGCATCGGTGATCGGCTGGTCTTTTACGTGAATGGCCAGATATTGGCAGAAGCCCAAGACTCTGAATATCTCACGGGAGATATAGGCTTGACGGCTGGCTCTTTTGATAAACCGGACATCGATATTCATTTTGACAACTTGATTGTTACAAAACCTTGAAGACAATCCTTTTCTTTCTCACCATTGTGTGCCTGGTATCAACCAGCGCTTGCCAGCCGGTGCTAACAGAAACCAGCACCCCCCAGGTCGGCCGGCTGTTATTTCGGGATGACTTCTCAGATCCTGAAAGCGGTTGGGCGGCCTCTTCGTTGGTTGGCAGCGCAGTAAATTCAGATGGGGTCTTTCGGATCACAGTAAAGGATGCCAACCAAGATGTCTGGGCTGCCCCTGGGTTGGCGCTGGGCGATGTCAGAATTGAGGTGGATGCGATCAAGGTCGACGGGGATCGCAACAATCGCTTTGGGATCATTTGCCGCAAGCAAGGGCCATCCAGCTTTTATGTCTTCTTGATCAGCAGCGATGGCTACTATGGAATTGGCAAAATCAACGGTGCTGACTACCGCCTGCTGGGCAGCGATTCTCTCTTACCCAGCGATAAGATCCCAAAAGGCAGCGCCTATCTGCATTTGCGCGCCGACTGCATCGGGGATCGTCTGGGATTATATGTGAATGGAGAGAAAATCCATGAGGTTCAAGACGCCGATTTCCAGGCCGGCGACGCAGGTTTAATCGCCGGGGCGTATAATGCAAATGGCACGGAAATTCTTTTTGATAATTTTCGGATTTACAAACCATGAAGGTCTACCTCGATACGGTTGGCTGCCGGTTGAACCAGGCAGAAATTGAACAATATGCTCGCCAGTTCCGCCTGGCCGGACACGAGCTGGTATCCGAACCAGGCCAAGCTGATTTGGCGGTGGTAAATACTTGCGCGGTGACGGCTGCCGCGGCTTCCGATTCGCGTCAGAAGATTCGTCAGATTTCTCGCGCAGGTGTCGAGGAAGTCATCGCAACGGGTTGTTGGGCGAGTCTGAAACCTCAGGACGCGGCAGCGCTGCCGGGGGTCTCCCTGGTAGTTCCAAATCTCGAAAAAGACCACCTGGTTCCCAATCTACTGCAAATTCCCGATGAAACTTTCGATTTGGAACCACTGGCGCGTGCGCCGATCCCAGGCGCACGTCTGCGCACGCGCGCTTTTATCAAGGCCCAAGATGGTTGTGATAACCGCTGCACCTTCTGTGTGACTACGCTGGCGCGCGGTCCTGGGCGAAGCCGGGCATTGGCGGAAATCCTGTCCGAAGTTCGCGCCGCCATTCATACAGGCGTGGATGAAATCGGCGCGGCTCAGGAGATCGTACTGACGGGAGTCCACCTGGGTTCGTGGGGACAGGATTTTGAGCGTCCTCAGCGTCTGAATGATTTGGTGCGCGCTATCCTGAATGAAACTGCTGTGCAACGCCTACGATTATCTTCCCTGGAACCATGGGATTTAGATGCGCGTTTCTTTGACTTATGGTTTGACCCGCGCCTTTGCCGCCATCTGCATTTGCCGCTGCAATCCGGCAGCGCTGCCACCCTGCGGCGCATGGCTCGTAAAACAACCCCACGTTCCTTTTCCGAGCTTTTACAGATCGCACGCAATGCGATTCCTCAGGTGGCGATCACCACCGATATCATCACTGGTTTTCCAGGCGAGACTGAAGCGGAATTTGAGGAAAGCCTGGACTTTGTACGCCAGATGGGTTTCGCCGGCGGCCATGTCTTTTCTTATTCGCCTCGTCCGGGGACGGCTGCCGCGCGCATGGCGGACCAGGTGCGTGAGGCCACGCGCGCCCAGCGAAACGCACAGGTGCGTGGGATTTTAGCGGACTCCTCCAATTCTTACCAGGCAGGTTTTATTGGCCAGGTGCTGCCTGTGCTCTGGGAAAGCGCTGCCGGACTGGACGCGCGCGGTTGGCGTTTGAGCGGGCTGACCGATAATTATTTGCGGGTACACGCACAGGCGCCGCGCCAGTTATGGAACCAGATCACGCCCGTGCGATTGGTTGAAATCGCCGGCGATCGAATCATCGGCAGTCTGCTGTAATCATTTTTCCCCGCAGCGTGCAAAAACAGATGAGGTGAAATTCATGATGGAGGATTGCGTCTTTTGTAAAATCGTCGCCGGGCAGGCGCCCGGCCAGGTAATTTACCAGGATGAGCTGGTTACGGCCTTTCGAGATATCCACCCCGTAGCACCAACCCACGTGCTGGTGGTCCCGAACGAGCATATCGCCTCCGTCAATGACTTGACCCTTTCCGATGAACGATTGGCTGGACATTTAATTACAGTCGCCGGGCAGATCGCCAAACAGGAAGGCATTGATCAGAGCGGTTACCGCCTGATATTGAACACCGGCCCGCATTCTGGCCAGGCGGTTTTTCATTTGCACCTGCATGTGATTGGCGGCCAGCGCATGCGTTTCCCCATGGGATAGGCAGGACGGGTGATTACTTCCCGCGATAACCAGAAAATCAAATGGGTGCGCGCCTTGCAGGCGGATCCTAAAACGCGGCATGAGGACCAAGCCTTTGTGGTCGAAGGTGTGCGCCTGGTGGACGAAGCGCTTGCCAGCGGATGGGATATCCGGTGGGTGATCTACACCGAGGGGGTGGGCGCGCGTGGGCGGGACTTGATGCAGAAGTTTGAGTCAGGCGGCGTCCCCCTAGAACAGGTCACACCATCCGTGATGGAATCGGCCAGCGATACCCGTAATCCGCAAGGGATTTTAGCCGTCTTGGCAGCGCACACGCTCCCGCTTCCGGCGCCTCCGAATTTCATCTTTATCCCCGATGGCGTGCGCGACCCGGGCAACTTGGGGACGATGCTGCGCAGCGCGGCCGCGGCCGGCGTACAAGGCGTATTGCTGCCTCCTGGCTGCGTCGATCCGTTTTCACCGAAGGTGCTGCGCTCTGCGATGGGGGCGCATTTTCGGCTGCCCATCCATAGCTTGCCCTGGGATGCGATTCAGCGTATCATCACACAAGCCGGTTTGGCAGTCTTGCTGGCCGAGGCGGATCGCGGAGAGAATTATACACAAGCCAATTGGCAGATCCCCTTGGCGCTGATCGTGGGTAGTGAAGCCGAAGGAGCGGGTCCCGCGGCGCAGAACCTGGCGACCAGGCGCGTCTTTATTCCCATGCCTGGAGGAAGCGAGTCGCTGAATGCTGCCAGCGCAGCCGCGATTTTGCTATTTGAAGCCGTTCGTCAAAGGACCTCTGTCTGAAATCAATCCTATCGTAGTACGGAGTGACACATGGAAGGACCATCTCTAGATTTAATTCGTGCGACCCGTCAAAAAATCGCTCCTTACATCGTCGAAACGCCGGTCTGGTTATGGAACACTCGGGAAATACGCTCCGAGATCGGCGACACAGAAGTTTTCCTAAAACTCGAGCTATTTCAATATACCGGCTCTTTCAAACCGCGCGGCGCGCTTTCTGTGATGCTGGACCTAACACCGCAGGCTTTACAACGCGGCGTCACCGCGGTCAGCGCCGGTAACCACGCGATTGCAGTTGGTTACGCGGCAGGGATATTAGGAACTACCGCCAAGGTCGTCATGCCGAAAACTGCTAACCCGGCCAGAATCGCGAGCTGCCAGGCATACGGGGCTGAAGTTATCCTGGTGGACGATGTACACCAGGCTTTCGAGCGCGTCCACCAGATCGAGTCAGAAGAGAAGCGCTCATTTGTCCATCCGTTTGAAGGTCCATTGACCGCCAGGGGCACGGCTACGGTAGGGCTGGAATTATGCGACCGGGTGGCTGACCTGGATGCCGTGATCGTACCCATTGGCGGGGGTGGGCTATGTGCAGGGATTGCGACGGCAGTGAAATTGGTTCAGCCGGATTGCCAGGTTTTTGGCGTTGAACCCGAAGGCGCTGATTCGATGCACCGCAGCTTTGCCAGCGGTCATCCCGAATCAATTGAAAAAGTCAATACGATTGCCGATAGCCTGGGCTCGCCGCATGCTGAGCCGTATAGCTTTGCTTTGTGTCATCAATATGTGGATGGGCTTGCTCTGGTCAGCGACGATGAATTGCGCCGGGCGATGCTCCTGTTGTTTCGGGGGATGCGGTTGGCGGTGGAGCCGGCCGGAGCGGCGGCATTGTCCGCTTTGTGTGGGCCTCTTAAAGATCGTTTACAGGGCAAGCGCGTAGGCCTGATCATCAGCGGCACCAATATCGATGCGGCTACATACGCTCACCATATTCAACAAGTTACAATTTAAAATTTGAAGAAATCGGGCCGTCCAAACCTTCTATGGACGGCCCGCTGATTGAAGGGTAACCTATTCGGAAAGCCAATAGACACTGTTCTCGCGCTTTAGCAAGCCTTCGTCAACCATATAACGGCGTAGCGAGGCAGTGTCTGCGAAAAACGGACGTAGAAGCTCGTTGACCTGTTTCTCTGGATAGCGCACGCCCGGCTCGAAAGGCTTTAGCATGTAGCGCAGGACCACCGCTCGCTTCTTGTTTTGGGTCGGGATGGCGATCAGCTTGCCGTCGGCGGCAATGAAATCTTTCAAAACTTTGCGGTCGAATTCCTCGCCTTCGAAATCCTCAGCTTTGCTGCGCGGTCGAGAGTTCTCTAACACCTGGCGCGACAATGCCATCCAGGCTTCTTTGTCTAACTGGTAGGAGTTTGCCAGGTTTTTGAGATAGCCCCAGTGCGCCAGGTAATTTAAGTGATTCATGGCTTCCTTGATGGGCATCCCTAACCGTTCGGCGACTTGCCCGGGGGTTAATGCCTCATTCGCTACCAGCCCGGCAATTTTCAACCGATCCAGGTTGGAAAACGCCTTAAAAAACTCCATCACTTGATCGTTAATTGTATTGTTTTCCATTTTTCCACACTCCATCCTTTATTCCGGCAGCCAATACTCCCCGCCGCCGCCTTCGCGCATCAACATTTTGTAATCGACCAGCTCTCGCCGCAACGTGGCCGTATCAGGGTTGTAGCGGCCGAGAATATCATTTACTTGCTTCTCACTGTAGCGCACGCCGGGCTCGAAAGCGCGCAGCACATAGCGTAAGATCGCTTCCATTTTTTTTCGCTGAGCTGGAAATACTTTTATCTTGCCCTGGCCGTTGGTGAAGTTTTCAATGACTTTGCGATCATAAGCATCCAGGTCGATCCCGGCTGCGGCCGAGGCAAGCGTTTCGCGCCGCAAGAAGCGTTGCGCCATTTGCTCGAGCGCTCCACTTTCCAGGCGGTACAAGTTGTAATAACCCTGCGCCTGGGCGCTGACCAGCCCGACGTGGGCCAGGTATTGTAAGTGGTGCGAAACTGTCGATGGTCGCACTTTCAACAATTCGGATAATTGCTCGACGGTCAGCGTCTGATTGGCCAGCAGACCAATGATCTTCAAGCGGTTAGAATCAGCCAACGCTTTGAAGAATTCTAGAATTTCGGAATCATCCTGCATCATCGTCTCCTAAATATATCGAATTAATTCGATGAACATCGAATTAATTATACCGAAATTGCAGGGATTGTCAAGGTCCTTTTCAGAACCATGTGTTAAAATAGCCCGGTGTCCGAGCTTCCCACCTGGTTAACGTCCGTCCATCATGATGGATCCGAAAAATATGTCTCGAACCTTTTCCCGCGCCTGGGCGAACGCGTGCGCATCTTCTTACGCGTCGGAGCGCACGCACCGCTAAGGCGTGTCTTTCTTCGTACAATTCCGGATGGCGAGCAGGCGCTTTCATTAATGGAAGCTGGCCCATCCGACTCAGCCGCTCATTGGTGGCAGACAGACCTGGAGATCAACCAACCGGTCGTCCATTATCGTTTTCTCCTGGAAGCCGATGATGGCGTCTGGATGGTTTCGGCGGCGGGCGCCTCCGCCCAGGTACCGTTAGATGTCTTCGATTTCCGCATCCTGGCCGATTACCACTCCCCATCCTGGTTATCCAAGAGCGTTTTTTACCAGATTTTTCCTGACCGGTTTGCCAACGGCGAGCCCTCCAACGATCCTAAACCCGAAGAATATGAATTTCGTGGCTCCCGGCCGCGCACCTTTGATTGGGGAAAGCCGCCTGAAAACAACCAACCCTTCCCAATCGTCTTCTACGGCGGAGATTTACAGGGTATCCTTCAGCGCCTTGATTATTTGGAAAACTTAGGTGTAAACGCGCTTTATCTCACGCCTGTTTTTAATGCCTATTCCAACCATAAATATGATGTCGCTGATTACGAGCACGTCGACCCGCATTTTGGCGGTGATGAAGCGTTGGCGGCGTTGCGGGCGGCGCTCGACGAGCATCTGATGCGCTACATTTTAGATATCGTGCCGAACCATGCGGGTTACTGGCATCCCTGGTTCCAGGCTGCGCGCGCCGACCCACAGGCGCCTGAGGCCGATTTCTTCACTTTCAACCGCCATCCCGACGATTACGCCGCCTGGTTGGGCGTGTGGAGCTTGCCGAAGCTAAATTACCGCAGCCACGAGTTGCGCCAGCGGATTTATGCGGGAGAGCAGGCGGTTTTCCGCCATTGGCTGCGCCCGCCATTCTCTGCGGATGGCTGGCGGGTGGATGTGGCCAATATGCTGGGGCGACAGGGCGCCACCCAATTGGGCGCTGAGATCGCCCAGGGTATCCGCCAGGCTGTGAAAGACACCAATCCAGAATCCTATCTGATCGGGGAGAATTTCTTTGACGCCTCGTCGCAGCTTCAAGGCGATCAGTGGGATGGCGTGATGAACTACGCCGGATTCATGAAACCACTCTTGTACTGGCTGCGGGGATATAAGCAAGGCGCGCATGGCTTGAAAGACGAGATCCGCTCTGGACTGCCCTGGCCGACGCTCGCCCTGGCGACAACCTGGCGCGAACGGCTGGCGGCGATCCCGTGGGTCATCGCCTTACAGCAGTACAACCTGCTCGATAGCCATGATACCTCGCGTGTGCGCAGCGAACTGGGGGGCAACGACGCGCTGCATCGCCTGGCGGTACTGATCCAGTTCACCTTTCCAGGCGTGCCAGGCTTATATTATGGCGACGAGATCGGCATGCGCGATGACCCATCCTTGGCTGCGCGTGGCTGTATGGTCTGGGATGAACGAAAGTGGGACCAGTCTTTGTTAGCTTACTTCAAGCATCTGATTGCCCTGCGGCGCTCTTCAGCGGTATTGCAGTATGGCGGTTTTGAGATGTTGGCGGTGGAAGCGGACTTAATCGCCTACCAACGCTGCAACGCTGGCGGGCGTTTCCTGGTGGTTGCCCAGCGCAATGAGACGCCGCGGCCTGCCGCACGCATGCCTGTGGCGCAGGGCGGCATCCCGGATGGGACGCGTTTCGTAGAACGCTTCTCAGAAATGGAGTGTATTGTGCAGAACGGCGCCCTGGCGCTGCCGGAGCTGCCACAGGGCGGAACGTTGTGGGAACAAATCTGATTCCCCGCTGGGACGTGGCCTGTAAGCCAGGTCGCCAACAGGCCACCGGGCAAATACCAAGCGGCAATTTCACTCTGGTGGACGCTCGGCCTGGTCTGGCGGAGACAGCGCGCCGCAGTCGCCTGGGTGGCGCTTTCATTCTTTGCGCCAGCCAGACCATCTAAGCCATGTTATTAGCCTGGGGGGAGTGCGCCTTCCTGACCTGGCGATTATTCGCCCACCAGGAAAGTGACAATGTGCGTCAGAATATTAACTTGACATTTCGGCGAAATGATGTAAATATATTGATGTGCGTAAAAAATACGTAAAAATAGCGTAAAAATGGGGATCCACTGTAGTCTCAAAATTGCCACACAAAAGAATATTATTCATTAAAGACCCTCGTCGCTAAGTTAAATCCACTACTGCCAATTTGTCTCGGCGCTAGACCGAGTACACAGGTCATCGATAAGGAATTGAATGATCACTGGCAAGTCAGCGATTCCGAGTGCAGCAACGTGGAATATCTTTTTGCCGCTGTTCGATAGGATTGCGACAGAAAGCACCATTGTATTTACAGCCACTCCGGGGTATTTAGCAGACGAAAGCCTGGCGGATGCGCTGCGCGAACACCATAAATCGATCATCTGGCTGCGCCTCGGCCTGGAAGACCAGGATCCGGCCACCCTGTTGCTATCGCTCATCGAAAGCGCCAGGCGTTTGAATCCCGCAATCGGCGTGCGCACCCTTGAAAGGATGAAGCTCACACCCGGTCCGGTCATGGGCTGGCCAGGGTTGTACGACCTGTTCGCCAGAGAGCTGGCAGATGGATTGCCTGCCGCGAGCGCAATCGTCCTCGAATACGTCCATCTCCTGAAGCCATCGCAGTACACCATCTGGCTGCTGACCAACCATTTGCTTGCACGCCTGCCCGCTTCTCTATCCCAAATCTTGATCACCGCCCAAACGCTCGCTCTTTCTGGTTTACCTTCGCAGCCCGACCAGTACGGCGACCTGGACCTGAAAATGGACTCTAAAGACGCGCCAGCGATGGCTGCGGCTTGCCGGGTCGATCTGTCGGAAGAATGTCTGCATAAAGCGGCTGAGCTTGTCGATGGGCGGAGTGTGGTTTTCGCCGGAATCCTGGAAGCGTGCCAGGACCTGGGGGCGAGTTTTATCCAGGGCGCCATCCTGCACGCAAAAAATGCGAGCCAATTGATGACCACGATCATCCGCGCCAGGTTGGAAAGCGCTTCCTCCGACGAAGTCCGGGCGCTGCTGTTGGCCTTGCACCTGGATTACTGCCATCCTGAGCTCTCGAAGGCTGTTCTTGGCAGGCCGGTCATGCCCGGCGGCCCATGGATGCAGCCGCTGAGTGATCACTGGTCGCGCCTTCGCCGCATATGGCAGGCGCCTGTATACAACAGCCTCAAAGAAAAACACCACGTGGCCAAAGAAACCAGCCTGATCCCCATCGTCGAGTACCTGGCGGGGCAGGGCGCGGTCGAGAAAGCGGTCGATCTATGTTTCAGCAAAAATAACTATCCGACTGCCGCCCGCCTTATGACCAACGCTGCGCAGAAAATGATGGACCTGGGGCAATGGTTCACGCTGGAGGGCTGGCTCAAAAAGCTGCCGGAAGAAGTGCTCCAGACCGCACCCAGGCTGCTGTATACCCGGGGAGAAATCGCCGCCGCGCGCGGTCGGATTGCAGACGCACGGCGGTCATTCGCCGCCTCTACCCGGCTTTTCCTCGAGCATAGCAAATTTGAAGGCGCATGCCAGAGTTTGTTGGCGGAAAGCGCTCTGGCTGCCTGGGAAGGCGATAAAATCAGCGCCCGAAGGTATGCCCAAAACGCTCAAAGGCATGCCTGGCAGGTAGGGCTTTCCGATCTTTTGAGCTATGCTAACTGGCAGCTCGCAAACATGTCGGCGGCCTCCGACTCGCTGGAAGAGGCGCTGGTTTACTTGAGGCAAGGCGCGGTGAACCCCACGCTTCCTGCGTTGGCAGAGCTTTTCCGCGGGGCTTCGGATCGAATCCGGCGCCAAATCGATTTGCAGGAACAACGCAGAACCCTGTATCAGTCTTATCTCCAAACGGCTCAAGAAGCGCAGGACCACCTGGTTTCTCTTCAGATGCAGATGAGCTCGCCATTGGCAATCCGTTCTGAGCTTTTCTCCCAGCATGGTTGGTCGAATACGCCCCTGAACCTGAAGATGCCTGCTCCTTTGCCATCCCAGGAGAACCTTGAATGGCAAACCAGGCCAGGCTTTCTGCAGCGTCTCATGCAGGCGTTCGCGCTAACAAAGCCTGAAGATCTGCCCTCAGGTGCGGATGAATTTATTAATCTATCTCTCGAAGCCAGCCCGACCGAAGAGCTTACGCCTCAACCGCAGCAGCCTGCCAGGCCAGAGCAGCTCTCCATGCCCTCCACAGACGAGAGGCCTGCTCCCCCCTCCGAAACAGCCATCTTTCTTCCGCCGGAGCCGTCTGTTGCGGAAATCCCTCCCGCCCCCGAGCCAGAACTGCCGGCTGTAGAAATCGCTCCCACCCCACAGCCAGAGCTGCCGGCTACAGAAGTCCCTCCAGCTCCCCAGCCAGGCTTAATACCCTCCCCGCTGGACGAAACCCCGCATATCGACCGGTCCGCCAGAATCGATCGGAAATCCAAACAACCCCCCCCTTCGTTGATCACCTACTGCCTGGGGTCTTTTCGCGTTTTTCAAGAGAATAAAGAGATCGTTGAATGGAGCAGCTTCAAAGCCAGGGACATCCTCAAGTATTTCATGGCCCAACCCGAGAAACCGGTCGCCAAAGACATCCTCATCGATGTCTTCTGGCCAGACGCCGATCCCAGGGTCGGGCGTCGAAATCTGCACCAAGCCATTTACTCCTTAAGGCAGACGATGCGCGGAGATCAGCCAGAATTCCATCATATTTGGTTTGAAAACGATGCTTATTTCTTAAATCCCAGGATGGATATCTGGCTTGATTATCAAGAATTCGAAAAGTGCGCCCGGAATGGCCGCCGTCTCGAAAAGGCAGAGCATCTCGAGGAAGCGATCCAGCAGGATGCAATGGCCGAACAGCTCTATCAAGGTGATTTCCTCGAGGAAGATATATATGAAGATTGGCCCAGCTTGCAGCGGGAGCAACTGCTCAACACCTACCTGGATGTCGCAGAACGCTTGAGCAGGTTATATCTTTCAGCGCACCAATATGCCGCCGTTGTGCCTGTTTGCCAGAAGGTTCTGACAAAAGATAGGACGCACGAGGCGGCGCATCGACTGCTCATGCAGTGCTACTTTGCCCAAGGCTTAAGGCATCTGGCAGTCCGCCAATATCAGGCCTGCCTGCGTGTTTTAAGGGAAGAGCTGGGCATCTCACCTGCTGAAGAAACAGCGGCGCTTTACGAACAGATCGTGTTCCAGGGCAGATAAAGCGCCGCTCGAACTATGACTCGCTCCTCTCAATTCAATTGAATGTCTCAATTTAGAGATAAATGATCTTGAATTGATCGTTATTTTGTAAAGTATATCCAGGATTGAGCGCTCAGTACGTCGGAAGATTAACCCTCGCCTGTTGATTTGAATTGAAAGGAGAAACAAACCATGTCAGAAGCTAAGTTTGAGGAAATGAAAGCCATCCTGGATGATAAGCTGAAAGCGCTGGTAGATCAGCACAAGGCGACTCCGGTGGAAGAGCTGGCTGGACCGCAGAACTTTTGGGACCTGTATGCCATCGGACCCTATCAGGATTTCAGCGTCTTCCCAAGCCGGGTGATCGAGCTTGGCGAGACGGCCACCGTCTTGATCGTGGCCTACCTTAATCCATTCGTCCCGAGCCCCTTCCCGGGCCAGAATGCGTGCGACATTATCACGGGATTTGGCGCTAAGATCGAGCTGAATATCTTTACGTCCAATATGCAGACCATGACGCCGGCCGCCGGGTTGAGCGAATCCGTATGCATCCCGACAATGATCGGTCAATGCTGGTACACCTATTATTGGACCTTTAAGCCCACGGCTCCGGCCTGCCTCTACGAAACGAATATCTGCGCCCGCATTTGCAACTGCTCCAACTACCCAATCGGCGTCCCGCAGTACTCCGGATTCGTACGCTGGGTTCGGAATCTGGATTATGACCTGCTTTTTGGTGCGCCTCCATTAACCTTCGACCACCCGATCCGGTTTATGGTTTCTGATTACAAGCAAAAGTGCGCTGCTTGTGAGTAGATAGACCTGCATATCACTGGTCCGGCTGCGGCAGCACGTACACGTTTACTGACGGCCGGCGGCTGGACCAGTGATTTACGCTAGCAAGCAGGAGGTAAATGAAATGGACTTCGATAAACAAACCCTGGCGCGGATTCGATTGGGCATTCGGGAAGCCGCGCGACGCTGGATCTATGATCCAAATGTTACATTTATCGACTTCGGCTGGCCAACGACAGATGAAATTCTGCGCCCGGATAAGCTGGCGATACGAATCCATGTGAAGCAAAAGTACCCTACCGGGCCGGCTTTAGAAGCTGCGGTCGATCAAGGGATAACTCGCGGCCCTATTCCTAAAAAAATTGCTGACTTTCAGGTGGATATACCGGAAGGCAATTTCAGGCTTAATCAATTCCCTGGCTGGTGGGTCGCGCCTGGCAAGCGAGCTCGCCGCATGGATCCTATGAAAGGTGGGATAAGCATTTCCGATGCCTATCGAAACACCTATGCCACACTGGGCTGCCTGGTGAAGGATCGTGAAACTGGAAAGGAGATGCTGCTCAGCAACTGGCATGTACTGGTAGGAAGCGCCTATGCGCCGCCCGGGCTGCCGATTATCCAGCCTGGCCGGCTGGATGGCGGCAGGGATGCCGATATTGTCGCCAGGCTGTCCAGGCACGCCCTCGCATTCGGATACGACGCTGCTGTGGCCGAGCTAACAGGCAGCCGCGCCTTGATCAATGAGCAGTTCGAAAGATGGCCATTAAAGGGAATGGCTCAACCAGATCCCGGCATGCAGGTGGTTAAGTCAGGCAGGAAAACCGGGGTCACGAATGGAGTGGTCTCCACGCTGGTGCCCGGGCCATTCAAGATGGAGTACAGCGGTGTGCAACGCTTACTCAATCATGTCCTGAGGATTGAACCTCGTATACCGGGTTCTGAGGTCAGCGCCGGAGGCGACTCGGGTTCGCTGTGGTGCGAAGAATCTACCAGGTGTGCTGTCGGTTTGCATTTCGCTGGCATGAATGAGCCAGAAACGGCACTGGCAATGTCGATCCAGCCGGTCTTGGACGCGCTCAATGTCGATCTAGTTTTCTAGCTTGCTGCAGCATGCCGTAAAAGATTTTCTGGTGAATGTGGATGGCGCAGTTATCCACATTCACCAGGCCGCCCAAAATGGCCTTGGATCAAATCAGGAGAAATCATGATGGGAAGAGATCAGGAACCAACATCCTCTGCAGCCGAGCGAGAATTGAGCATAAACCGCTTGGTTAAAATTAATGGGATTGCCATGAGGACCGCCGAGGCGTTTTATGAGCTCGGCATCCACGATTATCCAGATCTGGTTCTGTACCTGCGCCAGCATACTGCCGAGGAAGTCTCACAGGCCCT
>JAYRNN010000223.1:0-22052 GCA_041912175.1 Anaerolineales bacterium | reverse complement strand
CGATCTCACCCAATTGCTTGGTGTAATGCGTGAATTGCGCATCGCGTTCAGCTTCGCGAATGCGTTGTTGGATCACCTGGCGAGCGGTTTGAGCGGCAACGCGCCCAAAATTCTTGGGTGTGGTTTCAACAATGACCATACCGCCGAGTTTGGCTTCTGGATCGACCTTGCGGGCGTCTTTTAACGAGACCTCTGTGCGCGTGTCTTCCACCGCCTCTACAATTTCTTTCTCGGCGTAAATCAATACTCTGCCGGAATCAGGATCGATGGTGGCGTCAACGTGCTGTGCATTGGATGCGTTTACTGCGCGCCGGTAGGCCGAAACCATCGCCGCCTGGAGCGCTTCCAGTACGATCTCCTTCGGCAATTGCTTCTCTTCTAATACTTCGTTGAAAGCCAGGACGAACTCGTTCTTCATGCTTACTCAATCTCCAACTGGAGCAGTTCCAAATAGATTTCCACTTCGCGTGACAGTTGACTTAGACGCAGAAAAGTGGGGGTTGCCCACTTTTCGCCAATGTCCATATCAATAATGCCTCGCTAACCTGCGGTATTTTAACATAAAATAAATGTAGATGCAAGCCATTCATTCCCCGCGTAAAAAATCTAACCAAATTTTAACAGATCAGGAAATCGACGCGAGTTTTTTCTCCATCCGCCAGGCTGGTTCGTTAACTTCACAACGATTTCCAAAATGATCCAGGTAATGCCACTTCCCTGGATCCATACCAACGACATGGTAACCCAATCCTTCATATAAACGCCTGGCCAGGGGATTGTCTCGAGCAACGTTGAGAGTTACCTTTTGAAAGCAGCGTTGGCAGAGATCGTCCTCAGCGATTTCCATCATCCGTCTCCCCAGGCCCTGGCGACGGTAATCTGGTTTGATACGGAATCCATAAATATAAGCGCGTTCCTTACCATCCGCCAACTCATGGCGCGCGCTGATCAATTGCACAAAAAGCTGACCGATGATCCCTTTCCCTGGCAGCTCGGCTACCCACATGACCGCTTTGCCTCTGCTCGCGCTTTGATAGATTTCGGTGTACAGGCGCCTGAAATGCCTGTATTCACCCTCCCATTCCAGCGAGAGCAGGTCGTTTTGGGTTATGGTGCGAATGACTACAACTTGAGGCAAGCTCATGGGAATAAATCGATCAATAGTTTGTCTAAATGTGCCTTTTCTTGCTCAGCAGTTGTGATGGATCCGTCCAGCCAGGCGTCGCGCAGCCTTGATAATATCGTCCGGTAAACAGGTCCGGGCGGTAAGCCAATTTCGCGTAAATCGTTGCCGTCGATCGCAGGTTTTATTTTCTTCCAATGGTGGACATAATTCAACAGGATCTCTTGAAGGCCTGGCTCTGATGTTGCCAGGTACACGGCATAGAGCGCCATGCCAGGAATTTCGTCCAGCCGGGCTACAATCTGGCTGGCTGAACGGCCAATAAATCGGGGCATATCATTCCATAAACCGATGGCCGCCTGGATGCTATCCCGCAGATCGACCGGGATCTTCAATCGCTCACTGGCCTGGTGGGCTTGCTGCGGGGTGAGTCGGATCAGCCAGATGATATAAGCCAGGCTAGATCGAAACTCAACCGCGGAGGCCTGGTTTTCTAATCCCCAATCTGGATCTGGCGATTGGACCGGCAGCTCGGCGAACTTGTCTGCTAACCAGGCGTCCCATATTAGGGATGGGTGGATGGCCGCCAGTAATTTAAGCTGCCCGAGCCGGCCGAGAATTTCAACAGAGTGAGGTTCAACCAGGACATGGTTGAGCTCGTGCCTGATTCGGTCTCCAGAGACGCGCTCCAGTAAGGGAATCGCCTCCTGCATGAGCTGCAAACTGCGTTCTTCAATGTGAAAAGCGAAGCGCTGCTCAAAACGCACGGCTCGCAGCATACGTGTCGGGTCGTCAATAAAAGACAAGGAATGTAATACCCGCACCAATCCCTGGCGCAGGTCGTTTACCCCACCCCAGTAGTCATGCAGCTCGCCATAATGATAACCATCCAATCGCAAGGCTAGCGTGTTGATTGTAAAATCCCGTCGATGTAGATCGAGCTTAATACTGCCGCGCTCGACAGTCGGCAGGGCTGAGGGATGGGTATAAAATTCTGTGCGGGCGCTGATCAGATCCAGAGATTTTGGGAAAGCGTCTTTTTGTTCGCCGGCAGGCGTACGGGTTTCAAATGTAGAACCTTCCAATTGCCACTTGGCGGTTCCAAACCTGGCGTGGCTGGCCACACGCCCACCGTAATGGTCTGATAGGGAGCGCGCCAATTTTATCGCATCACCCTCGACCACCAGATCAAAATCCTGGCTGGGTTGGTTCAGGTAAAGATCTCGCACGAACCCCCCCACGATGTATAGAGCCGCATGCTGTTCCCGGGCGATGTCAGCGATGGCGCGAAGCAAGGCCAGCCATTCCGCTGGCAAGGCCGCTTCCAAGCGCGCTGCAAGGTTCCGCTGGCCCCCTAACTTGGAGGCGGGCGCCAGGGTTTTTAACAAATCCGTGCGCGTGACAATGGCAATGATCTCGTTAAGTTCGGGTTGAACCACCGGAATCTGTCCCCAGCCGCTCTCAGCCATGAGACGTTGCACGTGTTCAATTGAATCATCTGGAGACACGGTATAAGTTCCGGCTTCCATAAGGCTGCTAGCTGTCATGTGCATCTTATGGGAAATCGCCCGGTCAACTGCGCGCCGGTTGAGCAGACCCACTACCTTGCCATCCTGTACCACCGGGTAGCCTTCGTAGCCGAATCGTCTCATTTTGTGAGCAACCTCCTCCACAGGTGTAGAAGGCGCCAAGACTTGTGGAGCGCGTGACATGATCTGCGCGACAGTGATCGCCGGGCGAACGTAGCGCGGCAACAATTCGACCAATGTGTCGTGAACGCTTTGCAGATCTTTCCCGCGCACCAGGCCGGCCGCGGCGCGTTCATGACCGCCGCCGCCAAAGTATGCCACGAATTCAGAGACATCGATGTTGTCGCTGGTAGAACGGGCTATGATTTGCACCCCAGCGCGAGTGGTGACCAGCACGAAAAGCGCATCTGGATCAAGCAGATCGCGTAGTTTATGTGCGATGGTTGAGAGCTCTTCTTCGGTATCTAACGCCTCGCATGAGGTAACGACAACCGTATGCCCGTTCACCTTGAGGTATTCGGCATTCGCGCGCAACCGATCGTAAATTGCCTGTTGGGTAAATGAGAGTGGGTGGTTCAGAAAATCGGACGCGATCCGCAGGTTGGCGCCTTGCTCGAGTAAAAAGGCCGCCGCGCGCAGGTCACGCGCAGTCGTGCGCGAGTAAGTCAATGAGCCAGTATCTTCATATATTCCTAACAAGAGCATCGTTGCCTGTACAGGCGTGAGCAGCACATCTCGCTCGCGCAAGGCTTCTACGAGCAAAGTAGTCGTTGCGCCGGTCTCTTCCCTGTGGATCGACCAGTGGGCTGGTAGGTTCTCCCGTGGCGGATGATGATCGATGATGGCAACGCGTGTGTTTGGACCTACCCCTTTTATACTGACCATGGACTGTGTATCGACCAGGGTGACCGCCTCGATATTTTCGTTGGGCAGGTCCCTTGGATCAACGAAGGGAAAATCCATACCATACAGCGTCAGAAAGGCCTGTACATTGCGGTTCAGACGGCGGGGGAGTACCGGAATAACGCTTTCGTCGAGCAAGGACGCGCCTAACAGGGACGCTAGCGCGTCGAAATCGGCCTGTTCGTGGGTCAAAGTGATCTGCATGGGAGTTGCGTCCGCTGCCGCATGGTTTGGAGGCTGTATTTATTGTACACTACATTTTCAGAAAGTGGGTTTTGTGTGATAATAGGCGCATGTCCGACCCACTGGAGCTTCTTTGGGATAATTTACTCTCTCGCCATCCCGAGCAAGTTCAGAAAGCATATGCGGCGCTTAGCCTGGCTGAGCAGCAGGCTGTGGCGTCGCACTTGCAGAGCATGGTTAGCGAACCTGGCTGGCAGCCAGAACAGCGGATCTCAGCGAGGGCTGCGCTTGAAGCAATCGTTGCAGCAAACGAAGCGTCGCGCGCCGGATGAATTCACGAGTTATCGATTGCCAATCACGAAATAATGGATATTCAAGAACTCACCGAAGCGATGCATCGTTTTGTGCGCGCACAGGGCTGGTATGAACCCAACAGCCCACGCCCACAGACTCCGCGCAACCTGGCAATCTCATTAAGCCTGGAAGCCAACGAGGTCCTGGAACATTTTCAATGGGACGACCAGACGGTCGACACCCAGGCGCTGGCCGGCGAGTTGGCGGATGTGGGATTGTATCTGCTGCAGATTGCCAGCGTGTCTGGGATTGATTTGGAAAAGGCGATCCTCGCCAAGCTCGAGCGTAACTACGTGCGAAAATGGTAGGAGATAATTTACTTTGAATACTGTTACGATCTTTGGTGGATCAGAACCACGCCCGGGCGAGCCGGCCTATGAAGAGGCGCGTCGTTTGGGTGAGATGCTGGCGATGGCTGGTTTTACCATTGCGACGGGGGGGTATATCGGGACCATGGAAGCGGCTTCGCGCGGCGCGGCCGAAGCAGGTGGGCATGTCATCGGTGTGACATGCGATGAAATTGAAGCTTTTCGCCCGACGGGTCCGAATGCGTGGGTCAAAGAAGAACGGCGCTGCGCCACGCTGCACGAGCGAATATTTATGATGATTGATGCCAGCCAGGCAGCCATTGCTTTACCCGGCGGCTCGGGCACCCTGGCCGAAATTTCTTTAATGTGGAACCTTTTGTATATCCAGGCGATCTCCGCGCGCCCGTTAATCCTGATTGGCCCGGGATGGCAGGAGACCATGCGTACCTTCATGCAGTCTTTCACGCGCTATATTCCGGAAAAACAGCGCGCTTTGTTGTATTTTGCCCCGGATATTGAAAACGCGGTCGAGTTTTTGAAAAATAGGCGCAATCGTGACGGTTCATTTTAAAATCTTTTTTTGAGAGCAATCATGGCTGAAGATAAACTTCCTTCCCGTAATGAAAATTATTCCGAATGGTATAACCAGCTTGTTTTGAAGGCGGAGTTGGCCGATTATGCGCCGGTGCGCGGCTGCATGGTTGTCCGTCCCTATGGGTGGGCTTTGTGGGAGAATATCCAACAAGCTCTGGACAGGAGATTTAAGGAAAGCGGCCATGTCAACGCAGCTTTCCCCCTGTTCATCCCGAAATCCTTCCTGGAAAAAGAGAAAGAACACGTCGAAGGTTTTTCACCCGAGCTGGCAGTGGTGACGATTGGCGGCGGCGAAGTTTTGGAAGAACCATTGATTGTTCGCCCGACCTCTGAGACGATCATCGGTTACATGTATTCAAAATGGATCAAATCCTACCGAGATCTGCCGGTGCTGATCAACCAATGGGGCAATGTCGTGCGTTGGGAGATGCGTACCCGCCTGTTCCTGCGTACACTTGAATTTTATTGGCAAGAAGGTCACACTGCTCACTCCACCCCGAAAGAAGCGGAAGAAGAAACCAAGCGTATGCTCCAAACCTACGCGGATTTCGCCATCAACGAAGCAGCCGTGCCGGTCATACCTGGCTTGAAAAGCGAGAAAGAAAAATTTGCCGGCGCAGTGCGCTCATATACGATCGAGGCGATGATGGGAGACCGGCGCGCCTTGCAAGCCGGCACTTCACATTTTCTGGGTCAGAATTTTGCCAAGGCCTTTGACATCCAGTTCTTAGATTGGAATAACGAGCAGCAATACGCGTGGACTACCTCGTGGGGGCTCTCGACGCGTTTTGTAGGTGCGATCATCATGACTCACGGCGATGATCAGGGCCTGATTCTTCCGCCGCGCCTGGCCCCAATCCAGGCTGTGATCGTGCCGATTTATAAGAACGATGATGAGAAGACACGCGTGATGGAAGTGGTCGAACGCGTTAGTCAGGAGTTAAAGCCTTACCGGGTGAAAATCGATGACCGGACCGAGCTCACGCCGGGCTTTAAGTTCAACGACTGGGAGTTGCGCGGCGTACCACTGCGTATCGAAATCGGACCTAAAGATGTCGAAAAAGGCTCCCTGGCTTTGGCGCGGCGCGACCGGCCCGGACGAGACGGCAAGAGCTTTGTTCCGCAAACCAATATTGCCACTCAGGTAGGCGAGATGCTCCAAAATATCCAATCTGCCTTGTTGGCACGCGCCACTGATTTTCGCACTGCAAATACGCATGATGTGAGCAGTTATGACGAGCTGACCAGGGTAGTGCAGGATGGATGGGCTTATGCCTGGTGGTGCGGTAGCCCAGTGTGCGAAGCGAAGGTGAAGGAACAGACCAAAGCCACGACCCGCTGTATTCCACTCGAACAATCCGCTGGAAGAGGAATTTGCGCCGTATGCGGCGAGACGGCTGAACAGAAGGTCATTTTCGCGCGGGCATATTAAATGCTATGCCTGCCATCCATCCTGCGCGTTTAAAGCTGCAAGCCGCCATCTTAGCGGAGCATTTTGATGACCCGTCCACTTACGTGCGCAGCTTGCATCACCTGTTGGAAGCATATGCCGAGCATATCCTCCGGCCTGGACAGGTCGGCGAACCACCGCCGCTGTTGGCTGCATATCATGTGCGGCCGCCGGTACTCCGTTATATCTTGCGAGAATTAATCCCGCTGGCCCAAGGGGATCCTGTCTCCGGATTGGCGCTGTGTGATGCGCTATGGGAGCGCCCCTACTTGGAATTCCGCTTATTGGCCGCACACCTGCTCGGACAAATCCCTTGTGACCCTGTCGAGCCAATCTTGGGGCGTTTAAAATCTTGGATCAAGCCAGATGTCGAGACACGTTTGTTAGATGCCTTGTTTACCCAGGGAATGAGCTGCATCAGTCGCTGCAATCCGCTCGCATTAACCAGCCTGGCGGATCAATGGCTGAAACGCAATGATGTGTTTTATCAGCAGTTGGGATTACGCTTACTTCTACCCCTGGTATCTGATCCGAGGTTCGAAAACCTGCCTGTCTTCTACCAGTTGATCCAGCCACTTACCCGCTCTTCACCCGCCCAATTGCGCCCAGACCTGCTGGATATCCTGGCGGCGTTAGCGCATCGCTCGCCGAATGAGACGGTATACTTCTTGCGCCAGGCTGCCACACAGACCAACAGTCCCGATACCCCCTTTTTGATTCGACAGGTGCGGAATGAGTTTCCTCCAGACCAACAAGAAAGCCTGCGCAGCTTGCTGGCGGAATTAGGACCGCAAGCGCTTAAGTAGCGAACCTTGCAGTCCGGCTGCTTTTCTCTGCAATTATTTAATTGGGAAACCCTCAATTTTTTGGTATAATCCATCCGGTTTGACTAGACCGTCTGGCGGCGGCGTCGGCGAAAAGATTCGCTGGGCGCTGACTTCCGGAACGGAGACCTGCTAAAAATATTTGAAAAGGAGTGCAGATGTCATGGCAATGGATAAGGAGTCAAAAACAAAACTGATCGAGGAGTTTGCCCGGCATGAGGGCGACACCGGTTCCCCAGAGGTGCAAATTGCAATCATCTCAAACCGGATCACTCAATTAACCGATCACCTGCGAATTAATCAGCACGATGAAAGCTCACGACGGGGGCTGTTAAAACTGGTAGGTCAACGCCGGCGCTTGCTGGCGTATGTACGGCGCAAAGATTTTCCGCGCTACGTGGCTTTGACTGACCGGTTGGGTATCCGCCGTAAATAATCTAAGTAGAGATGGAGTAGATGGCGGTGCAGGTCTCCCATCTACTCTTTTTTGACCTAGCTCCTACCGTTTCAGGTTCAGGAGCCTAGTGGAATGAGTCATCCGCCGGTTGGGAATTGACGGGCGTTGGAGACGTTTCAGTAAAACGTCTCTGGCGGCTGTCAGTCCCTAACCTGGCGGCATATATTTGATAGGAGTAACAATGCAACCAGAAGGTAAACAATTTAGTGCGACCGTTGGCGGTCGTACATTTACATTTGAGACGGGTCGTTTGGCCGGACAGGCCGGCGGCGCGGTCACACTGAGAGTGGATGACACCATGGTTTTTGCGGCGGCGACGATGAGTTCGGATGTCCGCCCTGGGATCGATTTTTTCCCATTGACTGTGGATTATGAAGAGCGGATGTACGCCGGCGGTAAGATACCGGGCTCTTTTTTCCGTCGTGAAGGCCGGCCATCCGAAGACGCGATCTTGACCGCCCGTTTGACGGACCGTCCGCTGCGCCCGCTTTTTCCCAAAGATCTGCGCAACGACGTGCAGATTATCCTCTACGCCTTTTCTAGCGATGGCGTCAACCCGATCGACATCCTGGCTGTCAACGCAGCTTCGGCGGCGTTGATGATCTCGGATATCCCATTTGGCGGCCCGGTCGGTGCAGTTCGTATCGGCCTGGTGGATGGCCAATTGGTTCTCAACCCTACTTTCGAACAGATCCAGGTTTCCAAACTCGATTTGCGTATGGCCGGCACACGCGATGCCATCTTGATGGTAGAAAGCGGCGCGTTTGAAGTTTCGGAAGAAATGATGCTCAAAGCGCTCGAGTTCGGGCGCCAGGCTTACCAGCCAATTATCGATTTGCAGGAACAAATGGCAGCCGAGATCGGCAAAGTTAAGCGTAGCTATACACCTTTTGTGGTGGACGAGTCGCTGGCGACCTCCATCTACGAAAAAGCCCAATCCGGGTTGAACACAATCCTGGCCCAGCCCTATGATAAATCGGAACGGAATGAGGCCGTGGATGCGCTTGAGGATGAGGTGCTGGCCGGTTTCGCGGGCGAGGATGAGAGCGCATTGGTGGATGCCAAAGCTGCGTTTGAAGATGCAATGCGCTCAGTCGTAAGGGCTCGGATTTTAGAGCAAGGATTGCGCCCGGATGGCCGCGGCTTGAAGGACATCCGTTCGATTTGGTGCGATGTCAATATCAGCCCCCGCGCTCACGGATCTGGCTTGTTCACACGCGGAGAGACACAAGTGCTGACCCTGGCTACCCTCGGCACGCCGCGTGAAGCCCAAGAGCTGGATACCTTAACTCCAAACGATGGCAAGCGCTACATGCACCATTATAACTTCCCGCCGTTCTCGACCGGCGAGGCCAAAGCGCTACGTGGTTCATCGCGGCGGGAGATCGGGCATGGCGCGCTGGCAGAACGGGCGCTCCTGGCAGTGATTCCGCCGGAAAGCGAGTTCCCCTACACCATGCGTTTGGTATCTGAGGTGCTGTCCTCGAATGGCTCGTCTTCGATGGCATCCGTATGCGGCTCGACCCTGGCATTAATGGATACGGGTGTGCCGATCAAAGCCCCGGTGGCAGGTGTGGCGATGGGTTTGATCAAGGAAGGCGAACGATTCGCAATCCTGACGGATATCTTGGGCGCTGAAGACCACTTGGGTGATATGGATTTCAAAGTGGCGGGCACAACCAAGGGCATCACTGCCTTGCAGATGGATATTAAGATTAAGGGCATCACGCCCGAGATTATGGCGACGGCGCTTGAGCAAGCGCGCCTGGCGCGCCTGTCGATCTTGGATAAAATGATGGCTATCATTCCGGTCCCGCGGCCGGAGTTAAAACCGCACGTACCGCGTATCACAGTCGTCCAGATCCCGGTGGATAAGATCGGCGCAGTAATTGGGCCGGGTGGCAAGATGATCCGCAGCATCCAGGAAGAAACCGGCGCCAAGATCGATATCGATGAAGACGGGACCGTGTTTATCGCCTCTTCGGACGCTGAAAGCGCGCGACGCGCGAAAGAAAAGATCGAAGGCTTGACTGAAACAGCGATCCTGGGACGGATTTACACCGGTAAAGTCGTGCGGGTGACTGATTTTGGCGCTTTCGTTGAAATCTTGCCCAATATCGATGGGATGGTGCATATCTCCCAGTTGGACTCTCAACGGGTTGAGAAGGTAGAAGATGTGGTACGGGTGGGCGATGAGATCACCGTGATGGTCACGGACATCGACCCGGCCGGTAAGATCCGCCTGTCGCGCCAGGCCGTCCTGGAAGGATGGACGGCGGAAGAAGCAGCCGAACGAGATCGTCCGCGCAGCGGTGGAAATCGGCCGCCTGGCGGCGACCGGCGCAGCGGTGGGCGGGGGGACGACCGGCGCGGCGGCAACCGCAGCGGCGGGGACCGCGGCGGAAAACGTTATTAATTCCTTGGTAGAATAAAGAGCGTCGCCAGTGCTCATATCGGCGACGCTCTTTTTTATTATGTTGCCTGTTGTAGACTCTCTGGAAGCGTATCGTCGGATTTATCGCCATGAACAGGCCTGGCTGCCTGCGATGCGGGCGATCTGCCGGCGACACGGCCTGGACGAGTCCAGCCTACGCCTGGGGCCGCCAGGTAGATTTCAACCTGCCTCGCATTCTCGCCTGGGGGGAGCTAGAGGATTGGCCACCCCAATACATCCCGGTTGAATTATATCCTGGATGGATCGATGATTGACAGGCGCCAGGGTACGGATATAATGATTCCTGGCGCTGTATGATTCGGGCGCTTCAGGAGGATAAAATGGACGACAACCCTGCAAGCTCAACGTCTCAATCTGAGGCGATCGATCCATCCCTGGCCAACCGTATACCGGCGCTGGAATACCATCACAGCGAATATAAAATGGGGGCGACAATCCAGATGAAAACCGAGTGGTTTCTTGCGCAGTTGCAGTGGCTGAGCGAGAACGGCTACCATTCACTGACCGGCCCAGAACTGATCCAATTCGCCCATGGTGATGCCCGGCCTGCGAAAAAATCGTTCGTCCTACGTTTTGACCTCGGCCAGCCTGTTCACCAAAATTTTCGCGAGGTGATCGTACCGGCGCTGGAGAAATTTTCTTTTCACGCCATCTTTTTCGTGCTGACCAATATGATCAAAGATGAGTGTAAGGATAATTACATTTGTTGGGAACAGCTTAAGGAATGGGAAGCCAGCGGTCGGGTAGAGGTTGGCTCACACGGCGTTTACCATCCGGATTATAAGAAGCTCACCCTGGCGCAGCGTCAATGGGACGCAAAAACGAGCAAGCGCCTGATCGAAACGAAGATCGGCCACCCGATTTCATTTTTGGGTTTTCCTTACGATTCTGTCCCGACGCGCCCGGATTTACTCTTGAAACCGTTCGGTTATGAGCTGGCGTTCGCGGGCTACAGGCCTGAGAGAAGCATCCGGTTTAAGGATCCAGCGCCTTTTGGGTTACCTTGTTATTACCCGTACAGCGGAGAAAAAACCTATCCTGTGATCACTGCCACGAAGAGGTTGACTTTTGGCCAAATGATTGAAGGCGCGATAAAGGCTGTTTAAGCCAGGAAGATACGGTCATGGCTTAAAATTTTAAGGTTCAGCAGGGGCGTTTTTACGGCGAAGGTTTTGAATTAAGCTATAATCAGCGTGACCAATTCATATTAATTTATTATAGAAACTTGATTTATCATTCATGATCCATCGATTACTTCCCGTGACCCATTCCCACCAGCATGTCTGGTGATTGTGAATGAGGTATTTTATGCGTTGAATAGTAAGAATCAATGAAAGGAGGTGGTGTTCGACAAGATATGCTGCCATTGACCCGTCCAAAATCGGCCGATCATTCCAAACACATAGAAAAGGAGAACACTATGAAGCATCGATTATGGGTTCTGACCTCCCTGATTATCATCCTGGTCATGGTCACGCCCGCCTTCGCTCAGGCGCCTGAGCCCGACGCCCCAATCCCGGCCAAATCTGCCATACCCGGAAACTATATCGTTCAGATGGTGAACGAACCGGTGATTTCTTATACTGGTGGGTTATTAGGCTATCGATCTACTGCAGCGAATGGCGCTAAAATCAATCCCAACAACGCAGACGTGGTGAAGTATGCGACTTTTCTGAGGGGTACACACACCGCGACAATCAATGCGGTGGGTGGGGAAAAGTTTTACGATTATGTATTTACCTTCAATGGCTTTGCAGCCCGCCTGACGAACGATCAGGCCGCAGAAATGAAACTGCAGTCGGGGGTTGTTTCTGTGACGCCCGATGAAATCCATATGGCTGACACCGTCACCACGCCGACTTTCCTCGGCCTGGACGCTCCCGGCGGGTTGTGGGAGCAGTTGGGCGGCACCCAGATGGCTGGCGCAAGCGTCATTGTTGGTATCATCGATTCAGGCATCTGGCCTGAGAACCAAAGCTTTGCCTTTGAGCCCTGGCTCGTCGACCGTCCGTATATGCGCTGGTATGGCACTTGCGCCGATGGCGAGGATTGGGTGGCGGCTGATGCATGCAACGGCAAGATTATTGGCGCCCGCTATTACAATGAATCTTGGGGCGGCAATGCTGGCATCGATGCACTACGACCGTGGGAGTTCAACAGCCCGCGCGACTACAACGGGCATGGTTCACACACTGCCAGCACCTCTGCCGGCAATTATGGCGTAGATGCCTTGATGCCAGATGGCACCAGCCTGGGCAAAATCAGCGGTATGGCGCCACGCGCGCGCCTTGCCGTGTATAAGGCGCTCTGGTCCACCGAAGACGCCTCAACCGCCGGCGGTTCGACCTCTGACCTGGTGGCTGCGATCGACCAGGCCGTCGCAGACGGCGTGGACGTGATCAACTACTCGATCAGCGGCAGCCTGACCAACTTCGCCGATCCGGTGGAGATCGCCTTTGGCAAGGCGGCACGCGCCGGCGTTTTTGTGGCAGCCTCGGCCGGCAACTCTGGCCCGACCGCCAGCACCGTAGCGCACAACAGCCCCTGGTTGACGACCGTGGCGGCTGGTACGCATGACCGTTTCTACCAGGGAACGGTTACCTTAGGCGACGGCTCAACCTATACCGGCGCTTCGCTCGGTGCAGGCACGGACGTGCTGCCAGTGATCCTCTCCACTGCGGCTGCGCTACCGGGCGCAGATCCCACGGCAGTCCGCCTGTGCTTCTCGTCTGCCTACTGGGGAGAACCCGTGCTGGATCCGGCGCTTGTGGCCGGAAAGATCGTGGTTTGTGACCGCGGCACGAGCGCCCGCGTGGATAAGAGCCTGGCAGTTCAGGAAGCTGGCGGCTTGGGTATGATCCTGACCAATACCAGCGCCAACTCCATCAATGCCGACCTGCACTCTATACCGACCGTGCACGTCGATCACATCGCCGGCGCGGCCATCAAAGCTTACATCAACGGTACAGCCTCGCCGACCGCACAGCTAAGCCCAGGCGTCATCGTGATGGGTTACCTGGCTCCAGACGTCGCAGCGTTCTCGTCGCGCGGCCCAGCACTGGCGGGCAGCGGCAATCTGCTCAAGCCGGATATTATGGCCCCTGGTGTGGATATTTTAGCGGCAGTATCTCCGGCTTCCTCGGGCGGTCTAAACTATAACTTCTATAGCGGCACCTCGATGTCCAGCCCGCACATCGCCGGTATCGCAGCCCTGCTCAAGCAGGCGCACCCGACCTGGAGCCCCATGGCGATCAAGTCTGCTATGATGACCACTGCCAGCCAGACACGCAACAATGGCACGGCCATTCCGGGTAACTTCTTCGGTTATGGCGCCGGGCAGGTTGTGCCGAACTCGGCTACCGATCCCGGACTGGTGTATGACTCGAGCTGGCGTGACTGGACTGGCTTCCTGTGCGGCCTGGGTGTTATGGCCCATCCGCGCTGCCCGTTGGTCACCATGAATGCCAGCGACCTCAACCTGGCTTCGATTGGCATCGGCAAGCTCGCCGGTTCGCAAACCGTTACCCGACGGGTGACGAACGTGGGCAATGCAGCCGAAACCTATACTGCATCTGTCAATGGTCTGGCAGGCGTCACAGTCGAAGTGAGCCCCGAAACCTTTACCGTCCAGCCGCAGGAGACGAAGAGCTTTACGGTGAAGTTCACTCGTGTCGACGCAGCGTTAAACAGCTACGTCTTTGGTCAGTTGGTTTGGACCGGCAGCCTGGGTCATGTGGTAACGAGCCCGGTCGCGCTGCGCCCGGTTGCCCTGGCAGCCCCAGCGCAGGTGTCCGGTAATGGCGAAGATATCACGTACGATGTCACCTTCGGTTATGATGGTACCTTTGCCGCAGAACCGCTCGGCCTGGTTCCAGCGGTAACCTTCGATGGCTCGGTCAACACTGACGAGTCCGTCAGTTTCGAGGTCGTTGTCCCAGCCAATACGACCTATGCTCGCTTCTCCCTGTTTGATGCCAATACTGAACCCGCTAGTGACCTTGACATGCGCGTCTACCGGGGCAGCACGCAGGTCGGTGCGAGCGGCGGCGGCACATCAGAGGAAGAAGTTAATCTCCTGAACCCAACAGCCGCTACTTACACGGTCTATGTAGATGGTTACGCCACTGGGAACCCAACTACCTTTACCCTGTTCGCCTGGGCTGTTCCCAACACGTCCGCCGGAAATATGACAGTCACTGCTCCAGCGACTGCAACCCTCGGCGCAACAGATAGCATCACGCTTAGCTTCACTGGCCTGTCTGCCGGTACGAAGTACCTGGGCAGCGTCGCGTACAGTGGCAGCGTGGGAATGCCTAATCCGACGATTGTGTTCGTGGACGCCGCTGGTGGGGGCGCTCCAAATCCTTATGCTTTGTCGCCTGATAGCTCTATGGGCTTACCCTGGCAATATTTGCCTGGCGTCAAGCGTTAGAATACCTTAGATAAGGCAGATAATTAAACCTTAGGCGGGAAGAGTCCGTTCGTGACCCTTCCCGCCTTCGATTCTGATCTAGTTGACAGGTTAAGCGACCGCCATTTTTTCCCATTCGCCCATCAAACGATCTAATTCCACCTGAGCCTGGGCAAACTGCCAGCTCAGCTCGTTGATTTTATCGTAGGCCTGAGGCTGGTGATTTGCTTGCAGCTTGCGCGAGAGCTTTTGAACCAACGCTTCTTGCTCGCGGATGCGGTCTTCCAGGCGACCCAGAGCTTCCAGATGTTTGCGGGCGGCAAAACTATCGCCGCGCACCATCCGTTTGTGTGGCAGCAGCGTCTGGCGTGCAATTGACTTACCATTGGCGCCATTTTTGACCGGCGCTGCGGCGGCCGCGGCGCGCAGGATGTACTCGCGATAGCCGCCTGCAAAGACGGCCAACTTTTTCTGGCGGATTTCCCAGATTTGGCTGGCCAGGCGGTCGATCAGGTAACGGTCATGCGAGACGAGCAGCACCGTGCCGGAGAAACTCTCCAGGACGGTTTGTAAAGCCTCCTGAGAGGGGATGTCGAGGTGGTTGGTTGGTTCATCGAGCACCAGGAAGTTGACTCCATCCAATGCCAGGATGGCCAACGCCAGCCGGGCGCGCTCGCCGCCGCTCAAGGCGCTGAGCGGTTTGAAAACATCTTCCCCTTGAAAGAGGTATTGAGCCAGGTAACTGCGCGCCTCGCCAGGATGCATTTCCTTATGGCGGTTCAACTCTTCCAAAAGGTTGTGATCGGCTTTCAAGGCTTCGTGGGCCTGAGCAAAATAGCCGATTTTCAGGCCCGCGCCCAGGCGGGCTTGCCCGCTGAGCGGATCGAGCTGGCCCAGCAAGACCTTTAGAAAAGTGGTTTTACCGCTGCCGTTTGGGCCGATCAGCGCGGCGCACTCGCCCCGCCGCAGCTCGACCTCGCCGGTGGTGAAGAGCAGGTTGCCCGGGTATCCGATAGCCGCCTGGTGCAGGCGCAGGACCATATTGCCGCTGTTGTGGGTTGCAGCCAGGCGCGGCCGGATGGCGAGAGCGTGAGTGTGCGTGGGCTGCAGGGCGTTGACCCGCCGGATGGCTTCGACAACGTCCAATGGCCGGTCGGCGCTTAGACCGCTTTCTGACCATTTCATGCCGTTGCGCAGCGCCAGGACGCCGAAATTTTCGACCAGGGCGATCTCGCGACTGACCTTGCGCAGCATCCCCAGGGCGCGGGCATGCGTGCTGGCGCGCACCCAGTTGCGTTGGATGAAGTCCACCTCATTGATCAATCGGGCTTTTTCTTCCTCGAAAACGCGCTGGTAGTATTCCGAGCGCTCCTCGCGCTGCAACAGGTAAGCCTGGTAGTTGCCCTTATAGACTTCGATCCCGGCAGGCGACATCTCCCAAATCGTGTTGGCGCTGTTATCGAGAAAATAACGGTCATGGCTGACAATCAAGAGCGCGCCTTGCCAGTCGCGCAGGCTGTGCTCCAGCCACTCGACCGCCTCGATATCCAGGTGGTTGGTGGGCTCATCGAGCATCAGCAGGTCGGGTTTTTCGAGCAGCAAGCGGGCAAGCAGGGTGCGCGTCTTTTGACCGCCGCTGAGGTGGTTAAGCGGCAATTGCCAGGTCTCCTTACCCATGCCCAAACCCTGAAGGGTTTGTTGGATGCGGGTCTCATAATCATAACCGCCGGCCGCCTCGAAGCTTTCTAACAAACGGCCATACTGATCGAGCAGGTCGCCTGTGTGCTCGCCGGCTGTCATCAGCGCCTCCATCTGGTTGAGCTGCGCTTGCTGGTCTTGTACTCCTGAGAAGACGGTCAGCATTTCGGCATACACGGTGTTACTGCGGTCTTCGAATGCTTCCATGGCCTCCTGGCGCAGGTAGCCAATGCGGCGGCCGCGCGCCAGGCGCACCTGGCCGCGTGTGGGGGCTTCGAGCCCGGCCAGGATCAGCAACAGCGTGGTTTTTCCCACGCCGTTAGGCCCGATCAGGCCGATTTTCGCGTCGTTGGCGATGCTGACGGTGATGCCTGCAAACAAATCGAAGGCTCCAAAAGATACTCCCAGGTTTTCAGCGGTTAAGATGGACATACGAACCTCCTGACATTAAAAGATTGACTGCGGGGACCGCCCGGGCCAATCACAGGTCGCCGCCTGGGAAAGAAAAAGGCCACGGGCGGGAGAGCGCCGTGGCCTAAATATGTTTCGCATAGAAGAACGGTCAACAGGCGCACTCCGACAAGGCAAATGAAACACCGCCGCCTGAAGCGATGCGTAGAGCCAGCGTGTTGGGGAATCGTTCGTTCATCTGATCATTCATCCTTCGATCTGTTGGAAAGTTTATCATGAGTATCAGGAGAACGTCAAGAGCAGGATTTACAGCTATAATTAAATAACAAATGGAGGCGCCTCATGAACAAAGACCAAACCGTCCTTGAAGCTAAACGCATCGGCGTTTATACCTGCCAACTGCACTGCAATCTTGGCGAAGCCGCCAAATATATGCTTGGCGAAGATATCAGCGCACTTGTAGTGGTGGATCTGGAAGGTTGCCTTGCCGGCATTGTCACGCGCACGGACCTATTGCGCGCCTGGGTGAAGTCGGATCAGTGGGAAGTTGAGCCGGTGGAGGCTTATATGAACCCAAATGTTGTGACGGTGACGCCTGAAACACGCCTTTCGGATGTAGCCGGGTTGCTACTCGACCAGCATATTCACCGAGTGGTGGTCGTGCGTAACGAAGAAGGCAAGCGCCGCCCAATTGCGGTGGTATCAGCGGCTGATTTGATTTATCATATGGTGAATGAGTTGTAACCTCTTGTTGTACTCTGCATCTAATATTAACGGTAAAATACACTACGCTATGGATTGGAAATAAAAACCCTATGGATTTCAACTTAACTGGTTTTGTAAATGAAGGGCGCGAGTCTGGCGAAATGCCTGTGAAAGTGTTGGTAATTGGCTCTGGACCGGCAGGTTTTTCCGCCGCGCTGTATGCGGCTCGCGCGGATCTGGCGCCGGTCGTCCTGACTGGCATGGAGCTGGGTGGACAGGTTGCATTAACTTATACGGTCGAAAACTACCCCGGATTTCCGGAAGGCGTCGGTGGAAACGAGCTGGTGCAGCTTTTCCAAAAACAAGCCGAGAAGTTTGGCGCAAAAATCGAGTTTGATTCGGCGGTGGAGGTCGATCTTTCCAGGCGGCCGTTCCACGTGAAAACATATAATGCTGCCTACCAGGCCGATAGCCTGATTGTGACCACCGGCGCAGCTTCTCGCCACCTGGACGTACCCGGCGAGAAGGAACTGACTGGCCGTGGCGTCTCCTACTGCGCGACTTGTGATGGCTATTTCTTTAAAGACAAGGATATTGTAGTGGTAGGCGGCGGGGACAGCGCGGTCGAAGAGGGCTTGTTCCTCACCCGCTACGCCAATTCGGTGACGATTATCCATCGCCGTGACCAGCTCCGGGCAGGGGCGGTGCTGGTGGACCGCGCCCAAAACAATCCCAAAATCAAATTCATCTGGAATACGGTGGTGGAAGAAATCATCGGCAAGGAGATGGTGAAAGCCTTATGCCTTAAGAATGTGCTGACGGGGGAAAAGTGGGAGCATCAGACAGATGGCATCTTCATCTTCATCGGCCATACACCGAATACCCAGCTCTTTCAGGGGCAACTTGCACTAGATGAACATGGGTACATCCGCGTCGATCACCTGCTGCGCACCAGCGTTGCGGGCGTCTTCGCGGCCGGCGAGGCAGCCGATCCCCATTTTCGGCAGGTAATTACCTCAGCCGGCATGGGCGCGGCGGCGGCGATGCAGGCCAATCACTTCCTCGATCAAGGTTGATGCCAGGGTGTTTTGAGATGGTTAAAGTCTCAAAACACCCTTTTTGAATCTATTCTAAAACGGGAGAAATGTATGAAAAATAAAGTTTCAATCATTGGCGCAGGAATGACAGGTTCGACCACAGCCCATTGGTTAGCCGAACGAGAAATTGCCGACCTGGTGTTAGTGGATGTCGTGGAGGGTATGCCGCAGGGCAAGGCTCTGGATTTACAGGAGGCGCTGCCGGTGATCGGCAAGGATGTCAAAGTTGTGGGCAGCAACGATTACGCAGCTACGGCCGGCTCGGATATCGTGGTGATAACAGCGGGGTTGCCACGCAAGCCAGGTATGAGCCGCGATGATCTGCTGTTTGCCAATGCCGATATCGTGCGCAAAGCGGCCGAAGCAACGATCCAACATTCACCGGATGCGATATTCATTATCCTGACCAACCCCCTGGATGCCATGGCTTATTTGGCGATGAAAGTAACCGGTTTGCCGCCGCAGCGCGTAATCGGCCAGGCGGGCATCCTGGACTCGGCTCGTATGCGCGCCTTTGTATCGATGGAGTTGGGCGTCAGCGTCGAAAATATAGCCTGCTACGTGTTAGGTGGGCACGGCGACGAAATGGTGCCATTGACGCGCGCCTCCAATGTGGCCGGCATTCCGCTGGAGGATATTTTGCCGGCAGAGCGCCTGGCTGCCATCGTCGATCGCACTCGCAAAGGCGGCGGTGAGATTGTCAGTCTACTCAAAACCGGCAGCGCTTACTATGCGCCGGCGGTAGCGGTGGCGCAAATGGTGGAAGCCATCTTAAAAGATAAACACTTGATTGTCCTGGCTTCGGCTTATTTGCAAGGCGAATATGGGCTGAAGGATATTTTCTTCGGCGTGCCGGTGCAGTTAGGACGCCAAGGCGTCGAAAAAGTCGTCGAATATAAACTTAGCGACTCTGAAATGGCTGCCCTGCAGAAATCTGCTCAGGGTGTGGCAGAGAACATCGCCAAGCTAAAATAATCCGGTCTTATTCTTCTCACGCCCAGACCGTCGTCTGGGTGTGAGAAGAAAAAATAAAAGGAGAAACCTATGATCCTCGAAGAAAAAATAGCTGCACAATTGCCGGAATGGCGCGAGCGCGTTAAGAAATTGATCAAGGAAAGCGGCAACGTAAAAGTTGGCGAGGTGAACATCGG
Organism: Anaerolineales bacterium; assembly: GCA_041912175.1. Lineage (GTDB taxonomy): Bacteria > Chloroflexota > Anaerolineae > Anaerolineales > UBA4823 > CAZAGA01. The sequence goes on along the minus strand of JAYRNN010000223.1, from coordinate 2,399 downwards.
ACAGGTTTACGGCGGCATGCGCGACGTAAAGGGTCTGGTTACCGATATTTCCTATGTAGATCCGAATGAAGGAATTCGTTTTCGCGGGCATACCATTCCAGAGGTGATCGCCAACCTGCCCAAGCCTGCTGGCGCTGAAATGCCTTATGTAGGCGGTCTGTTTTATCTGCTGGTGGTAGGAGAGTATCCGGATGAGGCGCAGGCGCTGGAAGTTGAGAACGAGTGGAAAGAGCGTATGCAACCGCCAGAATATGTCTTCAATATCTTGAAGGCCATGCCCGCTGATACCCACCCCATGACCATGTTTTCAGCGGCGATTTTATCCTTGCAGCGTGAATCGCTTTTTGCCAGGCAATATCATGAAGGTTTGAAAAAGGACGCCTATTGGGAGCCCACCTTGCAGGACAGCTTGAACCTGACTGCCAAGCTGCCGGCCATCGCAGCCTATATCTACCGCCTGAAATATAAGGGCGGCTCCCTCATCACTCCTGATTTAGCTCTGGATTGGGGCGCTAATTTTGCGCACATGACCGGCGTGACGACGCCCGGTTATGCGGATCTGGCGCGCCTGTATTTCATTATCCATTCCGATCATGAGAGCGGCAACGTTAGCGCCCATGCCACTCACCTGGTGGGCTCGTCGCTCTCGGATATTTACTATGCCGGCTCGGCGGCGATGAACGGGCTGGCTGGTCCGCTGCACGGGTTGGCCAATCAGGAATGCCTGGGGTGGCTGCTAAACGTGTATACGAAGTTTGGCGGGGTCCCCAGCCGGGACCAGTTACGCCAATTCGCCTGGGACACGCTAAACAGTGGTCAGGTGATCCCGGGTTATGGCCACGCGGTGCTGCGGAAGACAGACCCGCGTTTTACTGCTCAGCTCGAGTTTGGTAACAAGCACTTCCCAAAGGATGACATCTTCAGCCTGGCTGCTATGGTCTACGATGTGGCGCCAGACGTGCTCCGAGAGCAGGGCAAGGCCAAGGATCCATGGCCAAATGTGGACGCCATCAGCGGCGCATTGCAATATCACTACGGCGTGCGAGAGTTTGACTTCTATACGGTCATGTTTGGCGTCAGCCGGTTATTGGGTGTGACAGCGAACGCGATCTGGGCGCGTGCTCTGGGCCAGCCGATCGAACGCCCCAAAAGTCTGACCACTGCCATGCTCGAAGAGATCGCTGAGAAGGCAAAGGTTCCCGCATAAGTTTCTTCATGACCTGCGGTCACCGCCAAGAATGAACGTCTTGTGGGGCTGTTTAAAATGAAGTTGAATTGATTTATACTGTGCCACATATGGGGGACGGCTACGCCGCCCCCATATGTGGCACAAAATTATTAAATTGGGTTGTCCAAATGTACTTTTTGGACAACCCGACAAAGAACTTTTAAGTTAGCCCATTTTGTGATGCGGTTATTATGGAGTTGGCGTTGCTTCGGCGGGCGCGGCCGGCGCAGAGGCGGACCCGACCCAAATAAAGACGCGTTGCGGGCTGGATGCGCCGCCGGGCTCCCAAACCGGATTGCCCTCTTTATCAGAGCCGATCTGACGTACGGGAATGACTGCCCAGCGCATGGCGTGCGGGCCGTCATCAGTGGGCCGGAAGCTGGCCGGCACAATGAATTTGGTGTCGGTTACGTATTCAACCAGCTTACGCCCCTCGCCGCCGGTGACATCTTCGACCGTCACGGCGTAGGCTTCATTATCGCGCAGTGTGCCGACAGAAGCCCACTGTAGCGTGATGATATCGTCGATCGAAACGAAAGGCGCGCCATCGGCCGGGAGCAGCAAGTTGGCAGGCGGGTAGGGCGGCGGCGGTGTGGCAGTGGGTGTTGGGCCAGCCGCGCTGTTGCGCTGGCAAAGCGGGATCACTAAAGTTTGGCCAAAACGCACAATGTCATTCACCAGGCCGTTGTATTTTCGGATCGCGTCTGCTGGAACTTGATAATTGAGCGCGATGCTGCTCAGCGTATCCTTATCTTGCACCGTAATTTCGATTTTTTCGCAAGCCGCCTCGGTGGCATCTGCTGCGCTCAGCGTGGCTGTCGGCAAGGGAGTGGGCGTGGGGGTAGGCTGGGGGATCTGCAGCTTTTGGCCGACGATCAATGTGCCGCAGTCAGCCGGCAAGTTGTTCAATAGGACAATACTCTGGATGGATACCCCGAATTGATAAGCAATCCCGCCGCATAAGTCGCCATCTTTGACAATATAACTAAACGGTGTAGGGCTTGGCTCGGGTGTAAAGGTAACGGTGGGGGTGACTGGCGTTGGGCTGGGTGTGGTGGTGGGTGTAGTGGTAATTGTGGCGGTCAGGGTAGGCGCGCCGTCTGATTTTGGAGAAGTTTGTTGTAAGGCGAAATATACCAGGGCTGCGCCGATGATCAAAAATAACGCCAGG
>JAYRNN010000222.1:0-8908 GCA_041912175.1 Anaerolineales bacterium | reverse complement strand
GCAGACTGGCTTCGTGCGCATCGAGGCCATGGCTTTGACCAATCTCGGCAACCTGGCAAGCACGCGTGGCGACCTGATTGCGGGGCGCGATTATTATATCAAGGCGTTGAACATCACGCGTGAAATCGGGGAGCGAGCCAAGGAGGGGGTCATCTTAGGCAACCTGGGTTGGATTACCGGGATGTTGGGCGATTATCCAAAAGCCCAGGCGTACTGTGAACAGAATGCCCAAATCTTGCGCGAAGTCGGCGACCAGCGCGGCGAATCGATGGCATTGATCAACCTGAGCGCCTATGCCGGCAGGCAAGGGGATTATCCGACGGCGCTAGAGTTTGCCGAACAGGCGCTTGGGATGGCCGGCGCGGCGGGCGATCCGTCTGCCGAGGCCTGGGCGTTGACCTACCTGGGACATGCCCGGCTTGGGAGCGATGAGCTAGAGTTGGCCCGGCAAGCTTACGAGTTCGCCCTGGAAATCCGGCGCAGGTTGGACCAACCGGCCCTGGCCGCCGAGCCTTTGGCAGGGCTGGCGCGCGCCGCGGCGAGCGTGGGCGATGTTCGATCCGCGTTGGATCACGTCGCTGAAATCTTAAGTTACCTCGAGCAAGGCGGTTCTTTAGGCGCGACCGACGAACCACTGCGGGTTTACCTGACCTGCTACCAGGTGCTCAAATCAAGCCAGGACCCCCGCGCCGACCGCATCCTGGAAACAAGCTTTGCGCTGCTGCAGGAGCAAGCAGCCAAGATTAAAGACGATTCGTTGCGACGGGTATTTCTCGAAAATGTGCCTTACCATCGAGAAATCCTGGAAGCCTGGGAGGGCCGGACGGAAAATTATCTTCCGCCTAGACCTGAGGCCGGGTCCATCAAGTTCAATCGATAGACGACTTTACCGCCATAATCGACATCGAAATCAGCGGGTGAGAGCGCCTGGGCCTGGTTATCGACATAGATATAAACCTTATCGATCCGGGAGAGATTTGTGCTGGCTCGGGAGACCTGGATTTCGTAATAGTCTGGGGCGGTTTCCTGGCTGCCTTTCGCCTGAAGTCCGATGTTCGTGATCCAAATGATCTTTGAGCCATCTGGATTGATCACATTTTCTGGCAAAAACGATTTTTCGATGATCTCGAAACTGGATTCGAGAGAACTGGGGATGATGACATCCACCGCTAATCTTCGCCCACTGGCTCCAAATTTTTTCAACGTTCCGCTGACAAAACGCCCTTGCGTCATAACTGCCTCCCTGGGATGGATCTCACAAACTTGGCCTGATCAGATAGAATCATTCCTCGCTGAAATTAAGAGTAATCCTATCATATATTGAACAATCTTGCAATACACGCGACTTTTACGAACACTTCAAGACGGCGCGTGTCTGGGGGAGCGCTGAATTCGATGGCCAGATGGTCACGCGCGATTACATCCTGCAAGATGGCGATATCGTCGAGCTGCGCATCTAGGAGTACCTGGGCAGCCAGTCGCCATGCGCTTCAATTAAATCATCCACCAGGCGCCAGATCTGCTCCAGATCCAGCTCGGCCGCGGTGTGCGGGTCGAGCATGGCCGCATGATAAATGTGTTCGCGCTTACCGGTCAAGGCGGCTTCCACGGTTAAGCCCTGGACGTTGACGTTGGTTTGGATTAAGGCGGCCAGGTGCGGCGGGAGCAGCCCGACATGTACGGGCTGGATGCCATTCCTATCTACCACGCAAGGAACTTCCACGCAGCAACCGGCAGGCAGGTTGTCAATCAAATTATGGTTGGTCAGGTTCCCGTAAACGACGCGCGGTAAGCCGGTTTCCAGGCTATGGATAATGAAGGAACCGTATTCGTGCGATGGGCTGGTATCATCGAAATAGCGCGCCGCGTCGGAGATCTGCTCTATCGTACGCTCGGAAGCGCCAAAGGACTTTAAGCGGTTCAGCAGGTCGTCCAGGTCGAAAGCCTCCTGCTGCTCTACGTAACCACGCAAGAGCTGCCAGCCGGTGATCTGGATTTCGCAGCGGGCAATATATTCGTCTAGAGGAACGTTGAAACGTTCGATCAGATCGAGGCGGTCGCGCTTGATGAACCAGGGGGTGTATTCGCTAAAGTGTTCGCTCGATTCGGTCACGAAATAGCCCAGGCGCTCCAAGATCTCATAACGGACCCGGTTATCGGCGGGGACCCGACCTTCATGGACGACTTGATGCAGGCGGGGGTATAAATCTTCCACGCCGTGCGAGGTTTTGCGCTCGAACTTCAGGTAGAAAGCCATGTGGTTAATCCCCGCACACAGATAGTTGATCTCTTCGAGCGGGATGCCGATATCGTTAGCGAGCTGGCCGGCGGTGCCTTGAACCGAATGGCATAAACCGATACTCTTGATTTTCGAGGCGCGCTGGATGGCCCACATATTCATGGCCATCGGGTTGACATAATTCAAAAGCGTCGCATCTGGACACAAGGCTTCCATATCGCGACACACATCCAATAAAACCGGGATGGTGCGCAACCCGCGCAGGATGCCGCCGATACCGAGGGTGTCGGCAATCGTCTGGCGCAAGCCATACTTCTTGGGAATCTCGAAGTCAATCACGGTGCCGGGCTGATACCCGGCGACCTGGAACATGGTGATGACATAGTCGGCGCCTTCCAGGGCGGAACGCCGCTCCAGGGTGGCTTCAATCTCGGGGTGCACGCCGAGATTCCTGGCGATGCGCTGTGCGACCAGCTCGGTGGTGTGCAGGCGCTCTGGGTCGATATCCATCAAAGCCAGGGTTGATCCTGCCAGTTCTGGAAAATTTAAGATATCTGTGATCAGGTTCTTGGCAAAGACAGTGCTGCCGGCGCCGATAAGGGCTATTTTTGGCATGATTAGAAGCCTCCCAGCAAGTGATATGGATCGCGATTTCCTTGATTAAACCATAACTTTACGCAATTAACCCATAACTTTACGCTTCCAAAAACCTTTTGGGAAAATTTATGCCCAATTGTGGAAACTCTCTTATAATTGTGGTATGTTCTATAGCGTTTATCGATTCTTTTCACGCTTTGCTACCTGGGCTGTGGTAGCCATATTAATCGTGATGATCTTTATCGCCACCCAGCTCTTCGCCGGACGGCGAGAATTCTTAGGCCCTCAAAACCAGCTATTAGATGGCCGCCGCTGGTACACGCCGGCGCAGGTCAGCCAGCTTTTTACGGATCTCGGAGATCAACGCTATGTCTACGCCGCCACTGAAGTGACGCTGGATTTGATTTACCCGCTGACTTATGGGATGTTATTCGGGATCTTAATCGTCCAATTGTGGGGACCGCGCCGGGATTACCTGCTTTTTGCGCCTATTCTGGCGGTGCTTTTTGATTTGCTTGAAAATTTCACCATTGCTTACCTGGCGATCACTTATAGCGGGAGTGTTTCGAACCTGGCCTGGTTTGCGGCCGTTAGTACGCTTTTAAAATCATTTTTTTTCTTACTCACACTGTTGTTAATCTTGAATGGGGGAATTGTGGCTTTCTTTAGACCGCCGCGACGTTTTTAAATCTTGGAACCAATTTCCCACGCCGTGCGTCTATAATCGAGTTGATACGGAAAGATTTGCCTGAAATTTGTGGTATAGTACAACGAATTGCATATCAGAAAAATCTTGCAAAATGTAACCCTATGGTAACCATTTAGGCGCGTCTAGCGAAGCTAAATGGTTACCGCAATTTGTTGAAAGGAGAACTTGTTCATGAAGTACAAAAATCTTGGCAAAGGCCGGTTGATCTTCAGCCTGCTTTTGCTGGCGGCAGTTGTTTTGAGTGCGTGCAGTACGCCGACCACGCCCCCGCCGCCCACCAACACCCCCGAGCCGCCCACCGAGACGCCCGCGCCAAGCCCGCTCCCGGTCGATTATTCCAGCCAGCCCGTCGTTGACCAGACCTGGTACTGGTTGGGGACACAATCCAGTAGTGACGCCAAGATCGAAACCGCCGATCCATCCATCTATTCGATCCAATTTATGGCGGATGGAACCTACAACGGGCAGGCGGATTGCAACCGGATCAATGGCAGTTTTGTCGCGGATGGCGCAAATCTCACCCTCCAGGCAGGCGCGATGACGTTGGCTGCCTGCCCGCCCGGTTCTCAATCGGATGAATTCCTTAAAGAGCTTACTGCGGTGGCCTCCTTCCTTATGCAAGATGGCTCGCTGCTTCTCAACCTGAGCCAGGATGGCGGGACGATGAAATTCGGCGAGCAGCCGGTGGTTGCTGCGCCGCCTGCCGGAACGGAGAGCCCCCTGAGTGGAAAAATCTGGCAATGGCTTCGCCTGGAGATGAGCGATGGAACCACCACCGATTCTCCAAACCCGCCGGCTTATACGGTCGAGTTTTTGGCGGATGGCGTCATCAGCGGCCAGGCCGATTGCAATACGATGGGCGGCACGTACACCCTGGATGGCAGCGCACTGACCATTAAGGTCACTCAGATGACGATGATGGCCTGCCCGGAGGGATCCATGGCGGATGTCTTCGTCCAGCGGCTGAATGAAACCGCTACGTATGTCATCCAGAATGGGGCGTTGTTCCTCAACCTGACCCTTGATTCTGGGAATATGGTCTTTGGCGAAGAGCCGCTGGCTGTATTGCCGGAACCAGCTCCGGGAGAACCGGCTGCCCAGGCAACCGGAAATGTAAATGTTCGCAGCGGTCCGGGCGCCAATTATCCTGTGTTTGGGGTAATGCCGCTCGGCCGGGTGGCCCAGGTGATCGGAAAGAGCCAGGATGGCCTGTGGTGGACGGTCAGCGTGCCGGTTGCGCCCTTAGGCCAGGGTTGGGTCAGTGGACAATTTGTGCAGGTGGGTAACGGTGAAAACACGCCCGTTCTGCCAGCTCCGCCTGTCCCGCCCACAACTCAGTTCAGCGGGCCGGGCGAGACGGACCCGCAGGTCACCATGTTGGATGCAGACTACGTGCGCACTGGCCCAAGCGATCAATACCCGGCCCTGGGCGTAGCCCAGGCCGGCGCCAAAGGCCTGGTAATCGGACGCAGCCAGGACGGTTTATACTGGGTGGTGCGGATCGATCCGTCGCTGGTGAGCAGTGGCTTCGGGTGGGTTCGGACGGCTTTCACGCAGGACAAGAATGTCAAGGACGTGCCTGCGATTGAGGCCCCGCCGCTGCCTCCGACAGCCAGCGTCCCAACGCCTCCGGCCGGCACGCCCACCGGTGTGGCTTTAACTGCGCTGAATGTACGCAGTGGACCGGGCACGAATTACCCGATCCTGGCCGTGGCGCCCGCCGGTACGGTGGGCGAGATTACAGGCCGCAGCGCCGACAACCAGTGGTGGCAGGTGCGGGTTGCAAACACCATCTCTCCGGATGGGTTTGCCTGGGTATCGGCGGGGTTCGTGTCGGCTACGAATGTGAGCAACGTGCCGGTAGTGAGCCCATCCACCTCGGCTCCGAGCGCAACCCCAGGCGCGCCTGTTTCACCTGTGACGACACCCACGCGCACCAGTGCGCCGGGTTCGGGCGGCAATTATGGCGAAGTAAAGATTGGGGTCACGACCGAGCCGGTGAATATGCGCGCCGGGCCGGGCAACCAATATGATAGTTATGGCATGATCGGCGCTGGAACGACCGGAACGATCATCGATCAGAATTCGAACGGCACCTGGTACGCTTTCAAGGTGCCTACCTCGATCGCGGCAGATGGAAAGGGCTGGGTCAGCGCCTCCTACGTGAAGGTCAGCATCGTGAATCCGGCTACAGCGACGGCGATGGCCACGCCATATAACATCGGCCCCACGCGCACGCCGGGAGTGAACGCGACTTCGCAACCCCCAGTTACGAATGCTTGTAAGATCCTGGAGTTAAAGCCGGTGGACGGCACGACCTACAAACCAAACTACGAGTTTGACATGCGGGTCAAGCTGCAGAATACCAGCAAGAGCGATTGGACTGTGGACGCAGTGGATGTCAAGTTCATCAAGGCGCTCGACGATGCGACCATCCACACCACGGTTGACGTTTTCGATCTGCCTGAATTGGTGGAGCCGAAGGACGATATCTCGATTGCTGTAGATATGAAAGCGCCATCCCAGCCGGGCGTATATGGCGAGACCTGGGCGCTGGTGCAGGGCAGCGTGACACTGTGCCAATGGAGCTTTACGTTCACTGTGGCGAAATAAGCCGTTGGCTGTAATTGAATAAACCGAAACGGGCTGTCCAAGAGATGATTTGGGCAGCCCGTTACAGTTCTTTAACGCGATACAATACTGGGGTGAGATTTCTGATCCTTGCGCATCTGGAAGACCGCGGTGCTTTGCGTGTAGCCAATTATTTGCGCCGGCGACACGGCAACCCAGCGGTGCGCGTGGTCTCGGCTGAAGCGCTGGCCATGGCGCCGCGCGTCGTACATGCGCTCACGATGGAACCCGGCGCAAAAAAGCTTCAGATTCAGACTGAAATATCGCTTGCCAGCGGCATCGTGATCGAAGCTGACGCGATTGGGGTGGTATTTAACCGGTTGCACTCGGCAGACGCGCTGCATTTCGCCAGCGCGACGCCGGCGGATCAGGAATATGCAAACTTTGAGATGAGCGCGCTGTGGGTGAGCTGGCTGGCCGGGTTAGGCGAAAATGGGGTTGCGGTGATTAATCCACCACAGCGCGGCGCGCTCCAGCCGGGTTACAGCCAGCTTGAATGGTTGAAGCTGGCTGCGATGAGTGGATTCTCGATCGAAGAGGTACAGCCGAACTCCGAAAGACCCGGCCGGCTGCCAGACTTTACGCAGCGTTGGCTGGCGGCCGGCAAACACCTGGCGGCGCTGGAGTCGCCCTGGCTGCGGCCAGACGATGCGCAATCTGGACGGCAATTGCGCAGCGAACCCAAGGAGGTTTACTTTCCAACGGAAATCGCCGGTTATGAGGGAAGAATCCACCGGTTGCAGGCGCTCAGCGGTTGCGCGGTGTTTGAATTTTGGTTTTCAAAGAGCGCTGATCGAGATGAGGCCCACATGGTAAGGATCGAACCATTTCCGGCATTGAATGAACCCTCCGCAGTGAGCGTTGTTGCGGAGTTGTTGGAGGAGGCGAGCCGGTGATCTTGTTGTGTGGGATTCCCAGCGAAGCCCCTTTACGCCTGGCGATCGAAGCCGCAGACCGCCTTGGAGTGGCGTATCTCTTATTCAACCAGCGCCTGGCCATGGAGATGGCGCTTGAATATCGCGTGACTTCCAGCGAGCAGACCCCCTGGCGGCTGGAGGGCAGCCTGTCCATCCGGGATCGATCGGCGCCGCTGGAGACGATCTCCGGCGCCTATATTCGGCTGATGGATTACCAGGAGATCCCCGAGTACAAGCGCCCGGAGTCGGAAGCTGCCGAGGCGTCAAATCCCAACCAGCGCATCGAGATATTACACCAGGCGTTGATCGACTGGCTGGAGGTCGCCGACCTGCGCGTGATGAACCGCCTGAGCGCGATGGGCTCTAACCAATCGAAACCTTACCAGGCCCAACTGATTGCCCAGGCCGGTTTCTTGATCCCGCCGACATTGATCACCAACGACCCTCAAGCGGCGAGCGCATTTTTTGAGCGGCATGGGCGGGTGGTCTACAAATCGATCAGCGCGGTGCGCTCGGTCGTACAGGAGCTACAGCGTTCCCGCCTGCATGAGCTTGAGAAGATCCGCTACCTGCCCACGCAATTCCAGGCCTACATCCCCGGCGACAACCTGCGCGTGCATGTCGCCGGAGAGCAGGTATTTGCGACCCAAATCGAGACCTCCGCCGTGGACTACCGCTACGCCGGACGAGAGGGACTTGACCTGGAGATGAAAGCGGTGTACATTGAAGATGGCGTTGCGGCCGGCTGCCGGGCGCTGGCCAGGCGGCTTGGTTTGCCGTTGTGTGGGATCGATTTGAAGCGCACCCCACAAGGCGCTATGTATTGTTTTGAAGTGAATCCTTCGCCCGCTTATAGTTACTATCAAGAGCAGACCGGACAAGACGTGGCTGCAGGAATCGTAGAATACCTGGCTGGAAAATAAGCAAATTTGCGAAGCCTGCGCCGGCTGTCGATCTGAAATGGAGGCGTCATGTCTGTCTCAATGATCGAAAATTGGTCGAATATCCTGGGCCTGGTCCAGGCCATCCAAGAAAGCCATGATTTGGAAGGGTTCGATGAAGTCGAAGTACAGGTCGAGCAAGTGGATCCGGTGGAAGGCTACCCGGACCTGGTAGCAACCTACCTGGCCGAGGCGGACGCTCCCTGCCTGTGGATCTTGATGCCGGTGGAAGTGGTGACGCGCTATGAAATCAGCGCGGGGATGTTCGTCGAGTGTCGCGTGCGCCGGGCCGGACAAAACCGCATCTTTGTGCATTCCGATTATTTGGTGGTGCGGCCGCCGGATTGAGCGCTTGAGGCCGGTCAAAGAAATAATTGTTCGATTTCCAACCACCCGTAGGCGACTTCTTCAGCCATCACATCCCCTTCGCCGAGGGTGATCGACCTGCGTCCGAGCGGCTGACCGCAAAGACGTTCGTATAGAGCGCGGGCCGGGTTTTGCACCAAAACCCATAACATCATCGAGGCGGCGCCTGCCTCGTGCAGGGCGTGCGCCATCGCCGAGATCAAAGCGCGCCCCGTTCCCTGGCGCTGTTGATCGCGGCGTACATGTAAAGCATCCAATTCACTTTCGTAGGGGGCTAAATCGGTATTTCCGCAGTGCCCCAGGGCGTAACCGATGATTTGGTCGTTTTCGTCCTCGGCGACGAATAATAAAAATTCTTGCTGCGAGGCCAAAAGATCGCGCCAATCTTGAGTCTGTTCTTCATCAGTGAAGTGTTCCAGGTAGGCGGCCGGTAGAATTCCCGCATAGGCGCTGCGGTAGCTTTCGATCTGAATTTTTGCTAACTGCGGACTATCTGCATATTCGGCGG
>JAYRNN010000221.1:0-14972 GCA_041912175.1 Anaerolineales bacterium | reverse complement strand
GACCGTGCACGGCGTGGGGTACAAGTACGAAATATAGAATGACAGCCACGAGGAACGTACAGGATTCGATCGGCTCGGTGAAGCGGCGCTTGTGGCTGCTGCTGTTGCGTGGCCTGGGCGCCACGGTAGCCTTGATCGTGCTGCTGATGCTGGCGGCGACGTTCATCTTTCTCAACCGGCAGACCCAAAACAACCGCTTCTATACCGCGCCGCTGAGCTATCTGCTGCAGGCCTATTACCAGGGGCGCGGCGACTGGCAAGGCGTGGATGGCCTGTTTGTCGAGGGACAGGCGGGCGCCCTGCCATACTTGAACGCCGAATGGCGGGCGGCATTGCTGCTGGACGCACAAGGGCGGGTGTTGTTCCAACAGGGCCAGTCCACGGGCGACCAGATCGGCCAGGTTTACCCGAAAAAAAGCGGCGAAGAATGGCTGCCGATCACGGTGGAGGGCCAACTGGCCGGTACGTTGGTATTTCCGCACCATTCATTACGGCTGTTTGGCAACGTGGGTTTCAACCTGATTGGGCCGGTTGTGATGATCTCGGTCTTGCTGGGGTTGCTCACCTTGCTGATCGGGATGTTGCTGATGCGGCGGGTGGTCGATCCGCTGGCCAGGGTGATCGCCGCGGCGGGCGCGGTGGCAGGGGGCGACCTGAGCGCGCGCGTGCCGCTGAACCGGCGCCACGACGACCTGTCGGCGCTCAGCGTCAGCTTCAACCACATGGCCGAAGAGCTGGAAAACAGCGACCTGCAGCGGCGCGCCATGCTGGCCGACATCGCCCACGAGCTGCGCACCCCGCTGACGATTTTGCGCGGCCGGCTGGAAGGCATTTTGGACGGCGTGTACAGCTCTGACGAGGCGCACATCGCCCCGGCGCTGGAAGAGGTGTACCTGTTGGAACGCCTGGTGGACGACCTGCGCCTGCTGACCCTGGCCGAGGCGCGCCAGCTCACCCTGGAGCTGCGCCCGGTCGACCTGGACGAGCTGGCCTCCTGTGTCACGGCGACCTTCGAAGCCGAAGCGGCGGAAATCGGCATCCAGCTATCGGCCGTGCGCTCCAACGGCGGCGAAACCCACCGGGTGGAGGCGGACCCGCAACGCATGGAACAGGTGGTGGGCAACCTGATCGGCAACGCGCTGCGCTACACGCCCTCCGGCGGGAGCGTGCGCGTGACCAGCGCGGCGGAGGAGGGGTACATGACCCTGTCGGTAACCGACGATGGCCCAGGCGTGGCCGAAGCCGACCTGCCCTACATCTTCGATCGCTTCTGGCGGGCGGAAAAGTCACGCGGCCGGACGGGCGGCGGCGCGGGGTTGGGGCTGGCGATTGCCAAACAACTGATCGAGGCGCAAGGCGGGCGGATCGCGGCGCGCAACCTGGCGGGCAAAGGCTTCGAGGTGCAAATCAGCGTCCCGGGCATGCCTACCACCCGGAGCAACGGGGGCTAATCAAGGAGGTTACATCTTCATCAGAAACCAGGCGATGAGCATGAGCAAAAATCCGCTCGCCAGGCCTACGATCACCAGGCGAAAATTACTGCTTACATCGACGATAAAGCTGGCCCGCTCGCCCCGACTCATCTCGCGAAAACTTTCCGCATGCAGCAACTGAAAACTTCCCCACTCTTGACCGGCGCTGAGCCGGGAAAATGCGCCGCCGATGACCATTAAACAAGCAGCGACAAAAAAAGCATTGCTATACGCAGTGGAGTTATCCCACTTTTTTAGATAACCGATGGCTACAATGACGAGGACAGCCGCCATCGTAAACAAGAACACTTCGGCGCACAGTTTGAGGAGGGTCGCGATGACTAATTGTTTCATTTGGATTTTATCGACCTGGTTCGGGGCATTTTGCTTGAGACTTGTTCCGATAGGATAAGTTTACTGCAAAAAGGTACTCGCGGCTGAACAATCTGCCTAGGATACTTAACACGAACCACACGAACCAAACGAAAAAAACGAAAAAAAATATAAAAAGGCTTGGTTCGTGTATTTCGAAAATTTCGCGTATTTCGTGTTTAAAAATTACTTACCCCCAACAACACGAATTTCGTCACACATGTACTTTAATTACCGTAATATTCGCAACGAACCATTTCCCGTCAACCTTAACCAGGATCGCCTCTCTGTACGCAGAAGGGCTATCGTAACGCACAACGGCTTTGTCGCCATTTATGGCAATCGATTCATAAGTGAGTTTTATTTTGCCTATTGGGTCTTGTCTTGCGGGGGCAATAATTTTATCCTGGTTAGATCTTAATAATTCATCTCGTTCTTGTAGCGAAAGGTCTTGGCCTTCAATGGATTGTATAAGGGAGGCGCCCTCTTGCCAGGCCGAATAATAGGATTGCATATAAGTTAGGTAACCAGCGTTCTTAGCCGATTCAATGCCGAATACGTTTTCGATAAGCGCTCGCTGGCTATTATTTGCCTTGAAATCAGAGGTATTAATGAATACCTCCGAGAATTCACCCATATCGAACGTGCGCGCTGCCACAGCTCTTATATAGTGAGCTCGCTCAAGGGTTGCAATAATCGCTTTAGCTTCAGGCGTATCAGGAATTGGGTCATTTGCCCGGACATTTGTTGTCAACGAATAAAATCCCCATGAAGCGATGGCTATTCCAGCCAAAACAGCTCCAATCAGAAATATTTTTTGGACATTTAATGCCACCTCTGCCACGATAATAGACGATTGACTACTGCCCTGAATTCATTATACACCCTCTGGTTCAATACAAGAGGCGCCAGAACCAGATAGGAATAATCAGGGTCAATGTTGTAATCCCAGCTGAAGCTTCATTGCTTGCTCGAGCAGCCGGCTTTCCGCGAGGCCGCTAATTCCGACTGGCGCTTTTTTGTGATCGGGTTCCTACGCGCCGGTAAAGGTACTCTTTAATCCGCCTCGGGTAACTATCTTGACGCAAGCCCGCCTGATGTTAAAATCCAGAGCATGCATATTTACACCCTGAGCCAATGGCAACATGAGCATGATTTTACATCGGTAGATCCATCCAACGAGCGAAAAACGCTGAGCGTGGTGCTGTTGACCGCCGGGATGATGGGCCTGGAGATCACCGCCGGCGCGATCTTCGGCTCGATGGCGCTCCTGGCAGATGGCTGGCACATGGGCGCCCATGCCGCCGCCCTGGGCATCACGCTTTTCGCGTATCGGTATGCCAGGCGTCACGCGAACAACCCGCGCTTTACGTTCGGCGCCGGAAAGATCAGCGTGTTGGGCGGCTTCACCAGCGCGGTGGCGCTGCAAGTTGTCGCAATCCTCATGGGCATCCAATCCATTGGCCGCCTCATTGCCCCGCAAGCGATTCGCTTAACGAGGCGATTGCCGTCGCCGTCTTGGGCTTGATCGTTAACCTGGTTAGTGTGCGCATTTTGGGGACAGATCATCATCACAGCGATGACGACGAAGCCGATGCTCATCATCACCACGAAGACCATAACCTGAAAGTAGCTTATCTGCATGTGCTGGCTGACGCGCTGACGTCTGTATTGGCAATCATCGCCCTGGTAGCCGGAAGTTCTTTGGGATGGGTGTGGTTGGACGCGCTGATGGGCATTGGCGGCAGCCTGGTGAGCCACTATCAAGGCTTGTTAACCGGTCTGCCGGTCCTGGCGCATGTCACAATTCAGATCAATGTTTGCGACGGAGAAGGATGCCTACCGGCTGCCAGCGGCTAATCGGTCTGAGTTTGTTCCTCGGGAGGTTTGACCGAGCGGAAGTTGAAGTAAAGCGCCAGGTCATAAATTATTTTTAGCGCCCCGGATAAGATCAGCGGCAATCCCAGGAAGGCCGGGTTAGCCATGAAGGCCCCAGTGATGACCGGCGAAAGGGAGGCGCCAATCGTACGCGCCACACCGGTGATGCCTGAAGCAGCCGAGCGTTCGTCGGGAGCGACAACCGCCATGGTGTAAGACTGCCGGGTGGGCACATCCATCTGCGAAATGCTGAAACGCAAGAGTAGCAGTGCGATTGCCAGGCCAAGACTGGGCATGAACGGCGTCAGGATCAACAGCACGTTGGAAGGCAGGTGGGTGAATACCATCGTGTTGATCAAGCCGATCTTACCGGCCACCCAGGCGGCGCTGAGCGCCGAGATTCCGGCCAGGATATTCGCCCCAAAGAAGATCGCCCCCAGGACAGCGGGCTCAACCCCAAAGCGCTGGTTGAACCATAAAGCCATCAGGCTTTGAATCACGAACCCGCCGGCGAAAGCATCCAGGCTAAACAAGGCTGCCAGGCGAAAAACGACCTTCTGAGAGCGGTGTAACCCTAAGAAGCGGCGCTGCTCGGGAGCGCCAACCGGCGCGCCGGTTTCCTTCCTGGCCACTTCGATGGTCGCCGAAAGGCGTGTAAACAGCCCCAGCAACAGCACGCCAACCAATCCATACCCCAGGACCACAGCCCGGTAGCTGTTCAGCGGCGTTAAACCCGCCCCTTGCAGCCATTGGGATAGACCGCCGCCTGCCAATGCGCCCAGGGCGGTGGCGAAAGAACCCGCCAGGTTATACCAGGAGAAAACCTGGGTCCGTTTGCGGTCGGAGATCAATTGGGTCAGCGAGGCCTGTTCGATGGAAAGAAATGGGCCAACTTCGTTCCCGCTGGGGCTGATCACGCCGATCGTGGCTGCCAGCAGGAGCAGGTAGTAGTTCGTGGTGATGGCGAAAAGCACGGCGGCCAGGATCATTAGCGCAGCCCCGGCGATGAGCATGCGCTGTCTTCCGATGCGGTCCGCGTGGGTGGTGATCCACAACGAAATTACCGTATCCCCCAGCAGGGTGAGCGTCAGCAGCAGCCCGATATTGAACTCGCTCAGCCCGAGCTGGCTGAGATAGAGCGCCAGGATGACGGATAGGAAGCCGTAGGCAAACAGGCGTAGGATGCGCGTGCTGAACAGGAGGCGCCCATCTTGATTCAGCTCCAGGTTGATCTTCAGATTTGAACTCACTTGCTTTTTGCAACATCCAACCGGCGCCAGGCATACAAGGCGTCGTACACATCGAATTGATGGGCCAGGTTTTCTTCGTCTTCTGGAAAACGCAGGCTGAAACCGCTGGCGATGGCTTCCAGGCCGCGGGCGAGCGGCTCCTGGTCGATATCTTCTGCGACATCCGCGCCATGGACGATTTTTGCCAATCGCAGCAGGCCCGGTTCTTTCAAGCCATACTTGAGGAGTATCGACTCGAACGAGCAGCGATTGCCATGATGGCCCAATTCAACGCCGGGCGCGTCAAACGGAATCGCCCCGGTCTCTTTGACTACCTGCTCGATCTGGCTGGCAGGGACGAACAAAAACTCCGCTTGATTGTCAACAAAGCGCGTGATCAGCCAGGGGCAAGCCACGCGATCGACATGTACGTGCGAACGAGTTACCCATTTCATATCAAAAAGACTCCTTTCAGGTTTGGTACGTTTTGATGATCATTATACGCCCGCCTGCTCAATACAAGATGTACCAGAGCCAGATCGAAATATCAGGCCCCAGGATCCCAGCGGAGACGCGCAAAGGCGAAGATATTGAATTTTAGAAATTTTAAGTTGACTTTAATGAATTTTCCTGCAATAATCTAATTACAAACAAATCGGATCGCTGATCCATCATTGGGGTATTCACACAATTCAGTCACAGCAGACCTCTTATCGATTAACGAGAGGTTTTTTTATTAATCAGATTGGGGAGGTGAAGAAGCAAGCAAAGCCATTTCGCGATAATGGCAATCCATTCAAGGTAGCGCTCGATATGCTGCACAATCCTCCAGGCATTCCGACGGCGGCAATGTTAATGGGGCAATTGATCAGAAACGAAAGGGGATTCAGAATGAACAAACTAAAATTTCTAAGCGTAACGATCATCATCGTCATGGCCGCGATTTTCGTTGCGCCGAACCTGCAAAATGCGGAAGCAGCCGCGCCTGCCAATGATGATTTCAACAACGCTACGGTGATTGCAAACCTGCCGTTCTCCGAGACGCTCGATATCACTGAAGCGACAACCGGTGAATATGATCCCTATCCATGTGGGTATTACCCATATAACTCCGTCTGGTATCGTTTCACGCCAGCAGAAGATATGAACGTTCGGGTCACAGCCGGGATTACCTTCAACAACCCACTGATTGGAGTATACACCGGCAGCTATGACGCTCTGAGTCAAATCAGTTGTGCCAGTTACTCGAGCACGATGGAGTTGTCCTTGGCGGGCGGAACAACCTATTCCATTCAAGTTGCTTCAGTAGGATCAAGCTATCCTGGTCCGGGTGGCTCGACCCTGCAATTCAGCCTGACCCAATTGGCGCCGCCGGCCAATGATAATTTCGCCAATGCCAGGACGGTGGATACGATCTCATTCCAGGATAGCGTCGATAACCACTATGCTACCACCGAGCCCGGTGAACCAGCTCCAGGTTGCACCTGGTATGAGGTCTCCAAGACGGTATGGTATCAATATACCCCTACCGAGAGTGGATCAATCACCGCAGAAAGTAGTGGATTCTATTACGGCTCGATCGCTATCTATACCGGGAACGCACTCGATCAATTGACAAATTTAGGTTGCGCCTCGTTCGATTACCCAAATCGCGTAACAATCCATGCTGAGCAGGGCATAACCTATTATTTCCAATTGGGCAGCGTCTATCCGTGGGAATGGGGAAACCTGACCTTTAACCTGTATGTGCCTCCTCCGCCCACGGCTGATTTCTGGTTTGCTCCATATGAGCCAAATATTTTTGATGTCGTCGACTTTTGCAGCAATTCCTACGATCCCGTAGGCGCGGATATCGTCACCTTTAATTGGGATTCCGGCGATGGTGTCCAGCAACAAGGCGACAATCCATGCTTCGCGCATATGTATCCAAAAGATGGCGACTACACCGCCTATTTACAGGTCGTTACCCGCGATGGTCGATCCGCTGAAGTTACGAAAGTTGTGCCGGTGCGCACACACGACGTGGCCATCACCAAGTTCACCGTCCCACAATCGGCCAGGGTCGGTCAGACACGCCAGGTCGTGGTCGGCCTGCGCAACTCGGGATATCCAGAGAATGTCACGATTGAACTTTTCAAGAGCACACCGTATGGCTACACCTGGGTGGGTGCTCTGAACCAATCTGTGCCTGTGCGCCCATCTAACCGCACCACCGACTTCAATTTCAGCTATACCTTCACCAACGAAGACGCAAAACTCGGCAAGTTGACCTTTAAGGCAGTCGCCACGCTCAATAATGCCCGCGACGCTATACCAGCGGATAACGAGGCCATCTCGATGCCGGTGAAGTTAGGAAAGTGATAACGAATTAGATTTTAGAATTTGGATATTAGATTTCGGATGCCCTAACAAAGCCTGCTATCAGGCTTTGTTTGGGCACGGATGTTCACAGATGAAAGAGGGTCTAAAATGAACAAGCTTAAAGTTCTCACTCTGATGATCATTTTTGTAATGATAACGATATTCGTCGCGCCGCGTCTGCAGAAAACCGAAGCCGCTGCGCCAGCGAATGACGATTTTTACAGCGCGACCTTGATCAGCAGCCTGCCGTTCACGGATGCAATTGACACAACCGAGGCGACAGCTGATCCCAATGATCCCTCACCCTGTCGTAACTATCCCAACAATTCTGTCTGGTACCGTTATACACCTCCCGACAGCAATTTCGTACAAATCAGTACGGAAGGGTCGGATTACAATACCATCGTGGGTGTATTCGTGGGGGATTACTCCGCCCTTAATCAGGCAAACTGCTATACCGGCAACAGCCCTTTTACGATTTCGCTGAGCGCGGGAACCACCTACTATATTATGATTGTTGGTGGAACCGGCAGCTATCCCTCGCCGATTGGAAATTACGGCGGCGCCTTACAGATTAGTATCAGCGAATCGACCGACAGTTGGGGTTACACAGGTTCGATGAAGGACTCCCATTCCACCGCGACATTGTTAGGCGACGGGCGTGTATTAGCAACGGGTGGTTATAGGTCTGAAGTATACGACCCGGCGACGGGAACCTGGGTGCAATACATTTGGCAGGGCAGCGGTAGTTCCGGAAACACAGCTACATTGTTATCGGATGGGCGTGTTCTGATTGTGGGTGGATACGTTGATTATAGCGGCGCTACCTCATCAGCGATGATATACGACCCTGCAGCCGGCAGCTGGAACTCAACGGGATCCCTAAACACCGCCCGCGATGCCCATTCAGCCACTCTTCTGCCGGATGGGCGCGTCCTCGTCACAGGCGGTCGGGACAGTAACCACAATTTTCTTAACAGTTCAGAAGTGTATGACCCCGAAACCGGCGCTTGGAGTTATACGGGCTCGCTTAATAATGATCGTCATGTTCATACCGCCACTCTACTACAAGATGGGCATGTTCTCGTAGTAGGCGGCCAAGGCAGCGCCGGTTTTCTTGCCAGCGCAGAATTATACGACCCAGGGACTGGCGCCTGGAGCCTAACCGGATCACTCAATACAGGCAGGGTAGCTCATACCGCCACACTGCTTAGCGATGGTCGTGTTTTGGCCGCGGGTGGATTTGGTAACGTCCTCGGTGGTTATCTTTCCAGCTCGGAAGTATACGACCCGACGACTGGCGAATGGAGCCCAACTGGCTCGATGAGCATCAACCGTCAGCAGTCTCAGGCCACACTGCTGCCCGATGGGCGCGTATTGATGGCGGGTGGATACAATAACAAGGTCATTGCCAGCGCCGAGGTTTACGATCCAGTGACCGGCGTTTGGAGCCTTGCGTATCCGATGAATTCACCCCGTTCTGGCGCCATGATGACATTATTGAATGACAGGCGCGTATTAGTAACGGGTGGTGACATTAATCTCCCTACCAGTGCAGAGATTTATTGGTACCTCGCGCCGCCTCCACCACCGCCTCCTCTACCGCCGGTCAATGACAACTTTGCCAATGCAACATTAATAGATAATTTCCCCTTCACCAACACAATCGATAACTCGACTGCTACGGTGGAGCCTGGTGAGCCAACCCCGTACTGTGCTAGTTATTGGTTGCCAGCTAAAACAGCCTGGTATGTTTATACACCCACTACAAAAGGAATGCTCAGTGGTCATATAACCTCAAGCTCCCCGGCTTTCATGGTTGTTTATAGCAGCAATTCACCGGGCAGCTTGGATTACGAAGGCTGCGGATATAACGACTACGATGTTCAGGTCAGTGTAATCCCAGGAACCACTTATTATATCCAAATCGGCAGCCGGTATGAATGGGAATTTGGAAATGTAACGCTGAATTTAAATTTCATTCCCCCGCCGCCGAATGATGACTTTGCCAATGCAATGTCCGTCGAGAGCATTCCATTCTTCACTGAAATTGATATTTTCACTTCTACAAGTGAGGCTGGAGAACCAAATCCAGGATGTACCTGGGGTGATGCAGAACATACAGTCTGGTATCGGTATACCCCTAGCGCGAGTGGATCCATCACCGCCGAAAAAACTGGAAACTATTACAGCTTCGTCGCAGGCTATAGCGGGAGTTCGTTCGATAATCTCCAATTGTTGGGCTGTGGCGCAAGCTATGATTCCGATCGTTTCACGATCCACGTAGATCAAGACGTTGTTTACTATTTCCAGCTCGGCAGCCCTGTCAGTAATTTTTGGAACCTTACATTTAATCTGTCGATCCCGCCTCCACCGACGGCTGATTTCTGGTGGTCCCCCAACGATCCAAGTATATTCGATGTGGTCAACTTTTGCAGCAATTCCTACGATCCCGTAGGCGTGGATTTCGTCACCTTTTATTGGGATTCCGGCGATGGCGTCCAACAACAAGGCGATAATCCATGCTTCTATCGCCAATATCCTAAAGATGGCGACTACACCGCATATTTACAGGTCCTTACCCGCGATGGTCGATCCGCTGAAGTTACGAAAGTTGTGCCGGTGCGCACGCACGACGTGGCGATAACAAAGTTCGTCGTGCCACAAGCGGCCAGGGTCGGGCAGACTCGCTCGTTGACCGTCGGCGTCCGTAACAACAGGTACCCTGAGAACGTCACTGTGAACCTGTACAAGGTCACCCCGTATGCCGATATCTGGGTAGGAGCGCTCAATCAGAGTGTGCCTGTGCGCCCGTCTAACCGAACCACCGACTTCAATTTCAGCTATACCTTCACCAACGAAGACGCAAAACTCGGCAAGTTGACCTTTAAGGCAGTCGCCACGATTACAAATGCCCGCGATGCAATCCCTGCGGATAACGAGGCGATCTCACTACCCACCAAGGTCAACGGCTACGTGCCTTAGACCGTTGGCGGCGTCGAATTGCCCGGCCTGGTTGGTGGAGCGCCCGGTTTTGGGCTGTTCCTCTTCTACATAATCATGGCCGGTGGGCTCGGGAATAGGGTAGAAGCAAAAATGTTAGGATGCTGGTCTGGCGGTAACAGGCCGAGAGGGTGGACAAACCCTGCGCCGCCAGACCAGCAATGCCGCGCGGCAGGCGTCCAATTCAATGCCCACCATTTTTATCCAATTCTCATGATGAATCGCATCCGTCGTAACTTTCCTTTGTTGGTGGGCCTGTGCCTGGTCGTGATGCTGGCCGCCTGCGCGCCCAGCCGCGCCACGCCCCCGCCGCTAGCCGAAAACAGCCCTGCGCCGGCCACGCCCACCCGCCGTCCGAGCGCCGCCTCCACTGCAACCGCCACGCCTTCACCGTCGCCCACCTCCACGCCAACCCCGACCGCCACCCTGCACCCGATGGCCATCCTGGCGGCGCGCCAGACGCCCTACCCGGGCAGCGATATCGTCATCGAAAAGTTCCTCGAGCCCGGCTCCAATTACGGTCGCTATTATGCTTCGTATTTATCGCAGGGGCTGAAAATCTACGGCCTGCTCACGATCCCGAACGGCAAGATGCCCGCCTCCGGCTGGCCGGCGATCGTCTTCAACCACGGCTATATCCCGCCCGACCAGTACCGCACCACGGAACGCTATATCGCTTACGTGGACTGGCTGGCGCGCAGCGGTTACATCGTCTTTCGCATCGACTACCGCGGCCACGACCGCTCCGAAGGGGCGGCGCGCGGCGCATACGGCGACCCAGGCTACACCACGGACGTGCTGAACGCGCTGGGGGCGCTCAAGCGTTTCCCCGAAGCGGACCCGCAGCGCATCGGCATGTGGGGGCATTCGATGGGCGGCTACCTGACCCTGCGGGCGATGACCATCTCGCCGGATATCAAGGCGGGCGTGATCTGGGCGGGGGTGGTGGCTTCGTATAAAAATTAAAAAGCGAGAAGGTGTGCGGTTCTACTGCACACCTTCTCGCTTTATGTTTTACAAGCCTAAGCGACCTTGTTAATCTCTGCCAGCAGTGCGTTCACTTTATCTTCGGTCAAGCCGAACTGGGCGGCCTGCGGCATGCTCAGGATCATGCGGAAAGACATTCCCCGCGCCATGGCGACCATCGGGTTGGCCGAGACGCCGGGCAGGTTCTGGTCCAGCACCGCTTTCGCCTGGGGATTATCCAGTACTTCGCCGAGGGTTGAATCGATCGTAAGGTTCATTATTTTTTCTCCTTGTAGGTTGAGGGTTGTTTGCTTTATTTTACCGGAAATCCGGGCCGTTTAGATGAGAACCTGGCTACCAGTCGAGCTTTTCCCCGTCTCGGAATAAACCGCCGTTTGGACCGCCATCCGGCAGGGCGGCCGCCCAGACGATCCCCGCCGCGCCTACCTCCAGGCTGCGCCCGGCGTTGGGGCCGCCCATGTCGGTGCGCACCCAACCGGGGCATACAGCGTTGACGAGCACGTTTTTTGGCCGCGCCGCATCGGCCAGGATTTGGGTCAGCCCGTTCAAGGCCAGCTTCGACAGCCGGTAAGACGCCCCAGAATCGACCATGCTGTCCATTTGTCCCATGCCCGAGGAGACGTTCACGATGCGGCCGTAGTTCTGTTGCAGCATCCCCGGCATGAAGGCCCGGCACAGGCGCAGCGCCCCCAGGGTATTCGTCTCTAGGGTGGTTTGGAAGGTCTCGAAAGGCAGGTCGAGCAAGCTCTGGTTTCGATCCAGGAAGACGCCTGCGTTGTTGACCAGCACGTCGACACGCCCAAAGCGCAGCGTCGCCCAGTCGTACAGCGCCTCTACGCTCCCGGCATCGGTCACGTCGAGGGCATGAAAATGAACCTCCCCAGGCAGGCGGCCGGCGGCTTGTTGGCCCAGGGCGGGATCGCGGCTGGTAAGAATCAGGCGGTAATCGCGTTGGGCGAGCTGGCGGCAGGTCTCGAAGCCCAGGCCGCGGTTGCCGCCGGTGACGATCGCCGTGCGCTTGTCTTCAGCCATATACATCTCTTCCGCGGCATGGGGGTCGTGCGCATGCCGAGTGGGTTATCCTTTCACGTAAGAGAATTTCTCACAAATCAGGCCGTCGCGCACGCGGTATACATCCACCCCGCGGATAGAACCCACCCGGCCCATCTCGACCCAGCGATACACCCAACGCATCACACAGCGATCCCCGGCGGCGAAAATTTCCTCGATCTCGATGGCTTGCCTTTCCTCGGGCTTGAAGAAGTTCTCCCAGAAGGCGCGCACGGCGGTCCACCCGATGTAGGTCGTCCCATTCGGCGGCGGGTAGGTGTTCTCGAAGATGCAATCGGCGCTCATACAGCGCATCATCGCATCGACGTCATGCGCGTTGAGCGCGTCATTGAAGCGGATGACCAGTTGGATGGGCGCAGAGGCGTCGGGCAGAGATGCGTTGTGTTCCATAGGATTCGAGTTCATTGCGATCTAATTAAGACTAATTATATCGCAATACAAAGGTTTCTAACGGGGCTTTTGTTTAATCGATCAGCGCCAATCTTGGCATATAATTAAAGAAAAATATAGCTCGTTTTTAGGAGGCAAACTATGCAGGTCTTTGAGGCGATCCGAACGGCGCTGGCCGTACGCCAATACCAGGACAAGCCTGTCCCGCCAGAGACGGTGCGGCGGATCGTAGAAGCCGGGCGGCTGACGGGCAGCAGCATGAACGGCCAGCCCTGGCATTTCATTGTCGTTGAAAATCGCGCCACACTGCGCCGGATAGGCGAGCTGGCGCGCACCGGGCCGTATATCGCCCAGGCGCCGCTGGCGATCGCCGTGGCCGTCGAGCGCACGCGCTTTGGCGTCTCAGACGGCAGCCGGGCGATCCAATCCATGCTCCTGGCGGCCTGGGAGGATGGCGTTGGCTCCAATTGGGTCGGTTTCATGGGGCTGGAGGAGATCAAGACCTTGCTGGGCGTGCCAGAGGAGATGGACATGCTGGCCGTCATCCCATTTGGCTACCCGGCGGCGGCCATCGGGCATGGAAAGAAGAAACGCAAGCCACTGGATGCGGTGGCCAGCCGCGAGCGATACGGGGAGCCCTTCGGATAAACGTTTTAAGCGTCCGGGTCGCCCGGCTGCCAGCAGGTCGCCAAGGCCCAATCCTGGGCGGCCAGGTAGATCAAGTCCACCGCAGGGTCCTTGACTACCAGGGATGCAATTGCAGCGGCTGTATTCACAAAAAAATCGCCCAGCAGGGAGGTTTTTTGTGAATACATTCCCTTAGGGTGTAACCGCCGGGCGCAGCACCGGCTGCGGCTTTTCCTTCGGGTCGCTGATCTCCGGCAGGGGCAGGGGCTCGAAAGACCCGCCCGCCCCGATCTCCCCGTAAGGGATCAGGTAGAGCTGCGTTGTGCTCGACGAGCCCTGGGCGACGTTCTGGAAAGCGAAAACAAGCTGCGTGCCGTCCGGGCTCCAATGCACATCGCGATAGCAGCAGGCGCCCTTGACCGGGTTGATCGTCAGCAGCGGCTTGAAGGTCTCCAGGTTAAAGATGTGCAGATCGCCGAATCCATCGTTGCGTTTGAAATCATTGAGCACGAACAACGATTCGCCATCCCAATCGTAGCTCTCGATCACCGGGTTGGACGTATAGGCTTTGAATGAAAAGTGCGGCTCGGGGAACTGGGCTTTAACCATCGGGTTGGGGATGCAGCGATCGACGGAGAAGACCTGCACGATGTCGCCGCGCCGCCCGTCCTTCAATACCCCCATCACCAGCGCCGCCCATTGGCGGTCGTCCTTCGACCAGCGCACGCCTGTGCCGAAATTGCGCTGGTAAGGCGCCAGGTCTGCACAGGTCGCCATGGCCGCCAGGTCGCCGTGCGAGTTGGCGCTCTTCAACCCCTCCAGGTCGAAGGGGATCAGGTAGAGCTGGTTGTCCAGGCTGATGGCCGCCTGGGTCCCGTCGCGAGAAGGCTCGAAAGCCTTCAGCGAATCCGAATTGTTAAAACAGGTGATGGTCGTATCTTCGGCGGCCAGGGAGACGGTGTGGATGCACTTGCCGCTGATATACGACAGGCCCTGTCCATCCGGCAGCCAGCGCAGGGAGTTCTTTTGCGACCCATCGCTGGTGAGCTGGGTCAATTCACTGCCATCCAGGTTGGCCGCCCAAATATTCGCGGCGGAGATAAAGGCGATTTTATCCGCGCCGCCGATCACCAGCGGGGCCGGGATGGGCTGGGCGGTTTCGGTAGGCGTGGGGCTGGGCGGCTCGGCGATCGCAGCCGGTTCGCTGGTCTGGGTGGGCGCGCTCACCACTGCGGCGGGCAGGAGCGCGGCCGGCTCACTGGGTGCCACGGCCGGCTCAGCGGGCGCCGGGCTGGCCTGGGTGGGTTCGACGGCTGCGACCTGGGTGGTTGCGGCCGGGGGCGCGGCGGCCAGCGGCGGGGCGCCTTTGCCCATAAATTTCTGGTAGGCAAAGAAGCCGCCCACGCCCAGCACGATGACCAGGGCAAGCAGCGCCAACAGGCCGGTTTTACCGCGTTTGGCCTGCACCGGATAAGCGGATTGCTCGGGGGCGCTGGGGAAGGCGGCGGGGGATTGGCGGACTGCCGGCTGGGGGGCGGTGATGGGTTTTTCAATAAAGGTCGCTCCGGCAGCCTGGGCAGCG
>JAYRNN010000220.1:0-19406 GCA_041912175.1 Anaerolineales bacterium | reverse complement strand
GGTTAAGTGCGCCGCGGGGGTGGTGATCTGGTGCATCAGAATCGGGATATATTTGCCGCTCCCGATATTGATCATCCAGGGCAATGCCAGGATCAAGCCTCCAAAACACAGCCCAATGATGGCCAGCAAGCGCGATAGCCATCTTTTTGGCTGAAAATAGAGCATGTAATAAGCAGCCAGGAATACAAGCGCAAAGATCAAGACCCGCACGTGGATCAAGGCCAGGCCTGCCAGGCTGATCCAACCCAGCGTCGCCAGGCGCCAATCGAACACCTGGGAATCGAGCAGCTCCCAGGCCGCCAGGACAAAAGCCGGCAGCACAATCAAACCGGCCAGTTGGGTGTAGCGCCCCCAGTTCAAGTAAAACATCGGCATCGAAAAAGCCAACCCGGCAAACAGCACCGCAAAGACGCCTGCCCACGGATTTTTTGTGATCCGCAGGGCCAGGGGGTAGACCGCCGCCACCGCCAACACATTCAAAATCTGGCCGGTCCATAAAATGGACTGTGGCAGGGACAGATGGGTGAGCCAGTGAAAGACGGCTGCCAGGCTGTGGAAGCCAAAATGATAGGTGAAGCTTTGCAATTCAGCGTAGGGCATCCAGCTCGTAAATAAGCCGCGATGATCGACGATCAACTGCGCCATCACCGTGTGTTGGTAGGAATCTCCCCACAGGGGGACTTCCAGGCTGCGAATCACCCAAAAGCGGGTCAAAGCGACCAGGCTAACCAGGATCAACACCGCCAACCCGGGCCAGTTAATCGAGCGGATGCGCGGGGCGTGCAAATTCCGGGCTGCGTGTAGATGACGATTCCGGTATAAGATAAAAAGCGCCCCGGCCAGCGGCGGCAGCCATGCATAGATTGCGCCCAGGTGGAGGCCTACCACGTTCGTCCATAGCATGAACAAAGGGTAGATCGCCAGGCTGAGACCGCTGGATAAACCGAATTTTCCCCAAAAGTCGAGCGCGTTCCAGGTTGGATACAGCCAGCTCAACAGCGCCCAGCCTGGGATGACAAACAGCCACAGCCCTGCCGCGCTCCACAGCAACCAGACCAGGCCCTCTTGAAGCAGCCCGCCCAATAACATGCGCCGTCCGTAGGTTAAATTGAACGCCAGTTGAGCGTTTACTGGCTCGCTTTCAGAGTACAATGCGCCGTCCAGGTAGGTTGCGCCGCTTGCCGCTCCCAACCCCAAGACGCCGCTCCCATCCATGCGCAGCGAAAAGTAATAATCCTCCTGGCCAGAATTGGCGATGGGTGGAAAATAAAATACCGTATCGCCGCCTGGGTTAATCTCGGAGCGTGATATTACGGATTCGCGCAGGATTTCAGAGTCGCCAGGGGCAGGCCGGATGGTCAGCTTGAGCGTTCCTTCCCCTGGTTCGACGGATTTCAAGGCCAACCCAACTCCTGACAGGCCGTCGTAAGCAGCGACAAAGGTTTGCCCTAAGCTCTGGCCTTCTTTGAAGTGGATGTCCAGGGATTGGTCGGCCTGTTCGACGCGGGACCACGGTTTACAACTGGTTAAAATCAGACCCAGCCATAGAATGATGAACAGCCGGCTAATCTTCATTGTCAATCGTTGGTTGGGGGGTGGACGTGGACGATAAATCTACGTTATCGAACTCAATCCGGCGTAAACGAAAAAGCACCTCTTCTAAGATTTTGCGATTAAAACCGATGAGATCGGCCAGTAGACCGATCAACAGGATTTGAAAGCCGACGATCATTAATACCGCCGCCAGGATCAGGGATTGAACCTTTCCACCGCCTGCCCCGATGACGACAAAGTAAATGTAGCGTATCCCCAGGAGCGCGCCGGTCAGGGTTGCAAGCGAGCCGAGAATTGTGAATACTCTCAAGGGGCGGTACATGGTGTAAGCCCGCAAGATGGTGGCCGATGAGTTCGCCAGGTAATGCGGGATATTGTTCATCAAGCGCGAAGGGCGTGTGCTTGGGTTGGTGCGCACAGGCACGTATAGCACCGACATGCGCCGGGCCCCTGCCTGGATCAATGTCTCGAGGGTATACGAATATTCGCTGAGCACCAGGGTCTGCAGGGCGGCTTCGCGGCTGATCGCCCGAAAGCCGCTTGTGGCGTCTGGCGTCGAGACGCCGGAAGCGCGCGAGATCACCCAACTCCCCAATTTCTGCAGCATCCGTTTGGCCGGTGAAAAAGCTTGCAGCGAGGCCACGCCGCGATCCCCAACCACGATATCCGCGTTGCGATCCAGGATCGGCTGCACCAGGCGTTGGATATCTTCGGCGTGGTATTGGTTATCGGCGTCGGTGTTGACGATCAAATCCGCCCCGCGTTTGAGGCAGGCTTCGAGGCCGGCGACAAAGGCTGTGGCTAGACCCGAATGCCTGGGCAGACAGATCACATGTTGGACGCCGGCAGACCGGGCAACCTCGGCTGTTCCGTCTGTGCTCCCGTCGTCAATAACCAGGATTTCGATGATGTCGATGCCTTTGATTTGATCGGGCAGCGCCCGAATCGTCTCCGGCAAAGTAGCGGCTTCGTTATAACAAGGGATCTGAATGATTAGTTTCAAGAGACAGCCAGCGGCGACATGTGAATAGAATGGGTGTAGAGAAGTATACCACCTACCGATTGCCCTTCAGCATGTCGATAAAGATCGGTACTAAATCCGCATCGAAATGCGAACCGGCGCGCAGCTCCAGGAATTGAAGCGCCTCATCCTTCGTTCGAGCAGGGTGGTAGGGGCGTTCATTGGTCAAAGCATCGTAAACATCGACGATCGCCAGCACACGGCCTTCTAAGGGGATATCTCGCCCTTTTAACCCATAAGGATAACCGGTGCCATCCCAGCGCTCGTGGTGGTATAGCGCGTAGGGTATGGCCCCGCGGAGATGTTTGATCTCGCGCAGGATTTTTGCCCCCGCCAGGGTATGGCTTTTCATGATCTCCCACTCTTCTTTTGAGAGCGCGCCTGGTTTGTTCAAGATTTGGTCGGGCACCACGATTTTCCCGATATCGTGCAGGCGCGCCCCGAATTCCAGTGCCCGCAATTGGTCATCGGGCCAATGCAGCGCTTCTGCCAGGCGGCGCGTCAAATCTGCCACCCGGTCAACGTGTTCAGAAGTATTATGGTCGCGCCCTTCGATGGTTTTTGCAAGCACCGTGACCGTCTCAAGGTATGCCTGGTCGATCAGGGCAATTTGCAATGCCGAGGCTCGCAGCAGTCGCGTGGCGACGATTTTTACAAGCGCAAAACTATCGACCGGTTTTGCCAGGTAATCTTCCACGCCCATCTCGCGCGCTTTTTGAAGCATCTCGCCCGATTCCTCAGACGTTACCAGAATAAATGGGATCGTGACCCAACGCAGCTCCTTGCGCAGGTTTCGATAGAAATCGATTCCATTTAGGTTTGGCATGTCGATCTCTGATAAAATCAGGTCGGGTATGGTCCGTTCCAGGATGCTCAAGGCAATCTTGCCATCAACAGCCTGCAAGATGGTATAGCCTTCGATCTCAAGGGTGCGCGAGATGAACTGCCGGACCTGAGCATTACTTCCGACCACCAGAATACGTTTATTGACGAGTGGAATCGTTGGAATGTCCATTTTTCTCTAAGAAGTAATCATACCCAATTTTTTGGAAAATGTTTAGTCTGATTTGACCCAGTTTAAGATTGATATGCTGAAACCGCGCCTGCTGCCGATCGTTTGCTTAATGTTATGGTTAATTGCGCTATTTCTGGCCGGTATGGCCTGGGTTTCTTCGCAGCATGTAAAGGTAGTTGTGGAGTGGACTACCGCCAGCGAGCTTAATACGGCCGGTTTTAACGTTTATCGAGGCCTGTCCGCGCAGAAAGATGGCAGCCCGCTCAATCCCCAGTTGATCCCGCCATCTTTAGACCCACTAAGCGGCGGGTCTTATCAATACGTGGATAACACAGCCCAACCTGGCGTGATTTATTATTATTACGTAGAAGAGGTCGATCTGGATGGCGCGCCGACGCTGTATGGGCCGATAGAAATCCGCGCCCGGGGCGGCGGGGTGCTGGAAGGTTGGACTGCCTTGTCACTGGCCCTTGTAGGCTGCCTGGGGATGGGCTGGTATCTTTGGCAGCAACGCCAAAAAGGAGGCGCGGCGTGAATTCAACCGGCGCTGGTGTGACCACGATCGGATTGGCTTTTGGCGGCCTGGGGATCACCTTGGAAGTCGAAGACAACGAGCTTGCCCAACGAATCCGCGCCGCCTACCGGGATTTCTTAGGGACCCCAGAAACGCCATTGCGTCTGCAGGTCGCCTGGAAGGCTCGGCCTGCGGATCCCGCCGGCCAGGATGCAGTCCTGAATATTTCCAGCGAAGCGCTAACCATCACCGCCGTGGAGATGAGCGCTTACATTGACTTCAGGTCACAACATGGGAATCTGGTCATCCATTCGGATTTCCCCGGACGAGCGGTTGAAGCCACTTTAAGGCAGATTTTTGCGCTCCTGGCAGTGCAGGCGGGTGGCTTTTTATATCATGGCGCCGGCATCATCCATGCCGGCGCGGGTTGGTTATTTTTTGGGCCTTCGGGGAGTGGGAAGACGACCGTAGCAAGATGTTCAACCGGCGACCTGATCTTGAACGATGACCTGGTCTTGCTCCGCAAAGGCGCCCAAGGATGGACGCTGCATTCCACACCCTTCACGCATCCCGGTCAAAACAAGCCGACGCCTGCTGAGATACCCCTTACCGCCATGTTCCGCCTCGTCCAGGATAGCCAGGTGTTCCTGGAGACGCTCGGCCGCGGCCAGACCTTAGCCGAAGTGATCGCAAATATCCCGATCATGGCTGGGAAAAGTGAATTCACTTCAGCTTTGTTGGGCCTGGCGGAAAACCTGATCGATGAGACGCCCATTTACCGGCTGCATTTTTTGCCGGACCGTTCATTTTGGGCCGTGATCGACCGCTTACGCACGTAAGCCGGGCATAAAAAAAATGAGAGTTACGCGAAGTTAATGCGCAGTTAACTTGCATTCTAATAAATACTTGTTTATACTATGGGTAGAATTAATTGCTGATCAGACCGAGTATTTATGGAGATTATCGGTATCAGCTCGGCGGATCCATTTGGAATTTTCGAAAGGGAGAACTTATAATGCTCCAAAACTTCTCAGTTAATGAACCGGCTGAAACACTAGGCCGCAAGCCGTATAACAAACCGCTGATCATTCATGAGTTCGAATTAGAAACCAGGGCTGGTTCACCATTAAAGGTTGACCCTCTCGATCCAGCTTCATGGGATCCATTCGGTTCATAACATCAGGTCACATAGCATCGTAAGTTACAAAGTTCAACAAATAAAACCGGCGGATCGTAGCTAAAAAACGGACGGCGAACGATCTACCTGTTTTGAATTAGGAAAGTTGGATGTTAAGAATAATGCTGGCAGTTAATTATTGTGCCAGCATTATTGATTTTATTGCGGCGCTTGTTTAATATTTCTCAAATCTTCGAATAGTATAATTGTGAGCAGTTTTTTATTGATGATGAGTAAATTCGAAAAAAACATCCTCGGTTTGAAGAAAATGAGCAGCGTGGTTCGTTCTGGCGCTTTCGTTTTTACTTTGCTCGGCCTGGTCTTTTCTCCCATGCCGGCGATCGGTCAGGGAAATTTGAGCCAGCCGGCCAGTGTGCGCCAACTGGCTTCAGCCGCTGACGAAGTCATCATCGAGTTTTCTGCGCCGGATTACCAAATCCAGCTTGAGAGCCTGGAAAGCCTGCGTTATCAGCGCATTATCCTTCCAGGGGCGACCGATACGGCCGAAGAGAACCAACCCCAACTCCCCGTTGTGGGAGCATTGGTTGGCGTACCCGCGGGCGCGCAGGCGCAGCTTGAAATCTTGCTAGATGATGCGCAAACCCTGCCCGGTAGTTTTAATCTAATCCCATCCAGCCTCCCGGCGCCCAACCTGCAGGATCTGGCGCCAGGCGCGCGCTCGCGCGTAACAAAACCAGCGCTTGCGAGTTCAACCAACCAGAAGGCATCCTCGCCGAGCCAAAATGTGCTCTACCCTGTTTCGCCCGTCCAGATTCTCGATGAAGCCTGGCTGCGCGACCAGCGTATCCTTCGCCTGGCATTCTATCCATTCCAGGTAGATTCCGCCCGCGGCGAACTCACCTGGCATCGCCGGGTGCAGGTGCGCCTCACATTTCATCAGACGCCGTCGGGCGCTATTTCGGCTGCTTCCCCGCCGGCTGAAAGCCGGGCTACCAGCCGGGCTATCAACCCATTCGAATCGGTATTGCGTGAAAATTTAATCAATTACGCGCAAGCGCGCGCCTGGCGCAAGAGCAGCATGCCGCCCTCCGCAACGACCGTCTCCAGCGCGCTGCCCTCCGCCGCGTCGAAAAGCCTTGCCGCGGCTCAACCGAAATATCGTATTTCGATCCTCGCCGATGGCCTGTACCGGTTAACCTACGAGAATTTGAGCCTGGCCGGCGTTCCGGTCGGTTCGATCAACCCTTCGAGCGCCAAAATTACCAACCAGGGGCGCATGGTAGCCTACTATTTTGATGACGCCGGCCAGGATGGCGTTTTTGGGCCTGGGGACGCATTCATTATTTACGCCCAAAAATTCTATGGTGATTGGATGGCCACGCGTTACACCACTGAAAACGCCAATTGGCTGACATTTAGCGCCCAGCTTTCAACCGGCGCCTGGACGACCTGGAAACCATCCATGAATGCCGCCATGTTGGAGAAGTACACGGACGAGAATGTTTACTGGCTGGAATTAGGCGGCCAGCCTGGTTCTCAGATGGAGCAAAAGGCGGGCAATGTACCTGGGCCAGCATCCACGTCCTATCGGGAAACGCAGCATCTCGAAGAATCTCACTATTGGAAGACCACGCTTTTCACGGGAGAGGATACCTGGTTTTGGGATTTTATCCGTGTAGGCGGCTCGGGGTATCCGAACACCGATACCCGGGTTTATACGCTGCCGCTCTCTGCGCCGGCGCCAGGCGGGGCCGCTGCGAAGCTGGTTGGCGAGCTCGTGGGGGCGGTAAATTATGATAGCGTCAGCCCCGACCATCATATCCAGGTCTATTTGAATGACCCTGCGCACAGCAACGTTCTGCTGGATGCGACATGGGATGGTAAAAGCCGCTACCATTTTGAAGTCAATATCGATTCATCCCTGCTCGTGGATGGGGCTAACCAGCTTGACCTGGTGGTGATCAAAGGCCCGAATGTTTCTACGGATAGCATCTATCTGGATTGGTTCCAAATCGAATACGACCGGCTTTATCAGACCCTGGATAATCGCATCGAATTTTCAAACGCTCAATTGGGCGACCGAACCTATTCGATCGATGGCTTCTCGACCGGGGGGCTGGGCGTCTATGACATCAGCGATCCCTTGCTGCCCATCCGGATCACCGGCTTTAACAGTTCTGGCGCGAATCTGAGCTTTGGGGTAAACCAGTCCTCGCCGGCGAGATATTTTGTCGGCGTTGCCAGGGATGTCTCCGTCTCGCAAATCTCTGCATTTACAGCGCCGGATTTTAACCAGCCTGCCGATTACATCTTTATCAGCCATGGTTCCTTTTTATCCACCCTCCAGCCGCTGGTCGCTTATCGCGCTGGCCAGGGATTTTCGACGCTGTTGGTCGACGTGGACGACCTGTATAACCAGTTTAATGATGGCATCTATAACCCGATTGCTATCAAAAATTTCCTGACCTACACGTTCCAAAATTGGAGCAAGCCGCCTACGTATGTACTGCTGGTGGGCGATGGCAACTGGAATTTCAAAGGCTATTCCGGTTATGACGCCCCCGCCATCTACATGCCCCCATTTCTGAGTTGGGTGGACCCCTGGCAAGGGGAAGTCGACAGCGCCAATCTCCTGGCGACGGTGGTGGGCGACGATCCCCTGGCGGATGTTTTCATCGCTCGCATGCCGGTCAACAATACGCAGGAGTTGACCAATATTATCGATAAGACGATTGCCTACGAGCAAAGCACGCTTCAGGATTGGCAGAAACGCCTCTTATTTATCGCCGATAACACGCCCGATCCCGCGGGTGATTTCGTCGCCTCATCGGAAGTAATCATCAATGAATTCGTTCAATACGGATACACCGCCGATCGAATCTACCTGGATAGCTTCACCGATACCAGTACGTGTACTCCGCCGGTTGGCTCGCGCACCTGCCCGGCCGCCACCCAGGCGATTTTGGACGATCTCAATCAAAAAGGCGCTTTATTTGTGAACTTTACCGGCCACGCGGGCATGAATTATTGGACGAACGAGCTGATATTCATGAACCAGGATATTCAGAACCTGGCTAATGGCGCTAAGCTCCCCATCGTTTTGTCCATGACCTGCCTGGATGGTTATTGGATCCATCCGAATGCAGGCGGCGGCGCCAATCCGGGACCCAGCCTGGCGGAAGAATTGTTACGCGCTCAACAGAGCGGGGCAGTGGCGACCTTTTCGCCCACCGGACTGGGGATTACCTCAGGTCATGACGTTTTGCAGAACGGTTTTTATCAGGCGCTCTTTCGGAATAATGCGCATAGCTTAGCGGATGCCACACTATCTGCAAAGCTGCGTTTGTATGCGGCTGGATATAGCCAGGATTTGCTGCACACTTTCACCATATTCGGGGACCCGGCGCTTCAGCTATCGATTCAACGGTACAACATGTTGCCATTGGTCCGAAAGCATTAACCGACCCCTTGCGGAGATGATGAATTGATGGTCCAGATTGATGCGATTCCAAAAACTGCCCAGGATGTGATCGGGCGCAACCTGGAAACTGAAACTGTGCTGGTGCTCACCAACCAGGCCCAGGTTAAAGTTCTCAATGAAGTTGGGGCTTACATTTGGTCATTAATCGATGGCCAAAAAACGATTCGTGAAATTGCAGCTTGTGTAAGCCAGGCGTATGCCGTTAGTGCGCAGCAATCCGAGGCAGATACACTCGAATTCGTCACCGAATTGGAACAAAAAGGCGCCATTACCTTCGTTGACGCTCCAAAGAATGGATAAGAAAACCAGCCTGACTTTGATCGGTCCCGGTTTTTACGGCCGAAATGCGACCTTGCTGAGATGCGTGGCCGGTTTTCTTTTGCTTGTCATGCTTTGGAACACAAGCCTGATCTCTGCCAGGGCGGCGGTGACTTTACTTTATTTCACCCCCATCAGTAACGATCAGGAGGTGATGCTGATCTGGGAGACGGCCATGGAGCTGGATACATCAGGTTTCTTCATCCAGCGTAGCACGCAACCCAATACTGGTTTCCAAAGCATCAATTCAGACATCATCATTGCCGAAGGCACAGATTACTCGGGGGCCGCCTACGAATATCCGGACCGTGGCCTGGTAAATGGCACAGAATACTGGTACCGCCTTGAGGTTATCAATACGAATGGACAGACTTCGGGTTATTCGGATATCGTTCGGGCCGTGGTGGGCTCGACCCCCACTCCGACCAGCTCTTCCGTTCCTGGGACGACCGTAACCCCAACTGCCACTCGAACCATCACGCCTACTTCACAGTCCGGGTCTCCGACAGCCACCTTAACGAATACGCCTGTCAATCCAATGCAGCCCACTTCCACCCCGACGACTCCTTCGGTAATCGGGCAGACCCCCCCCGCGACGCTGCTGGCTCCTGTGTCTACCACACCTGCGTTTTTCCCGCAGGCTACGCTCACCCCGCCCGGCGCATCTGAATTGCCTCCGCAAGAGTCGATTACAAACGATGCGTCTTCGGTGCTGACCCCAACGCTCGCCCTGGGGCCGGACGCAACCTACGCCCCTTTCCCGACCATCACCATCGTTTTCCCCACTTCGTCGACCGTGGCTGATCCCGCAGCAGAGCCAGAGCAAAAAAATGATCATTATGCTGCCTGGCGTTTATGGCCGCTCGGTTTGCTCGTGGTGGTCTGGGTGGGGTTGGCGGCCTGGTTCTATTTTTCCCATCGCCATCTGCACTAAAACCAGTATGTCGAGCCGCCGAAATCTCGTTAAACCATCCTACCTGGCCCTGATCCTGGTTGTCCTTCTGGCGATCGTAGGCGGAATTGCGGCATTTAAATATCGAGCCAAGGCGAGGAGCATGTCTCCCGAGACAGGTACTCCCATCGCGCTGCCTGCCCCGATCAAGATTACGACCGGGCAGGAGGGGTTGTATGCGATCGATTTTAAGCAGCTCGCCGCGCTCGGTTTAGATCTGGCTCAGGCGGGGTCGCCGGACCTGACTTTGACGAACCTTGGCCAGCCGCGCCCGTTCTGGGTGGGCCGTGAGCTCAAGAGGCTCTATTTTTATGCCGAGACGAGCAAGAATCGTTATTCGCAGGAAAATGTGTACCTGCTGAGCCCGGTTAGCCAGCCTGAGGCGACCTCATCCCCAAGCCAGGTTGTCAGCGCCGCTGAGACTGTCCAGCTTCCGACCCTCGATTCACTACCCGCCGGAGCGTTTGCAGCGCGTTTTCACGTAGAAGACAATCTGGTTTACAACCCGATGGCCGAGCTGGGCGATCACTGGCTCTGGGCGATCGTGCCGGCCACCCACCAACAACTCGTCGACGTTGAGCTTAAGCACATCCTACCCGGCGCCGCAAAACTCTCGATCCTGGTGTGGGGCAGCACCGAATCGCCGGTCTCACCCGATCACCATCTGATCGTACGCGTCAATAGGAAACAGGCAGCCGACGTCTCATGGGATGGAAAAGGAACCCACTTGATCGAGGCGGAGTTACCGCCAGGCCTCCTGCAGGAGGGGCGCAACACGGTGGAGCTCGATCTGCCCGGCGATACAGGGGCCGTCGCAGACACCCTGTACCTGGATTGGTTGGAAATCGTTGCTCCGCGCCGTTTTCAGGCCGAAGCTGACCGGCTGTATTTCGTCAGCCCTGGCGGCGAGCTGAACCTGGAGGGATTTACACAGCCGGTCATGCTCGCGGATGTGACCGACCCGGGTGCAGCGCAGCTCGTCGACGATGGCTTAGGCACGCACAGCTCGAGCGCCGGCAGCATAATATTTAAAAGCCAGGCCGGGCGCGCCTATTGGGCGGCGGGCGCGAACGGATTTTTGGCCCCCACCCGGGTCGAGCTGCTCCAGGACTCGCCTGATCTACGGTCGGCTGACAACGCGGCCGATTACCTGGCGGTTGGCCCGACAGATCTCCTGGATACGCTTCAACCTTTAATCGAATGGCGCGCTCAGCAGGGCATGCGGACGATGGCGCTGCCAGCCCAGGCTGTCTACGATCAGTTCGGTTTTGGCGTACCTGATCCGCAGGCTGTACGCACCTTTTTGGAGTATGCCCAACAGAATTGGAAAGGCATGCCGAAATATTTGTTATTGGTGGGCGATGCGAGCTACGATCCAAAGGGCTACCAGTCGCCGCCAGAAGCCAACCGGCTGCCGACCTTTTTTGTGCAAACCTACCATGGCGGTGAGACCGCCAGCGATTATGGGTTTTCGCTGCCCAGCGCTCAGCCCTGGCCGGCTATAAACGAACCTGAGACAGGCCAGCCACAGATCAATGTCGGTCGTCTCCCTGCCCGCACGCCTGCACAGGTGAGCGAGTACGTCCATAAAGTGTTGAATTACGAAAAGACAGCCGCTCAATTCGATCCGCAAGCGCCCTGGCAGAAACATGTTTTTGTCATCGCAGATGGGCAGGAGGCGACCTTCCGCACAGACGCCGATAATTTTGTCGCGGTCATCCCCGAGGATTACCGGGTGGATGTGTTGGCGCCGGAAAAAGGCGCAACAGACGCCCCTCAGGCCATCAAAACTCGACTGGACCAGGGCGAGTGGCTGGTGATCTATTTTGGGCATGGCAGCATTAATATGTGGGGCAAAGATAAAATCTTCACCCGCCAGGATATCGCCAGCCTGGAAAACAAGGACCGCCTGCCAATCGTCTTAAATTTAACCTGCTTAACAGGTTTATTCACCCACCCGAAAATGGAGTCTTTGGCGGAAGGATTTTTATGGGAACCGAAGGGTGGGGCAGTCGCCGTGCTTGCCCCCACCAGCCTGACCCTGGCGGAAGATCAGAGCTATCTGAGTTATGCAATTGCCAGGCAGCTTTTCGGCGACCCACAGGCGCGCCTGGGCGATGTGTTCGCCGCCGCCCAAAAGCGCGTTCTGGCCGAAAATCCGGCCGCCCAGGATGTGCTGCGTACCTTTTTGCTATTCGGCGACCCGGCGCTCAGAGTCGCTCGCTTCCCTGTTCCTTAATCGCTTGAATTTCATATGCCGCGCGCAAGGCCTCGCCTACGCTCCAGGCCTGGGCAATGCAGCCTGCGGGAGCGAAGGGCGGCTCTGCATCGAAGATTTCGCTGATCGATCCCAATCCTGCTTCCGCCAAATGGTCGAACAGGGGCTTTAAGAACGACCAGGCCAGATCTGGATCTCGATATACTTTTAAATGCGCGCTGACAAACGGGCCGATCAACCAGCTCCATACCGTCCCCTGGTGATACGCTGCGTCGCGCTGCCAACGGTCGCCGCCATAATGGGAGATGTACCCCGCTTCCTTGGGCGCCAGGCTGCGCAGCCCAAAGGAGGTTAACAGCACGCGCGCGCAGCAATCCAGGATCGCTTTTTGCTGGCCTAGCGCAACCGGCGAGTGGTGGATCGATACGGCGATCAACTGGTTCGGGCGCAGGCTGGCGTCGTTGCCCTGCGCGCCATCCAGGACATCGAATAGACAGTTCATTTGCGGATTCCAGAAGCGTTGGAATCCCTGGCGCGCCCGGTCTGCAGCTTGCTCGTAAGGCTCAGCCGATTTTCCCAGCAGACGGGCAAAATCCGCCATGCTGCGCAAGGCGTTGTACCACAAGGCATTGATTTCGACGGGTTTACCGCTGCGCGGCGTGACCACCCAATCGCCTATCTTGACATCCATCCAGGTCAACTGCACGCCTTCTTCGCCGGCCATCAGCAGGCCATCGCCTGGATCGCAGCGAATACGATAGCGCGTGCCGCGCTGATGCCAATCGACCATCTCTGCGAGGGCCGGGAAGATTTCTTCGATCAATTCTAAATCGTGCGTTTTTTCAAGGTACGCGCGCAGCGCCTCAAAAAACCATAATCCGGCGTCTACCGTGTTATATTCTGGGGTTTCTCCCTGGTCTGGGAAACGGTTGGGTAGCATACCCCGATCGATATAATTGGCGAAGGTGCGCAGGATACTGCGCGCAATTTCCTCACGCCCGGTGACCAGGGTTAACCCCGGCAAGGCGATCATCGTGTCTCGTCCCCAATCGCTGAACCAGGGATAGCCCGCCAGGATTGTTTTACCGTGCGGGTCTAAGGGGGTCGGCCGTTTGACGATGAACTGGTCGGCCGCCTGTATGAGATGTTCGAGCGCGGCTCGATCCGGAGAGTCTGTGTGGATCAACGGCGCTGCAGTCGCCAATACCTTTCGTTCATAGACTTGTCGTGCTGCCAGTGCGGTTTCGCCGTCTAGATTTGCCTCGGGTTCAGTTGAAGCGACCAGAGTCAGGTTTTGGTAAACCTGGAGCTCGCCGGTAAATATGGCCGCCGCCAGATGGTCCTCAAGAGCGCTCTCTCCGCGTTTCGCTTCGACGCTGAGATAATAATTGGGCTGCCAGGAATGGCAGGCTTGCACGATGGTCGAAAGGCTGCGCACGCTCCAGCCGGCCGGCGCAGCAGGGGAGTGGAAGTGCACGCCGCCGGGGTAATCATCAATCGAGATTTCTGGCGCCTGGTTGGCGTGTGTGATCCCATGGTAGTCCCTGGCGTTCACCAGCAGGCGCAGCGCCAGATGGACGCTCGCCGCACTGGCGCGCAAACAGCGATAGCGAATGTAGGTGGTATTTTCTCCCGGCTGCATCCAGATGCGTTTTTCTAAAAGTGCATCTCCGATCGCATAAATCCAGACCGGTATACTTCCATCCAGGTAAAAGTGTTCTAGATATTGGTACCCCTGCGGTTGGACTGCGCCATTCGCCCAGAGATCGCTTGAAAGGGCATAGGTTTGACCGGCATAGGTTGCGCTTTCTTCTAATTTTGTGACCAGCAGCGTCCTCCCAAGCGGCGGCCGCAGGGCGGCAATTAATAATCCATGGTAGCGGCGCGTCAAGGCGCCCGCAACAGTGCCGGAAGCAAAACCACCGATGCCATTGGCGACCAGCCATTCGCGCTGGCTGGCGCAGGAAAAGTCCCGGCAGATCTCTCGGCCAAATCCGATCATTTCTGGTGATTGTGCCAAAGGGAGAAGTTGCCTAAGATCGAATTGCCGATGAACTCTCGCAGGATGGAGTTGTCCGGGATGAGATCGGCTTCTACCGGTAAGAACCATTCCAGAAAGGCTAAAAGACGTTTGGCTTCGACATATTCTGGCGTGCCGTAAGGCACCTGGCGCAAAAGCGGTTCGGCGATCGGTTTGAGCGCAGAGACCTCATAAGCAAGCGCCGAGTTGAACATGGCGTCCGCGTTTTCTTGATACGGGAAAATGTAACGTTTTTCGCCCACCCGCACCGCGCCCCAGCGTTGGATGGTTTGTTGAGCGGTATAACCGCGCTCCCTGGCATCGCGCACAATCCGCCGGATCAGGCGCGTATCTGTGGTAGACACACGGTTGTGGCGATCGAGGTTTAACTGGGTCAAGGCCGAGACGTAAATTCGGAAGGCTTGCTGATCGCGCATCGATTTCAGCAAGTTCGGATTCAACCCATGAATGCCCTCAAGAATAATGATTTGTTCTGAAGAAAGTTGGATTGTGTCTCCGATCTCTCTTTTCCCGGAGATGAAGTTATAACGGGGCATCTGGACCGTCTCGCCGGCAATCAGGCGCGATAAATCATCCGAGAGACGGGCGCTATCGAGCGCCTTAATCGATTCGAAATCAGGTTTCCCGTCATCTCCCAGGGGAGTATCCTCGCGGTTGAGGAAGTAATGATCCATTTCCAGGGGACACGGCGCAAGCCCATGCGCCAGGAGTTGAATGGAGAGACGCTTGGCGAAGGTCGTCTTACCCGACGAAGTGGGTCCAGAAATCAACACCACCCTGACATCTTCACGTAGATTGGCGACCTGGGCAGCAATTTCCGTGACGCGCAGCTCATGCAGCGCTTCCGAAACCAGGATCACCTCCTTGATCCGGTCATTTTTAATCGCATTATTGAGCGCTCCGACGCTGGAGATACCCAGGCGGTTCAACCAATCATCATATTGGCGAAAGGTCGCCAGGAGCTTGGGATATTCCGTTAACGGCTGGATCTTGGTCGGCGCATGGCTGCGAGGAAAGCGCAAGGTAAAGCCTTCTCCAGCGGGGGTTAATTCGAACCAGCGCAGATAGGACGTGGACGGCGCCATATAACCGTGGTGGTAATCGCGATGCCCGTTTAGCTGATACAGGGTCAGGTAAGGTTTTTGACGGTGGATCAGCAAATTCACTTTGTCATCCTCGCCCTCGGCGCGGAAATATTCGATGGCATCGTTGAGAGGCACGATCTGGCGCTCAAAGGGTAGATCTTCTTCGACCAGCCGGCGCATCGCGGCTTCGAGCGCGGCCAGCTCCTTCTTGGATAGGGGAGGGCGCTTGGAGACCTGGCAATAATATCCACCGAAGGCCACGGAATGGTCCACGGTCAGGACGCCGTCCTTAAATAACTCGCCGAAGGCCGTTTCCAGGAGAAATACCAGCGAACGCCGGTAGATGCGCATCCCATCCGGTTGGCCCATCGTCACCGGCTTTACATTCGCATCCATCTGGATCGAGTAGGTCAATTCGCGCAGCTCGCGATTCACGATCGCACAAATGATCGGAGGTTGGTCCGTTTGCGGCAACGCCTTTAAGAAATCGCCCACCGGCGCGTTGCGTGGGCCAGCGATTACGGTTCCATCCGGCAAGTGGATTTCCACCGTGGGGCGTTGTTCGACGATGTTAAATTCTTCACGATTCTTGGTCAACATGGTTCAAAACTCTCTGGGTTGGTATTGCAGCGGTTATTTTATCACTGAAGGAAACACTCATCTTGACGCGCACAGGCAACGCCGGTACAAAACGGCGTCGCCTGTGTAAGGTAAACGTAAATTCGCCCCCACTGCGCAGCCCTGCGCCTCTGTTTTTGGTCCTGGCTTAGTGAGCCTGGGCGATTTTGGCCTCGTACGCTTTAGCGTCTAATAACTCGTCGAGCTCGGCGGATGAGGTAAGCTCAATTTTTACCATCCAGGCATTCCCGTAGGGTTCCGAATTCACCTTCTCTGGCGTGTCTGGCAGCGCCTCGTTAATCTCGACGACTTTGCCGCTGGCAGGAAAATAGACATCCGTGGCTGCTTTTACCGATTCAATCGTCGCTACGCTGTCGCCTTTTTTAACCGCATCGCCGACCGCAACCACGATTTCGACAAAAACAATATCCGATAATTGTTCCTGGGCAAAGTCCGTAATGCCGATTGTGCCGGTATTGCCTTCGACTTTGATCCACTCATCATTTGGCGTGTATTTTAAATTGGTGGGGCTTGTCATAATCGTTTCTCCTGGATAAGAATTTAGATTGAAAAAATTTTATCACCGGTTTAGCCGGGAATTTATGATTGACCTGTGAGTGTGCCGCGGGTCCAATCGCCGACCAGCCAATAACGGAAATCTTCGCCCTGGTTGCACTGGATAGCCGCTACGACGCCATAGACCATGGCTCCCAGCGGCGCGATGGAGACCAGGATTGCGATCGGCAGCAAGCAAAAACCGACCAAGATGAATAGTAGTGGAACGGTGATGACCCATAAAATCCCGGCCAGCACACCCATCCCGGCCCAGAAAATCAACTGGAAAACCAGGGATTGCATCGCCTGGTAGGCGACATAACGCGAGCGATCCCGATAGACCAGGTAGATAATCAACGCCGTCACGATGCCAAGAAAGCCGGTGATCAAATTGAGCAAAATGCTAAGATGCGCCAGGCAGGCCCAGGTGCGCTCTTCAGAGCTGGGGACGATCAGATTTTCGTTCATTTTTCCTCCAGATGGTAGATAGATGCTATATTCTCATATACGTTCGAATCCTGCAAGGGTTTCATGAAACGATCCTAGATCAGCCAGGTAATGATAAATAAGATCGTGAAAAGGATGCTGATTGTGAGCTGGCGTATGCCGATGCGCGTGGGTTTGACGCCGATGGCAGGGTGCGTGGCGCCCCAGATGACCTCTCCCCACTGCAGCGCGTAGGGGATGGGCAGCAGCGCGGGGATGACCCCCACGAACGCCAGGATAACCACGCTGATCAAGTTGAAACTGGTATAGGCCAGCGCCCGGCTGGCCATGCGCAAACGATCGGCCAGATCGGGCATCGTTTTCAGCTCGCGTTGTTCCAGGCGCAGGTAAGCATAAACAATCGAAGCCGCTGATTGGAACCAGGTCAGCAAGAATAACCACCAGCCGGTAGGCGCATAATGCCCGATGCCGATCCAATAGGCCGCCGGCGCGCTCAACGCCAGGACGCCGCTTGCCACAACCTCGACGCCGATCTGGCGCCGTTCGGCGCGCCGGCTGACCAGGTACAGGTGCCAGGCGAAAACCGGGATGCCTGGAACTGCCAGGATAAGCACGTACCCATACCCAAGCAAAACCAGCCCCAACACGGCCAGCAGCCCAATCGCTGCGTATAGGATCGACCAGAAAATGGCCGGCCGCAAATCTTTTCGGGTTCGGCGGCCGCTATACACCTTGATCAGCATGGTGATCGGCTGGCGGATCAAGAACCCGGCCATCGCCCCGACAATCAGGATTGCTGAACCCAGGTTGAATTTTTCGCCGGTAAATAAACCAATCAGCAGTGGGCTCAACAGGAAGACCCATGAGCCATGATCTTGGGGTAGGGCAATCTGGCGTCGAAAAATTGTCATTCGAGGATGGCGAGAACCTGTAAGATCAGCATACCCCTAAGCGATTTCGATGTTTGCGAGCAAGCTATCCAGGCACAGCCCAGGGCGTGGTTCTGGCCAGGCCAGCGCAAAATATTCTCTATTCATGATGCGCCTGACCTGCTCATCAGGAAGTCGTCGGAAGAGGTTCCCAGGGCCAAATTGAGTCCGGTGGCAGTTGAGCGCTTCCCATTTTGCCTCGACTGTGTCGGAGACATCCAACACTACGTTGACCGCATCATCCGGC
Organism: Anaerolineales bacterium; assembly: GCA_041912175.1. Taxonomy (GTDB): domain Bacteria; phylum Chloroflexota; class Anaerolineae; order Anaerolineales; family UBA4823; genus CAZAGA01. The sequence continues at coordinate 1,273 of JAYRNN010000220.1, read as the reverse complement.
CAGCCTAAATTGTCGGACATCATTTGATCGATGTCATGCGTATCTTCCCCGAGCGATTGGAGCTGGCGGCGCATCTCATCAAAAAATGAGCGCGGTATGGCCGTGTAATACAAGCGTTCTGCCTGCCAGGCCGGGCCAAGCTCTGGGGCAAAGCCGGCCTGGGGGGCCTGTTGGAAAGCCGCCACAGTGTGTTTGTGGATGGCGATGTGATCCGGGTGGCCATATCCACCATTTGGCTCGAATGTGACCACGATCTGGGGCTGCAACCGGCGAATGATGCCGACTAATTGCCGGATCACCGCCTCGGCCGGCGCATTAATATACGCCCGCGGATCGAGGTTATCAGGGCTGCCGGCCATCCCTGAGTCGCGGTAACCCAGGAAAATCAGCTCCTTGACGCCCATGGTCTCCGCTGAACAACGCAATTCTCCCTCTCGCACCTGTCCGAGCGTCTCGGGGGTCGCCAGGCTGGGATCTGAAATCTCACCCACCTCACCGCGCGTGGCGCATATGAGCGAAACCTCATGACCGGAGGCTGCATAATGCGCCAGGGCCCCCCCGACGCCAAAAGCCTCGTCGTCTGGGTGAGCAAAAATAGCCAGGATTTTCTTCTTGTCCATGTCTTCTCCCGTCAACCGATAAGATTACCGGCTGATTATAATCCATCCAATTTGAAAATGATGCGGGGCTGTCTAAAAAGAAGTTGAATTGATTTATACCTTGCCACATATGGACGTTTACGCCGCCCATATGTGGCACAAAATTATAAAAATCGGGTTGTCCAAATGCACTTTTTGGACAACCCGGCATTAAAATCCGATCTTTAAAGCTCGCCTGGGCGCTAGGCTGCGGCTGCCTCGGCGGCCGGTTCGACGACTTGTGTCAGCTCCAGGTCGATCGAAATGTCAATCGCATCGGAGACTAACCAACCGCCTGTTTCGAGAGCGACGTTCCAGTTCAGGCCCCATTCCTTGCGGTTGATGCGCACGGAACCGCTGAAGCCAGTGTTGGTCGTCCCCCATGGGGACTTCGACGTGCCCAGGCGCTCGACATCCAGGGTGACTTCCCTGGTCACGTCGCGGATGGTGAGATCGCCCACCAGTTTTGCTTCGTCCACTTCCACCAGCACAACCTTTTTGCTTTTGAAGCTCAAGGTGGGGAACTTCTCTACATCGAAGAAATCGGGCGAGCGCAGATGGCCATCGCGCTTTGGATCGTTGGTGTCGATGCTAGCAGCCTCGATCTGGATATCGACTCGCGTCGCGGCCGGGTT
>JAYRNN010000219.1:0-16791 GCA_041912175.1 Anaerolineales bacterium | reverse complement strand
GTTATGTGTGCGGCGAAATATCTCGTGACCAGTATTATCTGATGCTGGATGACCTGAAATAAACACCTTCCTTCGCAGATTGGGATACAGAAAGCGACGGAAAATCGTCGCTTTCTGTATTTATAATCAGACCTTTCAAGTAGCCCAACGGTACAATGGCGTTCTTGGGAACTACTATGGATTGGTTTTCGTTAAGGAATTGATTACCAGAAAGGTAAGGTTTTTCGATGCGGAGAAAAAAGCTTTTTCAACTGATCAGCGTAGCGTTGATCGACACTTTATTGCTTGCAGCCTGTAGCGCGCCACACGCCATGTCTCTGCTCTCCAGCACCAGTTCGCCCCCGGTTAATGTGACCCAGTCTGGACCAGTCCCAATCGTCAGCACGTCTATTCCGCAAGGATCGAGTGCACTTTCCTCCCCCACCAGCACTGCCGTCTTGCCTCCAAATGGCGAGCGTATCGTCGCTTTGGGTGATAATGGGCAGACTATCATATTGCAGCCTGGCCAACGATTCTTGCTCGCTCTTGGCGATGGATATACTTGGGAGATCAACATAACAGATACAGCCGTCGTTAGCCGTGTGATCGGGGTGTCGATCGTCAAAGGAGGCCAGGGAATTTTCGAGGCGCGCCAACCAGGCGAAACGGAGTTATTGGCTTCTGGCGACCCATTATGCCGAAACGAAAAGCCGGCCTGCATGATGCCCAGCCTTGTTTTCCAAATAAAAATAATCGTTCAATAAAATTTAATCGGGCAAACTTTGCTAAATTTACGGATAGGGGATGATCTGACCATTGGTGTAACGTGTTTTTCCGTTTCTGGTCCAAATGATCACCTCGCCTGCCCCTACTGTCATTGTTTGACCATGATCGAAAAATAAGGCTGTACTGCCTTCAATCCCTATCAATGTATATCTTTTCCCAGTGATTCGTTTAATAATCTCCTTGAGACGTTCAGGGACTTCATCGTAATGAGGGAGAATGACGGCGCCTGGAAGCAAACCGAAAGACTGTCGCCAAGCCGGGAAAGCCGGGATGCGCTCACCTAAGATCATCGCGCCCGCGCTGCAGCCTGCCAACAATCCGCCGGCGGCCAGAACATCCAAAATGGCCTGCCAGGTCAGGCTACCCTTGAGCGTCTTCAACAGATAGGCTGGCCAGCCGCCAGAAAGAAAAACGTAGTTTGCCTGGCGAATTCGGTCTGCTAATTCTGGATCATTCGCGCTCTCCTGATCGATGACCGGTAACGCTTCCACCGAAATACCCAGGTTTGAGTAATGCTGAATACCTAAATTCATCCAGTAGGAAACACGTTCGGCGCCTTCGGTTCCAGCAGCAGTTGGCAAACATACCACGCGTGGCGGCCCTGGGAGGCGTTCAAAGAGAAAGCGATCGACCGGTGCGATCGGGGGTAAATATTCACCACTACCAATAAGCGCAAGCATTATCACAATTGTAACAAAATGAATAGATTTCGTAGGGTGATCGTAGGCTAATCGTCAAGCAATAATTTCATAGGGTGGTAATATAGGATCAAAGGGCGACTTCTCTTCTTCTCCTCCTTCAAAGAGAGCCGGGGGCGGCGTACCCGGCTCTCGATAATTTAATAAACCATTGGCATGCTCGACCACTCGTTTGAGCATGCCATCTTTTTTAACTAATCAGATTGCGTTTCGTACGCAGATTTTCGAGGAAATTGCGATGAAATAAACGTGTACGTAGATTGCTGGCCGGTCGGCGGATTACTGGTAATCGAAGCAAAAGCAAAACGAATACGATTACCCCGTAAATGAACGGTTTAACGATATTGCCTTGTAAGGTTACAATATTCCCTTTGACGACCCAAGCATAATGGACAACTGCCAGGATGCCTGCGATGTATACCAGACTGTGCAGATGTCTCCAATTCTTTCCCATTCGCTTCATCCACCACTTGAATGAGGTCGCGGCAAGGATTAATAATATAAGAAAAACGGATAAACCGACGATGATATACGGTTTCGTGAAGGTTTCCTCGTAAATCGTGCGGATGTCGAAGCGATAGTCGATGCCTACAAACAACAAAAAGTGCATGGCCGCAAACATAAATGCATAAAGTCCCAGACTACGCCGCACGCTGATCGCCTGGCGAAAACCGAATAGCGTATTTAAAGGTGTAGCTGCTAGCGACAACACGAGGAAAGTGATGGCGTATCGTCCAACGCGCTGGGTGGCTGCCTGGATCGGGTTAACCGTCAGACCGCCAGTGACATAATCATAGATCAGCCAGGCAACAAGGAACCAGGCGCTGGTATGCACCAATATTTGCAGCAAATAGGGCTTTTTTCTCATACTTATTCCGCCGTACGTATCTTGGCTCGCTGTCAACACCTTCGGCTGCGACACGTGTGCGCTTTAAAAATTTACATCCAAATCCATGCCTTGATAAAGATTGGCAACCTCTCCGGCATAGCCATTGAAGGGTAAAGTTCCGCGCCGTTTGGCTTCGCCAATGCGCCGCTCGGTTTTTTGCGACCAGCGCGGATGATCCACCTCAGGGTTCACGTTAGAATAGAATCCGTATTCATTTGGCGCAATTGTATTCCAGAGTGTCTCAGGTTGTTTATCAACCAGCTCGATCTTTACGATCGATTTGATGCTTTTGAACCCATATTTCCAAGGAACTGCCAGCCGTACTGGCATGCCATTTGTGGCCGGCAGCGGTTTGCCATATAGCCCTGTGGCGAGGATTGTCAAATCATGCAGGGCTTCGTCCAACCGCAGCCCTTCCTGGTATGGCCAGGGATAACTCTTGCTGTGCTGGCCAGGCAATTGCGCTGGGTCATAGACGGTCTCGAAGCGTACAAATTTAGCGTTCGAAAGCGGCTCAACTTCATTCAGCAATTTTGATAAGGAAAATCCAACCCATGGAATGACCATGGACCAGGCCTCCACGCAGCGCAGCCGGTAAATCCGTTCTTCTTGAGGAAATTTGGTGAGTAAATCTTCCATCCCATACGTCTTTGGTTTGTTGACCAAGCCGTATACTTGCAGGGTATATGGCTGTTTTCCTTCACCGGAGTTGGGTATAAAATTTTTGGCCAGATCAGCCACCCCTTCCTTGGAAGTCGTGAATTCATAATAGTTATTGTAGTGGGTGATCTGATCGTAGGTGTTGAGCGTGTCTCCCAACTCGTCAGTGCTGGCGTTCGTTTTTGGCGCGGGACCGGAATCGGTAGATATGGGCGCCGGGGTTATTCTAGGCGCACAGGATGCCAACAGTACGCCGGCTCCGACCACGCCGATTGATTTTAAGAATCCTTTACGGCTCAGGTAAATATGTTCAGGAGTGATCTCGGAAGGTTTTATTGGCACGGATTTGTATTTAGCATTGTCCATGGCTGCTTCCCTTGTAATCAAACAATAATGGTCTACTTTATGCATAAAGTGTACACCAGATTTAGAGAGAAAAGATTACAGTTGATTAATTTACTGTACCAGGTAGTTTATTTCCCGGGTGGGTATCTCAGCTTGCTTTTGCTTATGAACAAGTGCGTCGATTATAATTCCAATACCCATGAATGACGGATTGGCGCCTCCTGATCACTCAATCCGGATCGGTATCGACATTGGGGGTACTTTTACCGATTTCGTAGTTTATGATCCACAAGATGGATCAATAAAAACATTCAAAATCCTCTCAACCCCGCACAATCCGGCCGAAGCAGTCCTCCACGGTTTAGAGCTTGTGATCAAGTCGCTCAAAAAATCTGACTTTGGAGATCTGATCGACATTGTCCATGGTTCCACTGTAGCAACTAATGCGTTATTAGAGCGCAGAGGCGCTCGGACTGCATTCATCGCCACTCGGGGCTTCAAAGACATTTTGCAGATCGGCAGGCAGAACCGGGGAGCGCTATATGATTTTTTTGCGGACACGCCTGCTCCATTGGTTCCGGATGGGCTTCGGTTTGAACTGGACGAACGGGTGGATCATCGCGGGCAAGCGATCCAAACATTGGCGCACGAACAAGTCGCCTTATTGGTTCCCATTCTGCGCGATCGCCAGGTGGAGTCCATCGCGGTATGTTTATTGTTTTCGTTCCTCTACCCAAACCATGAACAAGAAATCGCTGCAATCCTTCGCTCGGCTGGATTTTTTGTTTCACCATCGCATGAAATCCTGCCAGAATTCCGAGAGTACGAACGCGCCAGCACAACCGCGGTAAATGCGTATGTTTCGCCTATTCTAGATCTCTATCTATCAACCCTGGAATCCGCAATAAAACGGATTGATCAATCTGTCCAGCTGGGCGTCATACAATCCAACGGGGGGATCATCAGCATCGATGCGGCGCGGCGTAATGGGGTACACTGCATCTTATCCGGTCCAGCGGGTGGTGTGATTGGGTGCCGGCATGTTGGCTTGCAAGCGATGAGCCAATCCGTCCATTCACTCGACTTGTTGGGGCGGAATGATGAGCAGAAGCTCCGGTTAATAACCTTTGATATGGGGGGCACATCCACGGATGTTTCGTTAATTGATGGCGCCCCGCAGGTAACCACGGAATCGATCGTCGGTGGCAGCCCGATCCGCATCCCGGTACTGGATATACACACCATCGGCGCGGGCGGCGGTTCTATTGCCCGAGTGGATGGGGGCGGCGCGCTACGCGTTGGCCCGGAAAGCGCCGGGGCGGATCCTGGACCGGCTTGTTATGGGAAAGGCGATCTTCCAACGGTGACTGACGCCAACTTGATTTTGGGCCGTTTGGCGTCCGATTTCTTTTTAGGCGGTCAGATGCACTTAGATTTTGAGCGGGCTTATTCAGCATTCAATCGGTTAGGGATGATGCTTGATCTGGACCCGGTACAAACCGCTTTGGGGGTTGTCGAGGTGGCCAATGCTCACATGGAACATGCCTTGCGAGTGATATCTGTCGAACGCGGCTACGACCCTCGCCGGTTTACCTTGCTATCTTTTGGCGGCGCTGGCGGGTTGCACGCGGCCGATCTTGCGCGCCGCCTGGGAATCCGGCATATCCTAGCGCCGCCGCTGGCATCTACGCTTTCTGCATTCGGCATGTTGGCCGCAGACATCGTCAAAGACTATTCCCTCACCATAATGCAGCCAGGTGACACACCTCTCGATACGGTTGGTCTTCAATTCACGCAGCTCGTTGAACAAGGTCAGAGTGAACTACAAAGCGCCGCGCACAATACGCCGGGATCAATTCCGCAGCCGATTGAGATTGAACGGTTTGCCGATCTACGTTATCTTGGACAATCATACGAATTAACGGTTCCTTTCTCAAAATCTGTCGTCGCAGATTTTCATGAGATGCACAAAGCGATCTACGGGTACGCGCGCCCTGGAGCAGAAGTGGAGTTTGTTAACCTACGCGTACGCGCGATCCAACGGGTTTCGCCTCCGGCGCTGCAGACAAAAAGGCTTGCTGGTACTATTCCTTCACAAGCATTACTTGGAAGCAGGCAGGTTCTCATCCGGTCAAGGATTGGCCCGGAACAAACGCCTTTTTACCGCGGAGAAGAGCTCCTACCAGGCAATCGGTTCATAGGGCCAGCTGTATTCGTGAGGAATGACACCACGATTTTGCTAGGCGCTTCTGACAAGGCCGAAGTGGATGTTTTTGGTAACTTGTGGATCCAGGTTGGAGAATGAGTAAGTTGGCCAGATACGATCCTGTTCGGCTTGAAATATTCAAACATCTGTTCGCGGCCGTGGCGGAGGAAATGGGCGTCGTTTTGCGAAAAACCAGCTACTCGCCGAATATAAAAGAACGCCGAGATTATTCCTGCGCTGTTTTCGATGCATCTGGACGAATGACAGCTCAGGCTGCACATATCCCTGTGCATCTTGGATCGATGCCGCTGTCTGTTGCAGCAGCGATCCAGGCATTTACAGATTTATCACCCGGTGATGCAGTTTTGCTAAATGATCCTTTTCGCGGGGGAACGCATCTACCAGATATCACCCTGGTCACTCCGGTGTTTGCCGATGGGCAGGGAGAGGTTCTTCCTGAAGGTGAGTCAAAGGCTCGCCTAATCGGTTTTGTAGCCAGTCGGGCTCACCATGCTGACGTCGGGGGTATTTCGCCTGGGTCAATGCCAATTGCGCGTGAGATTTTCCAGGAAGGCCTGATCATCCCCCCGGTGCGGTTGGTGCGGCAAGCGGTCCTGGATGATGATCTCCTTAGGCTTGTGTTGGCGAACGTCCGTACTCCTGAAGAACGCCTGGGCGATTTGTGGGCGCAGCTTGCGGCGAATCAGCGTGGCGCTGAACGCATGGCTGAATTAGTAGAACGTTATGGAATCGATGAGATCTTACAATCGATGGACGAGCTTCATTTATATACCGAACGCATGACACGCAACTTACTTAAAAGCTTACCTGATGGGGAATACCAATTCGAGGACCAATTAGATGACGATGGAATTGACCAGGAAGCAGTACCGATCGTGGTTACGATATCCATTCATGGAGATACGGCAACCGTGGATTTCACTGGCTCGAGTCGTCAGCGGAAAGGCAGTCTCAATGCAGTATATGCGATTACTTTGTCTGCAGTTTATTATGTGTTCCGCTGCTTGTTAGGATTGGATGTTCCGAATAATTCTGGCTGCCTGGCCCCGATTGAGGTGATCGCCCCGCCTGGCTCGGTAGTAAATGCTCAATCCCCGGCGCCGGTAGCAGGCGGAAATGTAGAGACTTCTCAGCGGATTGTGGATGTGTTGTTGGGCGCTTTAGCCAAGGCTTGCCCGGAACGCGTTCCAGCAGCCAGCCAGGGTACGATGAACAATCTGACCATCGGTGGGTTTGATCCGGAGCGGGCCCGGCCGTTTACCTACTATGAAACGATTGCGGGTGGGGTGGGCGCGCGCCCGGGCGCGAATGGCGCTTCTGCACAGCATTCCCATATGACCAACACCCTAAACACGCCGGTTGAGGCTCTGGAATATGCATACCCGTTACAAGTAATTCGATACGCGATCCGGCGCAACTCAGGCGGTACTGGCATGTTTTATGGCGGGGACGGGATCGAGCGCGATATCCAGCTTTTAGTCGATGCACAAGTAACGATATTGAGCGAACGCAGAGTGTATCCGCCATATGGCCTGGCTGGTGGAGGTCCGGGAAGGACTGGGAAAAATATCCTCTTGCGTCAGGGTCAAGAAATTCAACTGCCGGGGAAAGGCTCCTTTGAACTCCAGGCGGGGGATATCCTCAGCATCCAGACTCCTGGCGGAGGAGGATACGGTAAATGACCGTTTTCATTTCTTCTTGAGCATTTCATACAACATCACCCCAGTCGCCACCGCCAGGTTGAGCGAGGTTGTCCGGCCGTGCAAAGGCAGGCGGATAAGTTTTTCACACAATCCGGACTGTTCGGGCGTTAACCCTTGCCTTTCACTGCCCATCAGCAAAATACAAGGTTGATCATAGGCCTGCATCTCCTGGTAATCGAGTGCGGCGTGCGCGGAGGCGCCATAGACATGGTAATGATGCTCGATGGCCCATTGGGAAAACTCGGCAAAACCAGCTTTGACAACTGGGCGCCAAAATATGGCCCCCATGCTGGCGCGCACAGCGCTTGGATGAAATGGGTCCACCAATCCGCCTGTGGATGGCCCGCTGGAGAGCAGCAACAGCCCATCGGCGCCTACTGCATCGATGGTGCGCATAATTGTACCGACATTGCCGGGATCCTGCGGATCTACCAGGGCTACTCCCCACGAGAAGTTCGCAGGAATCAAGTTTGCCAGGGTGAGACTGGGCCGGTGAGCGATTGCCAGGATGCCTTGGGGGTTTTCTTTTTCCGCCAGCGACTCGAATACTTCAACAGTAACCGGGTAGCAGGGGACCCCATTCTTGATTTGTTTATTGATCAATTCTTGCGCATAGGCGCTGTGCAAACGTTCGGGAGCAAATAAGATGTATTCGATGGGAGTCTGTGATTCGACAGCCTCACCGACATGCCGAATTCCTTCGATGGTAAAAAGCTCGCCGGCCTTGCGAGCTTTGCGTTGCCGGAGCGCCCGAACCAGCTTTATTTTTGGGTTGCTGCGGCTCGAAATAGGGTCCATACAATTCGTTTTTTATGCTCTTCGCGGCACCCAGGCCAGGATGGTGGTGCCCTCGCCAGGAATGGAAGTTATCTCGACATCTCCACCCACTTTACGGGCGCGCGCATGCATGTTCGACAGACCGTGGCCCAGTGTTACACTCATTTTGCCAATATCAAAGCCCTGGCCATTATCGTTGATCTCCAGTAATACACGCTCGCGGGTATTCCATAGATGGATATCCACCATTTTGGCATGGGCGTGCTTGGCGACGTTTGCCAGCGCCTCCTGGCAAATATGAAATATTGCGGTGGCATTCAACGCCGGGAAATCGACCAGGCCGTCCTCCGGGCCGATCAAACTGGCACGTGTACCAGAGTTCGCCTGGAATTCATCCACCAGGCGTTGTAAACCCTGCTTTAAATCGTCGCCGTGGAATTGGCGTGGACGCAAGTCAAGGATGTAGGCTCGAATGTCACGGATCGAGGCATTCAGCGCCTCAATGGATTGCTCTATTTTTTGTTTTGCTTCCGTGGGGTTTTCCTCGATCTCAATGCGCGCATAATCTAGGACCAGGCCTACACCATAGATGGACTGAATAATACCGTCGTGTAAATCCATTCCAATCCGCTCGCGCTCTTCCAGCACGGCCAGTCGTCTCGCCTGGCGATGAAGGCGCGCATTCTCAATACCAATCGCAGCCCAACTACCAATCGCAGTCAGCAAGCTCAGCTCTCGCTGGCTTATGCAGCGTTCCTGGCGGGTCGCCACACTCATCACCCCAACTACTTCGCCGCTGGCGATCAAAGGAATGCAGCCAATACAGCGAAAACCTGCATCCAACACGGCTGGTCGTAAGTAGCGCATTTCTTGGCGTGGGTTCGTGCTCACCATCGGTTTACCCGTCGCCGCGACAGTACCGATGAATCCTTCCCCAACCCTGAATGAATCGCGGAAAGAGAAAGGATCGCTGAAGGCGCCTCGATGGATCGCCAGGCGTAATTCCTGCTCGTTATCCTCCCGTAAAAATATTTCTCCGGCTTCGACTCCGAGATAAGCCATAACGCGATTGAGCGTTTTATCCAGGATCACATCTACATCTAAAGAGCCTGCCAGGGTAGCTGCAACATCGTTGATGAGCGCCAAATCGTCACTGCGTTGGGTAAGCGCCTCGTCGCGATCAAGAATTTCGGCATACAGGCGCGCATTCGTGATTGCTATGGCTGCATAGGCTGCCAATGTTTCAATGACGCGTTCATCTTTTTCCGTGAACTCATGATAGTTTTGCTTTTCAGTCAAGTAAAGTTGACCGAGCATCTTATCGCCAGATAGGATAGGCACACCCAGAAAAGAATGCATTTCTGGGTGGTGAGGGGGAAAGCCGATACTGCGGGGGTCCGCTGAAATTTCTGGGACACGGATGGTATGCCGTTTGGTACGAAAAAGTCCCAAAAGACCTTTGCCAACCGGTGGGTGATCCATAAGAGCAATTTCGTCTTCCGACATTCCTATCGGGATGAATTGGATCAAGTTTCCCTCTTCGTTAACAACCCCCAAGGCAGCATAGCGCGCATCTGCCTGTTCACGCGCTAATTCCACAATACGTTCTAGCAACGTATTTAACGATAAATCGCTGACAAGCTCCAGGCTGACGCGATGCAACGCCGCCAGCCGGTCTTCAAGCTGTTCACGTGTCAGTACAACCATCAAATTTCCTCACCGCAATCCAATTTTACTCTATTTTGTCAGGGTTTGATAGTTTTTGCGAGGCCGATAGCCTATACTATGATAAAGTTGGAGTAAAAATGACGCAAGAAACCACCACTTCTCGGATCCCTGGTTTTCATAATCTCAACCTGGATGAACGTCTCCTAGAAATCACTCGGCGCACAGGGTTAACTCCCGATGAGCAGGCTGCTTTGTGTGGCAAGGATGGCCTTGCTTTAGATCAGGCCGACCATATGGTTGAAAATAGCATCGGAACCTATGCGCTGCCCTTAGCAGCGGCGCTCAATTTCATCGTCAATGGACGCGAGATCATTATTCCAATGGCAATTGAAGAGCCATCCGTCGTCGCGGGGGTCTCCTTCATGGCCAGGCTGGCTCGCTCGAGTGGGGGTTTTTTTGCGCATACAACCGCGCCTGAAATGATCGGCCAGATGCAGGTACTTGATGTCGCCGACCCTATTGCAGCACGCTTTGCGCTGCTCGAGCAGCGTGATCTGATCCTTGCCGAAGCTTCCGAAATCGATCCGGTGCTAAAGCGCTTGGGTGGTGGCCCGCGCGACCTCGAAGTACGCCTGATTCCCGACTCGCCAATTGGCCCATTTTTAGTCATCCACCTCATTTATGATGTGCGCGATGCGATGGGGGCAAACGCCGTCAATACGGCTGTCGAGCGCCTGGCTCCGCGTGTCGAAAGCATCACCGGTGGGCGCGTCCATCTGCGTATTTTATCCAATCTCGCTGACCGGCGCCTGGCGCGTGCGCGCTGCACCATCCTGCTAAGCGATCTGGCTTTTGGCGAATACAGCGCCGAGCAGGTGCGGGATGGGATTATCGCTGCCTGGGCGTTTGCTGCAGTGGACCCCTACCGCGCTGCGACTCACAATAAAGGGATCATGAATGGCGTGGATGCGGTTGTAATTGCCACCGGGAATGATTGGCGTGCGATTGAGGCTGGGGCGCATGCTTACGCGGCGCGTGGCGGGCAATACACTTCTTTGAGCGCCTGGGCTAAAGATACTCAGGGCAACCTGGTAGGTACCTTGGAGATGCCGATGGCGGTTGGGATCGTGGGGGGCGCTACGCGCGTGCATCCTGGCGCGCAGGCAGCCCTTAAGCTGATGGGCGTTTCCAGCGCTAACCAACTAGCAGAGATCATTGCCTCAGTCGGGTTGGCGCAAAACCTGGCTGCCTTGCGCGCCCTGGCCACCGAGGGTATCCAGCTTGGGCATATGAATTTGCACGCTCGCCAGGTAGCCATTGCAGCTGGCGCACGCGGCGAGCAGATCGAAACGCTTGCCCAACAACTGGTAGCCGAGAAGGCTGTGCGCATCGATCGAGCAGAAGCGCTTCTTAAAGAAATGCAATTATAAACTTAAGCTGTTCCGCTCCTATTACCTTTGTTAATCGAGGCATAACGATGAGCTTGATAAATTCTGAAAATCTCTTATTAAAACCTGCCCGCACAGTGGGCATTTCCGGTTATGGCGCGTACGTACCGCGCTATCGCTTGCCCGCCAGCGAAGTTGCACGGGTTTGGACTGCTGGGGAAGGTGGGCTGCCGATCAAAGAAAAGGCAGTGCCAGGCCTGGACGAGGATGTGGCGACCATGTCTATCGAGGCTTCACGCAATGCTTTGAAGCGCGCCGGGATTGATCCACAACTCATCCGCGCAGTTTGGGTAGGTTCCGAGTCCCATCCCTATGCGGTTAAGCCTACGTCAACGATTTTGGCTGAAGCGATTGGCGCCACGCCTCATATCCAGGCTGCCGATTGGGAGTTTGCCTGCAAGGCTGGCACCGAGGCCATAGTGGCTTCGATTGGCTTTGTCGGTTCGCAGATGGCTGATTATGCGCTGGCGCTCGGCATGGATACCGCCCAGGGACGTCCGGGAGATGCTCTAGAATATACTGCTGGGGCGGGAGGGGCGGCTTTTATCATTGGACCGGCTGAAGATTCACTGGCGGTCATTAACTATACCTATTCCTTCGTGACCGATACGCCTGATTTTTGGCGGCGACAATATGCCAAATATCCGGAGCATGGACAGCGCTTCACCGGCGAGCCGGCTTATTTTAAGCATGTTACGGAGGCAGGGCAGGCCTTATTGGATGCCTCTGGCGCCACGCCAGCCGATTATAAGTGGGCGGTCTTCCACCAACCCAATACGAAATTTCCCCAGCGCGCTGCGCAGATGCTTGGTTTTACTAAAGAGCAGATCGCGCCAGGCTTATTAGTGCCGGTAATTGGAAATACCTACGCTGGCGCAGCCATTATCGGCCTGACTGCGATATTGGATATTGCTGAACCGGGGGACCGCATTTTTATGGTTTCATTTGGGTCCGGTGCGGGATCGGATGCTTTCTCGTTAACCGTAACGGATAAAGTCCTGGAACGGCGGGACCTGGCGCCTCATACCCAGGACTATATCCACCGTCGCACGCAAATTGACTATGCAACTTACGTGCGCTATCGTGGCAAGTTGACCATGAAATAGCGATTTTTGGAGACCTTATATGACGGATGTCATTATTGCTGGAATCGGACAAACCCAGGTGGGCGAGCACTGGGATATTTCATTGCGTCAATTAGCCTTTGAAGCCATAGACCTGGCTTTGCAAGATGCCCTTGGCCTGCAACCCCAGGTAGTTTTTGTTGGGAATATGCTGGCGCCACAGCTTTCCCGCCAGGCGCATGTCGGAGCGCTGTTGGCCGACTATGCCCATTTGGATGGCATTGAGGCGGTCTCGATTGAGGCTTCGGGAGCTACGGGTGGAGCAGCGCTACGCGCTGGCTATATGGCTATTGCCTCCGAGATGGTCGATGTAGCTCTTGTTGTAGGCGTCGAGAAGGTCACCGACACAATCGGTGGAGAAGTTGAAGCTGCTCTGGCGACCTCGGAAGATGGCGATTATGAAGCTGTTCACGGCTTGACACAAACTGCCCAATCTGCACTGTTAATGCGTAGGTATATGCACCAATATAGTATTTCGCATTCCAGTTTTACAGGATTTGCATTGAACGCGCACCTTAACGGTGTTGCCAACCCATATGCAATGTTTCGGAAGGCAATCACAGCAGATATGTATAACCATGCCGGATTAGTTAGCGATCCATTGAATATGTTCGACGTTGCCCCGTTGGCCGATGGCGCGGCCGCGCTGTTACTCACCCGCAGGGATCAATTACCTGCAAATTATCCGTTTCCTGCTGTGCGCGTATCCGCGTCGAGCCTGGCAACAGATACACTGGCTCTGCATGACAGACCAGACCCTTTGAACTTAACTGCGGCGCGTTATTCGGCGGCACGCGCTTGCGAGAAGGCCAGGATCACCCCATTGCAAGTTGATTTTTTTGAATTATTTGACACGTCCTCGATCATGGCAGTCCTATCCTTGGAGGCGGCGGGTTATGCTACCCCAGGTGAAGGTTGGCGTTTGGCGCAAAGTAGTTACATTGGAATAAATGGATCGCTGCCAATCAGCACAATGGGCGGTCTAAAAGCACGCGGCAACCCGGGCGGCGCGACCGGTGTCTATCAAGCGGTTGAAGCGGTTTGACAATTGCGCGGCCTGGCCGGAAAAAATCAGGTCCCTGATGTTCGGCGAGGCATGATCCAATGCCTCGGTGGACCGGCCTCGACTGCGGTGACGCATATCCTGGAAGTGATCTGATAGGTTTTGAGAGTCATTTTAAATAAGCCTTAAATGAGTATTTAGATGCTTGATAGTTCTTGATAGGTTGCAGATTTAGAATCATTATTGATAAGGAGTAATAAAACATGGAAATACCTAGACATTGGAGACTTCGTAAACAGCGTTACAGCATGCAAGGCGGGATTTGCCCAGGGTGTGAAACGAAAATGTTCCCGGCGCGTGAGATATGCCCAAACTGTGGTTATGGCTCGCAGGGACCAATTGAATTGAACGACTCAGAAGCTCTGTATTCCCGAGCTGTTGCAATTCCTGCGCATGCATTTAGCGCCTAAGCGTACTTCATCCCATCTTAGACATTATTCACTGTTCGTGCTGGATTCCTGATGGAAATATCTCGTCACTGGCGGCTACGCCAACAACGTTATGAACTGATGGGTGAAGTCTGCCCGCATTGTCAGGTGAAGATATTCCCACCTCGGGACGTTTGCCCTGAATGTGGAAAAGAAGCCAAAAATATTTTTCAGTTCAGTGGGCGGGGCGAGATTTACTCTTTTACCACAATTTTCGACCCGCCAGCAGGCTATGAGGAGAATGCGCCTTATACTGTGGCCTTGATCAAGCTCGAAGAAGGGCCGTTGGTTACTGCTCAACTCACCGATATGGGTGAAGCGCCGGTGGAAATTGGCGCTCCCGTCGAAATGGTCACCCGTCGTCTGCGGCAAGATGGAGACGAACGCGGGATTATTGTTTATGGATATAAGTTCCGACCGGTGATGCCCACCGCGGAATAGATGATTTTGAAGTAAAGTAGAAGCGTCCTCCAATTGGAGGGCGCTTTTTTGCATTACTGCGTTCTATGAATTTGTTTAATTAAATCGGAGTAGTTATCAAACCTTTTCAAATTGCTGAAAACTCTGATCATCAATGAAAAAAACAATTTGTTTGGCAGCCCGGATGAGAGTATCGAGTAAAACAGTTTCCTCATATCTGGATTCAATCAGAACATGGGCTACACCCCAAAGGAGAAAGGATAACAGGACAGCTTTTTCTGGCGTGCTGCTTATCCACGGGTAGTATGTGATCAATTGTTCTTCGACTTTGTTAATCAGAATATTCATCCTTCCTGAGAACAAGGTCATGATTATATCTTCATGGGGCTTGAACGCTAGATAAAGGCCTTTCATAAACCCTTCTGGATCAGAAAATAGATCTTTCATCTGTTCAAAGCTGTTCATAATCGATTGGATGGTATTGTTTTCGATTTCTTCAGAAAGTGTGTATAAGTCTTGATAATGTTTGTAGAAGGTTGTCTTGTTGATGAGCGCAATCTCACATAACCGGTTCACCCTGATCTTTTCGATTGGGTACTGCGAACGGAGTTCTAAAAAGGCAGTGTGAATATTGTTCTTGGTTTTAACGATCCTCAGATCCATAGACGGGCTTAAAAAATTCTTCTAATGTCGAAAAAAGATGTTTAGGCAACCCTCATGCAAATCCGATGACTGGTTGGCTTAAACGATGAGATTATAATCAACTGTAGTTGCTTTATTAATTCATGTCAAGCTTATGAGGGATCACAATGAAGAAAATTCAATATACAAATACCAGCGGAATTCCGCCTCGGAGCATGGAAGAGGAATTCCTTTGTCATAAAAAAGGTTGTGAATGGTGGTATTCCACCGGTTATTTTAACGATGAAACCGGAAGCCTGTACTCGTACCAGTTCACCTTAGCCAAATTAAAAATCTTAGGGATAAAATTAAACATCCTGATGACTGCCGTAACCGACTTTCAGACTAAGAAGCATTACTATTCCCAACGGTCGATTTTCTTCGAAAAAAACATCATCATTACATCAGACCGCGTTGGCGTAGATGGCGCAGCAAACATGACATTCGGGAAACAAAAGCTCAGCCTCGACATGGCCGGGCAGGATTATTCACTCGTATTAGACATGGAGGTCTCAAAACCAGCGGTATGGCATTGTGAGAATGGCGTTTTACGCATGGGTATCGATGAACCCGATCAGAAGACCTATTATTGGTCTTATACAAACCTGCCTGCGACCGGTATACTTACACTGGACGGTCAGGAGCACAAAGTCACAGGCAAGGGCTGGTTTGACAGACAGGGAGGCCCGTACAACCCCATTGATGATCGCACCTCTTGGGAATGGTTCTCTCTGCGATTCTTTGATGATGAAGAAGCCATGCTGTTTTCTTTCCCCCAGGATTCCTATCAGGATGGTACGTTCATTGATCGTTCAGGCAAGTACTGCCGTCTGAACGATTACAAGATTACTTCGCTCGGTTGGCAAACCGTGGGTGGAAAAAAGTTCTCTTCCGGCTGGAAAGTCGAGATGAAAGGTGTGAAAGAAGAGAAATACACGCTCACCCCCAGAATCGATGGTCAGCTCAATATGTTCTACTTTGAGGAATTGGCAGACATTAAAGATGAAACAGGGAAGATCGTTGGATATTGTTTCGTGGAACTATTACCAGGTGTGTATAACAAGAGTAATCCTCTGAATGCGTTTGCGCGCACAAAGTAGCAATCCTGATCATGACTCTTATTAATAACTCAGAGTGGAACAGCACCCGGATTTATTGGATCATTACTTTTTGAGAAAAAGTTTGAGGAGTTATCAAAAACATGGGTTGGCAGTTCTGGCGAGTAGCGGAAATGATTATGGACAGATAAAAACCACTACCCACCCCATACGGACCGACTCGTATCTACGGGTACACTCAACTGTGCGCCGGCCCTCTGTGACTATAATAGTGAGACAACTACCTCCAATAAATTAGGGTGCAGGGCGGAGGAGAAAAAGGATGTCTCAGAACACGAATGGTAAGGAACGCACAAGCATGCCAGAAACGGAAGTAGTAGTGGTTGTGGAAAAGTGGGCAGTGCTCTTCTGTCCACTTTTCCACAACCTTCCACCTGAAAGGAGAAAATAGGATCAACCAAGACACTCCCAATACTCACTAATTTCTGAAAAATGTTGTCTCAAATCGTTGACACATTCCGCGGGGCGGCGCATGCTTCGCCCGCTGATGCCCGTCGCGGGATAGATGATTTTGAAGTAAAGTAGAGGCGCTCTCCAAATGGAGAGCGCTTTTTTGTTTATTCTCGTGTTTTGTATAATTACATTTGTAGGGCGAATTATTAGTTAACAGTGATCACAGAATTTATAATGAAGTAGAACGTAGGGTGGGTCGCTGTCCCCCCATTTTTTATTCTGGCAGTTATCCGTCGAATAGAAGAATTCCCCCATTAAAGCAAAGTATCCTACCCGTGTTTTATCCTTAAAACCATAATCGGGTTGGGGAATGATGCGGTGGGT
>JAYRNN010000218.1:0-2764 GCA_041912175.1 Anaerolineales bacterium | reverse complement strand
ACTTTTGACGGTTAGTGTGCAGCGCGTCATCTTGTCTCACACTCACGGTGACGAGGCGGTCGGAGTATTCCACTTTTTTTTCGTGATCAGCGTTTTTTTGCCGAACCTGATCGAAGCGACGCTCTACGCGATTCACCTCCCCAGGCTTATCGCGCAGCACAAGGCGCTCAACGGTGAATTTCTTGGCGCTCCGTCGCCTGAATTATTGATTCTGTGGCAAGGTGCGGCTGCTATCGGTCTGACAACAATCTGGTTGCTGTTTCCATTGCTTGTCTCTCTCTTGGGCAGGCTCGAGTTGCTTGAATATAAGCCTATGTTTTTGGCCACTGCAGCCTACGCGCTGATGTACTCGGCTTCGAGAGCTTTCCATTACCAGTTATATGCTTCAGGTCGGGACGCGCTGCTGACCAGGGCAAACCTGATTGCATGTGCGGGGGCTTGTTTGGCCGCGATCTTATTGATTCCGGCATATGGTCTTTACGGCGCGGGAATCGCAATTCTGCTTGCAGGGTTTGTGATGGTGCTGGCCTTTGGGTGGCCGTTTATTAAGAATATCTATGCGTAGCAAGTCTGTTCAGTCAAGAGGCAGTCTAACTCTGGCGCGTTGGTTGGGGGCACGACCGTCGCGTTGGCTTGTTGCAAGTGTATCGCTATGGTTTCTCAATTACATGTTCGGCCCCTATGACTATAGCACCAACGGCGGCATTCTCGGTTGGCTTTATCTTTTCGTCGCTTTTATCATATTTTGGCTTGGGCTATTTATCGGGGAGCACTTAAAGCCGGCACCAATGTTGATAGAATACGGGAAATCCAGACTTGGCAAGAGTTATGAGTTGATGTTGTTGCCTTTGCTATGTCTATTTCTGGCGGCTTCGATCTATAATTACTCATTATATTCGGAGATTGCCGGCGGTGGCGTTGGTCTGGCGAGCGGTGAGGCGAGAAACGCTCTCGATAGCTTGGCGATTCAGGGCTATGAACGTTCCATTCTAGCCAGGATTTCTGATGGCATGGCCACCGCCAGTTTGGCGTTCCCATTACTAGTCCTGTCCTGTAGGACTAGGTACTTCACAACCGTTTTGCTTGCAATCTTTCCCTCGATTGTGATGCTTCTTACTCAATTTTCCATCGGGGGGAGGAATGCCGCTGCCCTCGTGGTGATGGTTTTAGGCATATGCTTTATTCTTCGTCGCAATGCAGGTCTTCATGAGCACGCCGGGATGATTTGGTTGCAAAAGATCCTGATTATTGGTGTTGCAGCCTCACTTCTAATCATGGTGATGATGTTTGCCTGGAGATACGGTGTTGGATCACAAAGTGAACTTGATGTGAGCAGTCCATTTGTTTGGAATGGTGTATCTGTGCTGCGTGATTCGTATCGTGCCGTGAACGATGGATGCGATGGTTGTCTGTCGAGTGTATATTTGCTGTCTTATTATGCGAGCCACAGCGCTCCATTTTTTGTTTCGTTGTTCGAGGCGTCTGATTATTCATCTCCAGAATATGGCGCGTTCCATTTTAGGGTCTTTGGACTAATTTATGGTGGTGGAGGGCAGTTTATAAAAATTATCGAGTCGCAGCCTTTTTTTGGACTCTATCCTACCGCCCTGCAGGGTCTGCTTCTTGACTTCGGATTGTTCGGCGCTCTTTGCGCAGTATTGATTACCGGTTTTTTGTTCGGGGCTGTGGCTAATGCAGCAATTCGCGGAAATCCTTACGCCTGCTGTTTCGTGCCGCTCATATTGGGAGTAGTCGCAATAAGCCCTGTTTATTACTTTATATGGGGTGGTGCCGACTTTGTCTTCTTGGGCTTGGCGGTTTTGATCGGTACCCTTGGCTTGATGGGTTTCCTGACGGGAAGACGGGTGTTTGAGAATTAAAGAATGGGATATTTATGATCTGTAAACGCTGCGTAATGGATGATTCTGATCCGAATATCGCGTTTGATTCTGTCGGTGTGTGTGATTATTGCAGGAACTACGATGCGAACATCAGGCCGAACTGGAAAACCGATG
The DNA here is from genome assembly GCA_041912175.1 of Anaerolineales bacterium. GTDB lineage: Bacteria > Chloroflexota > Anaerolineae > Anaerolineales > UBA4823 > CAZAGA01. The sequence continues at coordinate 749 of JAYRNN010000218.1, read as the reverse complement.
CGCGCGGTGCGGCTGAACTCGCTATCTTGGCGGGGCGTATCAAAGAACGGGGGAAAGGCAAGGACTTTGACTGCATCATCGGATTGAGCGGCGGTTTGGACAGTTCCTATGCAGCATATGTGGCCAAGGAGAAAATGGGCCTAAGGCCGCTGCTCTTTCACGTCGACGCGGGCTGGAATACTGACCAGGCAGTGGGTAACATCGAAAAGCTGGTGGATGGCTTGGGCTTGGACCTCTATACCGAGGTGGTTAACTGGCAGGCTGTGAAACGCATGCAGGTTGCGTTTCTGCGCGCCGGCATACCGGATCAGGATCTCGTGCAAGATGCTGCCTTTTTCTCCGGCCTCTACAAGTTTGCCCGGAAGTACAAGATCAAACACATCATCACGGGGTCGAATTTCTCGACGGAGTGCTGCCGCGAACCCGAGGAATGGGGCGGTTACCTGGGTATCGACAAGACCTTGTTCGGCGACATCTTGGCGCGCTGCGGCGACGGAAAAGCCAATGACGACTTCCCGCTGGTCGACATCGTGGTCTACAAGCTTTGGTACCAGAAAATATTGGGCATGAAGGTCCATCATCCACTGAATCTGGTGCCCTACGTAAAGAAAGAGGCCGAAGACGAACTCGAGCACCGATTCGGCTGGCAACGCTTTCAGCACAAACACCACGAGTCGCGCTTCACGCGTTTCTATGAAGACTACTGGTTGCCTCGCAAGTTTGGCTTTCACAAACGCCGCGCACACTTT
>JAYRNN010000217.1:0-48200 GCA_041912175.1 Anaerolineales bacterium | reverse complement strand
CCGATGGCAAAACTACCACCTCCAATTTGTTGTTCCATATCTTGCAAGCCGCTGGGTTAAAAACGGGAATGATTTCGACCGTGAACGCCGTGATCGGCTCCCAGATCATGGACACCGGCTTTCATGTAACTACCCCAGAAGCCCCTGCCATACAAGCCTACCTGGCGCAGATGGTGCAGGAAGGCTTGGATTTTGTAATCTTGGAAGTCACCTCGCATGGATTGGACCAGCAGCGTGTGGGAGGCTGTGATTTCGATATCGGAGTTGTGACGAACATAACCCACGAACATCTAGATTATCATGATACCTACGACGCCTACCGGGCGGCAAAAGCGCGCTTATTTACCTCGCTCTCTGAAACCCCAGGCAAACCATTCCATCCACCACGAGCGGCAGTGCTCAATTTGGATGATCGATCCTACCCTTACCTCGAACAGGTCACCCGGGTGCGGAAAATTTCTTATGGATTTAGTTCCGATGCTGATATCCAGGCAGTGAGCAGTGAATATCGCATTGACGGGATGAAATTTATAGCCCAAGGGAAGGGTCAGGAAAATAAATATTTCTCCTGTGCCATCGAGACTCACTTGACCGGCAGTTACAATGTTTCCAATTGCCTGGCTGCTATTGCGGTAGCGGCAGGAGTCATGAATTTGCCGCTGGAAGCTGTCCAAAAAGGAATTGCTGACCTGCCCATCGTCCCTGGGAGGTGGGAACAGATCGATCTGAACCGCGAATTTCCCGGGGCCCAAGAGTTTTTTACAATTGTAGATTTTGCTCACACTCCAAATGCGTTAATGAGAACATTGGAGGCGGCCCGCCAAATGACCACAGGACGGGTGATTGCGGTATTTGGTTCGGCGGGCCTGCGTGATCGCGCCAAGCGCCAAATGATGGCTGAGATATCGGCTCAGTTGGCGGATATCAGCATATTTACTGCCGAAGATCCTCGCACAGAAAATGTGGACAGTATTTTGGATGAGATGGCAAATGGGGCGCGCTCACAAGGGGGGATCGAGGAGAAAACATTTTGGAGAGTGCCTGACCGAAGAGAGGCGATCCGCTTTGCACTTCGTCTGGCCAGGCGTGGAGATTTGGTGATTGCTTGTGGCAAGGGCCACGAGCAATCGATGTGCTTCGGCGAAGTCGAATACCCCTGGGATGATCGCCTGGCGATGCGCGCGGCGCTGGCAGAACGATTAGGCGTTTCCGGTCCGGAAATGCCATTTCTGCCCACCTGAACGGTCACTTAACCTTTACGTTTAAGCGACGCCCAGCGTCGCTTAAACGTAGCTTGTCTGATTCCTTAATCCACAACCAACAATGTGGTTGTGTCTATTACTCCTGGGATTGGGTGGATTTGCTTGGCCAGCATCGCGCCCAATGACTTTGCGTCGTTAGCTTGAATCTCGGCTACCACGTCAAATGGGCCGAACGTCATATGAGCTTCGCCTACGCCCTCTGTGCGCTGTAAATTTTTGACTACCTCGGGAATACTTCCAACCCTGACGTGTAATAATACATAGGCTTTCATATGGGCCTCCTGATTATTGAGCCTTGTTTGGACGAAGGAAGATAAGCCAATAAATGGCAGCAACGAAGATCGCGCCGCCTATGATATTGCCGATCGTTACTGGAAAAAGGTTGTTCACAAGAAAAGATTGCCAGGTGATGGTGCTATAATCCGCCGCCGATTTTCCGATTAATTTCCAAAAATCTTCGCCGGCGTATTGCTTAATGAACAAAGCGATGGGAATGAAGTACATATTGGCGACGCTGTGCTCAAAGCCGGCCGCCACGAAGGCAGAAATCGGGAAAATAATCGCCAATATTTTATCGGTCGTGCTACGAGCGCTATAAGTCATCCAGACCGCCAGACAGACCAGCGCGTTGCACATGATGCCGAGGGCGATGGCCTGGACGAAACCATATTCTACTTTGGCTTTTGCAATGTTCAACGCGGTCAAGCCGATTGTCCCGCCGCTAAACATATATTGCTTGCTAAACAACATCACCGCAGCCGTGCCAATCGAGCCGACAAAATTGCCCAGGTAGACGATGCTCCAATTGCGTAGTAAAGCCACAGTAGATACCTTACCGTTCGCCCAGGCCATTACAATCAGGTTGTTACCGGTGAAAAGTTCCGCCCCCCCCACGACCACTAGAATCAGCCCCAGGCAAAAGACGAGCCCGGCCAAAAGCCGATTAATGCCATAAGGTAGACCTGTGGTGGCCAGGACTGCGCCTTGTGGGTCGCGGACCGAGATTCCTCCTGCCAGGACGGTCGTAGAGAAGATTGCTCCTAAGGCGATGAACGCCCCGGCAAGGATGGCCAGGGCAAACATGGTACGAAATGCCATTTCGGATTTCCGCACGCCAATAAATTCTGCGCGGGTAGCCATTTCGGCTGGGAGTAAGGCGTCAATGCGAACTTCAGTGGTCATATAAGCTCTCTTCCTTTGATTAATTATTTGTATCAGCGCTAAGCTGAAGTAATATTTCTCCAAATAATCCACAATAAGGTAATTCCTGCCCCGCTTAGTAAAATCACTGCGCCAATGCGCTGGTCTCCTAAATAGAATTGGACGCCCCCCAGCAACAACGCTGCAAAAAGCAGCCCTGTGCTGAGCGATCTTATAGCCCGTTCCAGGCGGTTCACCTGGTGAGAAACTTCGGGATTCCGCATCGAGATATCGCCACGCTCGAGCCTGGCCAATAAAGCATCCAATTTCAGTGGAGCATTCAGCCAGCTACGCGCCAGGCTTTCTACCTCGGTTAGCCAGTCTTTACGGTTGTTGCGCGCCTCATCACTAATGATTTTTTGAGCGTAAGGGCTCAGATGCTGGAAAACGTTGAATTGTGGATCTAGCCCAGTGCACATACCAGACAGGATGCTGACACAACGCACAAGGAAAATAATGTCTTGGGGGATTTGAAATGGTAGATCATAAATCAGGCCTCGAAATTCTTCCAGGAATTCTCGAAAGTCGCCTGTATTTAATTTATTCAACTCGGACATATTCATGCCCCAGTATTGTTCGAAAATGTGGGATTGGGCGCGCTCTAGCATAACCAGATCGACATCCTGCAGCAAAACGCCCATTTGTTGGTAGGCCTTGACCACGCGTTGTGTGTCACGGGTGCCTACGCCGATCAACAATTCTCGCAAACCTGTGCGCAAATTAGATGGAACATGCCCCACCATGCCAAAATCTACGAAAGTAAGCTGCCATTGCGGTGGGAGCGGATGATCTCTTCCATTGCCCGGACGCCCAAGATCATCCGTTCGATTGATCACAGGAACTTTTATGGGCGATGGTTCAACAAATAAATTACCTGGATGTGGATCGGCATGGAAAAATCCATCCTCAAAAATCTGTTGGAGATAGGTATCTAGCAACAAGGATGCGACTTTTCCACGGTCGATGCCAGCTTTACCGATGGCTTCATAATCCGTGATCTTGATTGCCAGCACATTTTCCAGAGTCAGCACCCGTACCGTTGTGTGAGTCCAATATACCTTCGGGACGCGCACCAATGGGTTGCCTGCGAAATTTGCTGCAAAAGTCTCAGCGTTTCGACCTTCAGCGAGGTAGTCGATTTCCTCGTACAGGATGCGTGAGAATTCATCCAGGAGCGCTGGAACATTTGCCCGGCGGCGAATGGGCCGGTAACGCTGTAGCCACCGCCCAACCGTGTGTAGCGCCTCCAAATCCGTCGCAATCAGGTTCTCAATATCTGGTCGCTGAACTTTAACCACGACATCGATGGGCGATGCTGGTGATCCTGATCCATTACCACCTGCGCTACTGGAGACCGGCGGCGATTTTGGGTGGATGGTCGCGCGATGTACCTGGCCTAAAGATGCCGCTGCGAGCGGAACTTGATCGAATGATTCGTATTGTTCTTGAAGCGAGGTGTTGAATTCCTGCTCGACTACTTTGAGAATGGATTCGTAAGGAACCGCTGGAACTTCATCCTGCAAGCCCGAGAGCTCGTCAGTGACTTCTTTCGGCAGCACATCCACTCGGGTAGAGAGGAATTGACCAACTTTGATCATTACCCCCCCCATCGAGATCGCCAGCCTGCGAAAGCGGACGGCGTGCCGCTTATAACGCATCGATCGCCCACTTGTGCTCCATTTTCGAAAGCCGATCCGCGCTAAAAATACATCCCAGAACAATACGCTGGCGATCACTCTACCAAAAAACCATAAGATACGGCGGTAGCGGGCGCGATACATCAGAGTCATTATACCCTTTCTTTCCGCAATGACATTCGAGTTTGTCATCCGAGCCGCACTTTCGTGAAGCTATTTTGGTATAATTTTTTTCTTGGATATGCTCGAATTCCCCCGTTTGTATCAACAGTTTGATGCACCAATCGCTGCCCTGGATTGTGGCGGGCGATGCGCTCCATACAATGAACGCGGGGTACCTTTTTGTTGTGATACACGCCACGCGGTTCCCACCGCTTACGAGGTAGAGTGGCTGTACCTGCGATCTGCTACAACCCTTTGGCACACCTACGACGACCCGCTGCATGGGGTGGAATTGCGCCGCCAACTACCAGATGGCCAGGTGCTGATCGAATGTCTAGGACACCGGTTATGCCAGCGCAATTTCCGTTCGATTGTTTGTCGTTCATTTCCATTTTTCCCGTATATCACTCGCCAGGGTCAGTTCGTGGGACTTGCTTATTATTGGGAATACGAGGACCGCTGTTGGGTAACAAGTAATTTGCAAGTTGTCTCGTTGGAGTTTCGGCAACAATTCATCGATGCGTATGACGAAATTTTCCGCCTCGTCCCGGATGAGAAAGAGAGTTTTCGTGGATTTTCCGGACAGATGCGGCGGGTTTTTGGCCGCAAGAAAAGGGCCATCTCATTACTTCACCGGAATGGCGGCTGTTATAAAGTAACACCACGCAATGGTCGCCAGCGCAGGGTGCCTTTGGACGCCTTAGGAAAGTTTGGCCCTTATAAAATTGCCGCTGAGCTGCCCTTCCTGGACGAAATCCCGTAAATCGTTAAATTGCTGTATAATCCCCATTCGGCCTATCATGAGCAGCCTGCCTCTTTCCAGCGAGTTTACCCTCCCTCAAAGTTACCAGACCAACCGCCGAGGCCCGGTGCGTTGGCTTACCTCGCATGCACGCCGTTATTGGTATTTGATGGTCAGCATGCTGATAGGAGCGGTCAGCAACGCAGCCTTGGCGGCTGTGGTGCCGGTCCTGATCGGGCGGGCATTTAATTCGATAAATCAACCAACGCCGGATAAATCCGTTCTGCTGCCAATTTCCCTGGCCATCGTCGGTACGCAACTTTTGCGCGGCATCTTACAATTTGTGCGAAATTTCAGCGCTGAACTGATGGGCCAGCGTATGGAGCGTGATACTCGCAATGAGCTGTATATCAGCCTGTTAGGAAAGAGCATGACATTTCATAGCCTACAGGCTGTTGGCGATACCATGGCGCGAGCTACCAACGATGTCCGGGAAATCAATTTCCTTTTTAGCCCAGGTCTTAACTTGGTGATTGGTTCAGCAGTTTTCCTGGTGATGCCGCTGATTCTTGCGCCTCGCTACCATCCCTCCTTGGTATTGGTGCCAGCGCTGTTTATCATAGGTTATTTTCTGGCCCTGTGGCAATATCTGCATGAGCTCAGCCCGATTACGACGGATGTACGCAAGGCATTTGGCGACCTGAATACTCGCCTGGCAGAGGCGATCGACGGCATCGAGACGGTAAAAGGGATGGCGCAGGAGCGCAGCGAGGTAGAGCGATTTGGCAGCAACGCCGGTCGGTTCCGGGATGCCTACGTCCACCAAGGGGATGTTGAAGCCCGCTTCATCCCTTTGCTTTTGCTTGGGTTAGCCGAGGCGGGCGCACTTTTTCAATCGCTGGTGCTCTTTAAACAAGGTGCGTTAAACATCGGCCAGGTGATCGCCTTCTTTGGGCTTATCCAACTTTTTGGTTTTCCAACCTTTACATCGCTTTTCGCATATTCACAAGTTTCCTTGGGGATATCCAGCGCGCGCCGAATCCTGGATTTAATCAATCATGAGAATAACCTGGATCAAAATAGAGCTGGCTTTACTGGCCCGATGGTCGGCGAGATCGAGTTTCAAAACGTGACTTTTCGTTACGATGATCATTCCGAACCGGTCCTCGAGGATATTTCTTTTAAAGTGCATCCCGGTCAGACCGTTGCCATCGTAGGCCAGACGGGATCTGGAAAGACAACACTGGTGAAGCTGGTTAACCGTACTTATGATGTCACCTCGGGTCAGGTATTGGTGGATGGGGTCAACGTGCGTGATTGGAACCTGGAAACGCTCAGGCGAGGTATTTCTATTATCGAGCAAGATATCTTTCTGTTTTCAAGGAAGATATCTGAAAATATCGCCTTCGGATATCAAGATGCCACGCTCGAAGATATCCATGATGCAGCCGGCGCTGCGCAGGCCCATGAATTCATCAATACATTTCAAGAAGGGTACGATACAATCATCGGCGAGCGTGGCGTGACCCTTTCGGGCGGCCAGCGCCAGCGGTTGGCATTGGCGCGTGCCTTTCTGACGGACCCGAATATCCTCGTTCTGGATGATTCGACCAGCGCCATCGACAGTGCAACGGAAGATCTGATCCAACGCGCGATCTACGCCGCCGCGCGGGGACGGACGACTCTGATCATCACCCACCGCCTATCGCAGATCCGTTGGGCAGATCTGATCCTGGTCATTCGCCATGGCCGCCTGACAGCCATGGGAAAGCATGAGGACCTTCTGCGCTCTTCAGAACCCTATCGAAGAATTTTCAATGACTGACGTTAACGCCATCCTTGATTTTTAGACAGGGATCATCGAGAATAAAACATGGGTTTTTTTAGTGGGCTAGAAACTGAAGGCTATGACCGCCAGTATACCGACCGTGAATTAGCGCGCCGGATGCTGGGTTATTTTCAACCTTATCGCCGCCTTCTGGTATGGGTGGTAATTCTATTATTATTTATCTCCCTGGCTGGTTCCGCTACGCCGATTATCGTCAGCCGGGCTGTGACTGCCATGGCGACCACTATCAGTTGGCCTCAGATCTTTCTGGTAAGTGGAATGGTCTTTATGATCGACCTGACCACATGGATCGCTAACCTGTTACGCCGGCGTCTGACGGTGCGTATCGTCGGCGACACTGTGCTGAACTTAAGGACAGATGCTTTCAGGGCCGCTGCGGGGCACGATCTTTCCTTTTACGATGAGTTTGCCTCCGGAAAGGTGGTCTCACGCATCACCTCCGATACACAAGAATTCGGCCAGATGGTGGTCCTGGTTACGGACCTTTTCTCACAAATTGCCCAATCGATTATCCTGGGCATTGTGCTGGTGACCATCGATTGGAAGCTCTCGCTGGCCCTGTTTGCCTTCTTGCCGATCATTTTTATCATTGCCGTCAGCTTCCGTCGTTTTGCGCGCACTGTGACACGTTCTGGAATGCGCGCCATGGCGAACGTTAACTCGACGATTAAGGAGACGGTTAGCGGGATTTCCGTCGCCAAGAACTTCCGTCAGGAGGCTTCAGTTTACCGCGAGTTTGATACTGCTAACCGGCTATCCTATCGTGTTAACGTCCAACGGGGTTTGGTCCTTTCGATGGTCTTCCCAACGCTTAATGCGCTAGGCGGGATCGCTACAGCCGCCCTGGTGTACCTGGGAGGCATAAGTGTCGTGGAAGGCATTATCGCCATCGGGGCGTGGTTTCTTTTCCTGCAAAGCCTGGATCGTTTCTTCTTCCCGGTGTTGAATCTTTCTGCTTTCTCGGCGCAGGTGCAGGCAGGTCTTTCGGCTTCGGAGCGCGTGTTCGCGTTGGTAGACGCCGAAGCCAACGTTCGCCAGGTTGCAGAAAATTCGGTTCCCTTACTAAAGGGCGATATCCAATTCGACCAAGTGGATTTTAGGTACTCAGAGCATGAACCAATCTTGGAAGATTTCGATCTTCACATCCGGCCGGGAGAAACGGTCGCCCTGGTCGGACACACAGGCGCCGGGAAATCATCGATTGCTAAATTAGTGGCTCGATTTTACGAGTTCCAAGGTGGGCAAATTCGGATCGATGGGACGGATATTCGTACCTATGATTTAGCAGATTATCGCGCCCAATTAGGGATCGTTTCCCAAATCCCTTTCTTGTTCTCTGGTTCGGTGGCTGAAAATATTTGCTATGCCTGTCCGAGCGAGTCAACAAAAGCGGAAATCACCGCCCTGGCCCAGCAGATCGGAGATGGGGAATGGTTAGAAAGTTTGCCTCAAGGCTTGGATACCGAGGTGGGCGAGCGCGGTACACGCCTGTCGATGGGACAGCGCCAACTGGTTTCCTTAATGCGCGTTCTGGTCCAGCATCCTGTCATATTTATCCTGGATGAGGCCACCGCCAGCATCGATCCTTTCACTGAATGGCAAATCCAGCAAGCGTTGAATATGATTTTACGCAACACTACCAGTATCCTGATCGCCCATCGCCTTTCCACTGTCAAAGCCGCTGACCGGATTATCGTGCTAGAAAATGGAAGGATCATCGAGGAGGGTACGCACGATGGATTGTTGGCAAATGGCGGCCATTATGCAAGCCTGTATAATACATATTTTCGGCATCAATCGTTGGATTATAAGCCTGATGGGATGGATGAATACTTAGCAGAGCGAAAATCTCTCCAACTGAAGTATGATGAAATCAATTTATCAAGCGGCGAGCAGGACAAGAGCTAGGTGAGTAGAATCCCGGCGGTTATAGAGGGGTATAATTTCCAGGGCATTTCAAGGCAAGAATTATCGATCGGAAAGATTCAACGAAGTATGTATATTCCAAAACTATTCTGTGAAGATGATCAAGAAGAAATCTTGGCATTTCTTAACAAGAACAATTTCGCTACTCTGATCACTTATAATGGCGAGAAACCGGTTGCCACACATACTCCGGTTGAAGTAGTAGAAGAAATGGGCGGCCTTACGGTCTATGGTCATATATCACGCGCCAATCCACAGCAAAAAACGTTTGATGGACAGGAAGCCTTAATCATTTTTCAAGGCCCGCATACGTATATCTCGCCACGCTGGTATAACCATGTCAACGTACCGACCTGGAATTATATGATGGTTCATGTGTACGGAAAAGTGCGCGAAATTCAAGGCGATGATTTATTCGCCTTGCTCAGTCGTTTGGTACAAAATCACGAAACGAATACATCCTATCGTCTCGAAGGACTCCCCCAAGAGTTTGTGCAGAAGGAAATGAACGGCGTAGTCGGATTTACCATGCAAGTTACAAGTGTGGATGCAGGCTATAAACTCAGCCAGAACCGAAACGATGAAGACCACGAGAACATCATCCAGGAGCTGAATAAGCGTGGTGATGTAAATTCCAAAGAAATTGCAAAAGCCATGCGTACAAGGCGCGGAAAAACTAACTTCTAGATTGTGACGAGTAGGCAATCGAAACATGCTTGAATCTCATATACGTTCTGGATATCCCGATTTTACTGACCTTCCCTGGTCCCGCCCGTTGTCGGAATGGGAGGAGAACTGTTCCCGTTTGGAAAATCTACCACGAGGCTTATCGCGCCATCCGGTAGTTTTTGCGAATTATGAAGGCGCCCTATTTGCCATTAAAGAGCTTCCATCCGGATTGGCGGAAAAGGAATATCGTTTGCTCTCAGCCATGGAAGATTCTCGTCTGCCTGCAGTGACACCGGTGGGATACATCGATACCCAGTATGGCGATCGGAAAGCCAGCGCGCTGATTACGCGCTACCTTGATCGGAGTTTGCCATATCGTTCTTTGTTTATGACCAGTGGCCTGGCGCGTTATCGCGAACATCTCTTGGATGCGATTGCTGGTTTACTGGTTCAGCTCCATCTGGCGGGCATCTATTGGGGGGATTGCTCACTATCGAACACGCTTTTCCGCCGAGATGCGGGCGCCTTGCAGGCGTACCTGGTCGACGCCGAAACAGCTAATTTCTCGACCAGGATCACAGCCGCGCAGCGCTATGACGATTTAGTGGTCATGGAAGAAAATGTCAATGGTGATCTGGCGGACTTAAGCGCTATGAACTTGATTGCCGATGGCGTTCCGGTTTCTGACACCGGCGCTACCATCCGAGTTCGTTACCAACGTTTGTGGGAGGAGATCACTCGCGAGGATATTATCAATACGGGCGAACACTACCGTATCCAGGAGCGCATCCGGGCATTGAATGAGCTCGGTTTCTCGGTGGGCGAGGTGGAGTTATTTGACACTGGGGATGGAGAGCAGCTCCGTTTCCGGGTGATGGTCTCCGACCGCAACTTCCACCACGATATTCTGCATACGCTGACCGGCATCGATGCACAAGAACGCCAGGCGCGCCAGATGATGAACGAAATTCAGGAGTTAAAAGCCACGCTTTCCAGCCAGTACAATCGCAGCATGCCGTTAAGCGCGGCGGCGTTTCATTGGTTAGGAAATATTTATCAGCCAGTAGTCGAACGGCTACAATCCGACACAGAACCGGAGAAAGATCTGTCTGAGCTCTATTGCCAGGTACTCGAACATAAGTGGTTTCTTTCAGAACGAGCCAGGCAGGATGTCGGTCACCAGGTTGCGACGGACGATTATATCCGGAACATCAAACAGCAAGTCTGAGCTCGCGATCAGATAAAGAGATCTATATGGGATTTTCTGAGCTTATCGAAAAACGTTATTCGGTCCGCAATTATTTGGACCTTCCAGTCGACCCGGCTATCCTGGAGTGTGTTTTGCAGGCTGCGAACTGTGCGCCCTCCGCCGGGACCCTGCAGGCTTATGAAATATTTCTCGTAGAAGACGCCGCTCAGCGGTCAGCGCTGGCCGAAGCGGCACGGGGGCAGGATTTTATCCATGAAGCCCCGATTATTTTGGTATTCTGCGCAAACCCCTCGCGCACAGAAGCGCGCTACCACGAACGAGGCGTCCGGTTATATGCTGTCCAGGATGCCACCATCGCCTGTACCTTCGCAATGCTGGCTGCGACAGACTTTGGTCTGGGTAGTGTCTGGGTGGGCGCTTTTGATGATCAAAAGGTAGCGGATGCCCTGGGTAATCCTAAAGGCTTGATCCCCGTAGCGATGCTGCCGTTGGGTTATACGGATACAAAAAACGTACCTACCCCGCGCCGCGCCTTGACGGATCTGGTGCATCATGTGGGTGAATGATCGAGATTATTTGATTTGCAATGGATGAGAAGACCCTAATTACACTGGAATACCCAAAAATCCTGGAGCGATTGGCAGGTTATTGCGCTTTTGAAGCCTCTGCAGAGCGGGCGCGCACCATGCAGCCAACCAATGACCTGTTCGAAGCACGCCGGCTATTGGCCGAGACCCGTGAAGCAGTCCAAATAATGATGAAGAACTCTGATCTGACCATCGGTGGGGCGCGTGATGTGCGCGCCTCGGTCGATCTGGCCAATCATGGCGGGGTATTAGCCCCCCAAGAACTATTGGATATCAAGTATACCCTTATCTCAGCGCGCACCCTGGCGCGCACTTTTGAGCGCATGGGCGCCTCGTACCCCAATCTTGCAGGGATCATCGCCCAATTACCGCCGCCATTTGGGTTGATTGACGGAATCACACGCGCCATCTCTGATCGCGGTGAGATCGTGGATTCTGCGTCGCCTAAACTGGCCTCGATCCGTCGCGAAATGCGTATTTCGCATGACCGGTTGCTGACAAAGCTACAGCGAATGGTCACCGATCCAAATAACGCGCCTTACTTGCAAGAGGCTTTGATCACCCAGCGCGATGGTCGCTATGTTTTACCATTACGTTCCGAATTCAAGGGTCGTATCCGTTCAATCGTCCATGACCAATCTGCGTCTGGAGCGACGATTTTTGTGGAACCTCTGGCTGTGGTGGAGCTGAACAACCAATATCGGGAAATGCAACTTGCCGAGCGCGATGAGGAGCGGCGGATCCTTTGGGAGCTTTCTCAGCAGACGGCCGGGCATAGTGATGAGATTTTACATACAGTGGAGGTCATTGCAGAACTAGATCTGGCCCTGGCGCGAGGGAAATACGCTGAGGACCTGCGCGCCACAGAGCCCACGCTGCATCCGATCGATCCGAAAGGAGAGCGACACCCAGGGACAGTGATTCGCTTGTATCAGGCGCGTCATCCATTATTGGATCCGAAATCCGTCGTCCCAATCGATGTAGACCTGGATGCGCAGACCTACGCCTTGGTTATCACCGGCCCAAATACGGGCGGGAAAACCGTGACCCTTAAAACGATTGCCTTATTGGCATTGATGGCCCAGTCTGGGCTGCTCATCCCTGCCCATTCCGGCTCAGAGATCAGCCTGTTCGACAACCTTTATGCTGATATCGGCGATGAACAGTCGATTGAACAGTCCTTATCTACATTTTCAGGACATATTACCAATATCATTCATATCTTAGAGCGAGCAGATCGTCGCTCCCTTGTGATTTTAGATGAATTAGGCGCCGGCACCGACCCGACCGAAGGTGCAGCGCTGGCACGCGCCATCTTAACCTACGTACTCGAACGCGGTGTGACCACCTTGGTGACAACACACCACCCAGAGTTGAAGGCTTTTGCACACACCACCGCCGGAGTGGTGAATGCCAGCGTCGAGTTCGATCTCGAATCACTGCGCCCGACTTTTCATTTGACCATTGGTCTGCCGGGGCGCTCGAATGCCCTGGCAATCGCCCAGCGCCTCGGCCTGCCGGAGGCAATTATTCAGGACGCGCGCTCGGAGCTCAGCCCGGAGGATATTCGCGCCGAGGATTTGTTGAACGAGATTCACCACCAGCGAGATCTGACGCGTCAGGCGCGTGCTGCGGCGGATAAGGCCCTGATTGAAGCTGATAAGCTGCGTAATGAGCTGGTGCTCCGTCTGGAAAAGATCGAAGAAGAACGCCGGGCCATCCTTGAGCAAGGTCGCTCCGAACGGGAAGCGCAGATAAGAGAACTGCAAAGCGAAATTGCTGATGTAAAAAGAGCCCTGGCGCGCGCTCGCCAACCTGTCGAAGCGCTACAGGCGGTCGAAGAGAAAGTCGAAGTTCTTGAAAATGAGGTCGAGACGCCAGTCGAGCGGATTTCGCCTCCTATTGAGCTCCCACAATCGCGGCGCGCCATTCGTTTGGGCGACAAAGTACGTTTACGCACTTTAGGTTCGCAGGGCATTGTTTCGGCGCTTTCTGAAGAAGAAGCAGAAGTCCAGATCGGCGTAATGCGTGTTCGCACGCGCCTATCCGAGTTGGAGCTGGCGAGCGGCGGAATACAGCGCCTGCTTGATTCAACCCATGGTTCAGATGAAACCACTAAACCTGTTGGGCTGGTCAATAAAGTGGTGGAGAATCCTGCGACTTCCGGAAGTGGTGTGCGAAGCGCGAATGTCATCCCGGCCAGCCCCGGGATGGAGCTCGATTTACGGGGCAGACGGGCTGAGGATGCCCTGGACGCATTAGAACGTTACCTGGATGCGGCTTTCATCGCAGGGCTGCCTTTTGTGAGGATCATCCACGGTAAAGGCACCGGGCGATTGAGAGAAGTCGTCCGGCAGACGCTGAGTGAACATTCACACGTGAAATCGTACGAGTCTGGTGGTGAGAAAGAAGGCGGCGATGGCGTGACTGTGGCGAGGCTAGCGGTTTGATTTAGCGTAAATTTTCAACCGGATTCAATTTGACGCCGCCATAGCTCAGCTCAAAATGCAGGTGTGAACCTGCCGAATTGCCGGTATTCCCTATCGCGCCAATGGTGCTGCCTTGGAAAACGCTTTGACCGCAGCCGACGTTGATTGCGCTCAAATGTGCATACGCGGTCTGGTAACCATTGCCATGATCGATCACGATCAAATAACCATAGCCAAAGTTAGACCAACCGGCGTAAACGATCACCCCAGAATCGGATGCGAATACTGCATTCCCAGTCGCCCCGGCAATATCAATCGCTGGATGAATGTTTGAGTACTCGTATCCAGAAATGGAGCGCACAACGGTCGGCCAAATAAAGGCGCCCGTGCCGATCGCGCCTTCATAAGATGCGCCACAACTGCCGTCGCCATAATAACTGGCTGCAGCGGCATTCTTACGCGTGATTGCTGGTGGTCCCCAATCTTTAATCGCTCGCTTACCGCCGGGTACAACGATCCATTTCCCGGGCTCGAGCCCCGAGTTAGGGCCATTCACAGCCGTCAGGTCTGCCTTGTTTCCCGCAAATTCAAGAATAGTCTGCGCATCCACGCCAAAGAACGCTGCCACCGCCCCCAGGTTATCAAAATTGTTCCATTTATAATACGTGCCGTCTACAGGTAATATGTTCAACACCTGATCGGGTTTCAACAGGTGCGGATTGTCCTGAAGTGTTTCGAAATTTCCCCATAGGATTGTCTCAGGTTTCAGGCCAAAGGTATCTGCAATCCCGAACAGTGTATCATCCCGCTTGACAGTATAGGTAATCACATCCTGAGTGGGGCGTTCAGGTATGATGGTATGGTAATCGGTCTGCCGAAGGATACCATCTTCCAGCGATGAAATTGTAGATGCCTGCATTGGGGATAAGGCGATCTGTGGATTTTCGGGTACAGGCGTCTTTGTCGGAGCTTGTGTGACAACTATTGGAGAGGATGTCTTTGCGACCGCCTGGGAGCTTTTTTGCACAAAGCGTTGCCAGATGAGCAGTCCCAGGACGGCCAGGGCAAATACCATAAAAGCATTCACCGCGAATTTCAAAAAACGGTTTTCGTTGGGTTGCTGGCGCGTGTTCGATATCGTAACTGCGGCATTGCTTTGTATATCGCCATCCGTTGAGACGGCTTTTGGCGCGCCAGATGGTTCTTGATCGGTGATTTGAGAGTCGTTTTTTTCTACCATATTTCAGAAAAGCCAGATTATATTTGGAAAATACCGTTTTTATAAAATAGTTGGTCATCGACCCAGATTTCACTGTCAGTGCGCATATCGCAGATGAAATCCCAATGCAAACTAGATTCATTTTTACTGCCAGTTTCTGGGTAGCCAGCTCCGACTGCCATGTGGAAACTGCCGCCAATTTTTTCATCAAATAAAATATCACGTGTGAAGCGCTGGATACCATAGTTCGTGCCGATTGCGAACTCCCCCAGGTAGCGCGCCCCAGGGTCCATATCAAGCAAGGATAAAAGATAGGCTTCGTTTTTCTTAGCGTGCGCGCTGACGACTCTCCCCTGGTCGAATTCCAACTCCACCCCTTCGACTTCACGACCTCCATGAACCGCCGGGTAAGTGAAATGTACCCATCCGCTCGCCGATTCTTCTACCGGTCCGGTGAATATCTCGCCATCTGGCATATTATTTTTACCGCTGCAGTTAATGAAACTACGCCCCTTGACGGATAAATGAAGGTCGCAGTTCGGACCTTTCAAGACAACCTTATTCTTACCTTTCAACCATTCCACCAACCTTTGCTGCTGCTGATCTATGTCTCTCCAAGCTCCAATCGGATCCGTTCGGTCAGCAAAAGTCGCCGAATAGACAAAATTCTCGTATTCACGCAGGCTCATATCCGCATCGTGAGCAAAAGCATCGCATGGAAAATTCGTTAGCGTCCAGCGCAGATCGCCCTGGGCTGCGCGCTCTAAATACGTTTTGATTATTTCAGCGCGCGCTCTCTGGTACGTGCGCTGTTTCTCTGGGGCGATTCCACTCAGAGCGCGTGTATTTCCCGAAGCGCGTAGATGGATCAGACAATCGACTTTCTCTATTGCCATCGGCTCAATGGGAGATACCCATTCTAACTGCGTTTCGCTGGCTTCGGTCAGTGTGATTTCCTGAATCTCTTCACTATTTAGTAAAACATCAACGTATCCTCCTGCGCGCAGCGCCTGTCGAACGACTTCGTTGACAAGCGGCAAGGCGTGAACATCGCCTCGTACGAGAACCCAATCGCCGGTTTTTACTTCCGTTGAATACTCGACCAATACTTTTGCCAGATTTTCAAGACGCGTATCAGTCATTTTTTATCCTTTTAATACTTAGATCGATTATCCCTATCTTTTAGGCTGGGAAATCGTGGGGTTGGGTAGAACAGTTTTTGATTATAACCGATTTGCTTAAACGCTCTTAGAGAATTTTATAAGACCCAATGTGTCGCCATCGGCAAAACCGCCCCAACTGGTGCTACAATTATACAAAATCCTGTCTTCCCAGGCTGCGTCAGATTCCTAGAGAGTCCATGCCAAAAGCAACTACTTTAACGTACATCCTGATCATCTTGCTCTTGCCAGTCCTAACGGGCTGCCAGGCGGTTTTTGGCCCATCTAATCCGGAAGTCACACCTACGATGGTGCAGATTCTCGCCCCCTCGCCGACGCCAAGACCGACCGCAACGTCAACCTTAACCCCTACTCCAACACTGACTCCTACCCCGACCCCGACACCCACACCTACTCTGTACGTGTTGGCAGATACTCCTTTGCCGTCTTCGCTCACCCCGATTAGCTCCGCTAACGCCGGGCAGGTTTCCGCTTTGGCTGAATGGCAAGTCGATACGGTTACGGATATGGCCTGGACGCCTGATAGCAGCCAGCTAGCCGTCGCGACCGACGATAGCATTGACCTGTATAACGTATATTCGCGCGTTATTAGCCGCTCATTGTACCCCCAATCAAAAAGCGTAGTCAGCATCACCTTCAATCGGGATTACTTCGGGACCTGGCTGGTTGCAGGCAGCCGCTGGGGCTCTGAGCAGGAGGGCTACGGCAGCGCGCTCGAGCTTTGGCGTGGACCCGATTGGCAGCCGCGCGGCATTCTGTCTGGTTCCACGCGTGGCTTGAATGATGTCACCTTTTCTCCCAATGGAAAAGTCCTGGCTGCTGCATACGCCAGCCCGGTTGAGAGCGAGAATCTCATTGAATTCCTGGACACCACACGGTGGACGATCAGCAGTACTTTACAAACTGGTTCTCTTTTAAATATTGCCTTTTCGCCGGATGCGGCGTTCCTGGCCACCAGCCCAGACCGCTATTCGGTCAAAGTGTGGGATATCAATCGTAGCTTGCTGGCCTTTAAACTTTATTCATCCTTTACAGGGGCTGTTAATTGTCTGGCTTACTCCCCCGATGGTCAAACCCTGGCGACAGGCAACTATGATGGGACGATCAATTTCTGGGATATGAAAACGGGGGTATTGTTAAATTCAGCCCAGACCGATGCGGCCATCGAAAGCCTGACCTTCAGCCCGGATGGACGCATACTGGCGACAGGCAGCGGCTTTCAGGATAATGCCGTCCGCCTGTGGTCGGTGGAAACAGGCGAATTGCTATCTGTCATGGAAGGTCACCCGCAGGGGGTTGATCACCTGCTCTTCTCGCCCGATGGTCAATTATTGGTATCCGGTTCTTACGATGGAAAAATAATGCTATGGGGCGTCCGTCCTTGAACAGGCGCGCATGGTATGGAATCTTTTTCACTGTATTTCTACTCGCTTCGGGATTAGAGATTCAAATATTCAATAGCTCTGTTTTCGCACAAACCGCACAACAAGACCCGGCCATACATCCATTCGCAACGATTCAATTTAAGCCCTGGGAGCTGGTGACAGCTTTGGATTGGTCGCCAGATGGAAAATTGATCGCCATTGCGGCGGGTAATCAAATATACATTGACCAAGCTCAAAATCGAGCCCCGGTGGCATCGATCGTGATCGGCGCACTGTCGCCCGCGCTTGCCTTCAGCCCTGATGGAAGCTACCTGGCGACCGGCAGCCGAGATGGCGTCTTGCGTGTATGGACGACATCTAGCCTTCAGACCGCAGGTGGGAAAGCTGAAATTCTGCCGCTCTGGATGATCGAAGCCCACAAGAAAGGCGTGAACACCCTGGCATTCAGCCCAGATGGCAAACGCCTGGCTTCTGGCGGAAATGACGCCATGGCTCGCCTTTGGAGCGTCGTGGACGGCAAGCCTCTCGCTGCAATTATTGGCGGGACTTTTGCAGTATCCAGCCTGGAATTTTCACCAGATGGAAGCCTCCTGGCGGTGGCCAATGGGAATATGATCCGTTTACGAGAAATCGAATCGAAGCGCATTACCGGCAGTCTTAGGGGAGATGATCCGCTCTATTGCCTTACTTACACCCTCGACGGCAAATGGTTGATTGTTGGAGATAGCAATAACCGTATCTTGTTATGGGATCCCACCCTGGCCTTTCGGGTCGGCCATGCGGATTATCCTAAGCCAATTGTTTTGTCCGGGCACGCCGGTCGAGCTGGCAGCACGAACGCCCTGATCTGGCAGATAGCGCTAAGTCCCGACGGAGATCGTTTCGCCTCCGCTGGCGGAGATGGCGCTATAAAACTGTGGGATTTAAAAACCAGATCCTTGGTTCGTACTTTGGTTGCACACACCGGCGCGGTCACCAGCCTGACCTTTAGTCCAGATGGACGCATGCTCGCCTCAGGAAGCCTGGATGGCACGGTGCGGTTTTGGGATTTGGAGAAAATTAAATCTTGGCGACCGTCGCCCCCTGGCTGGCCTGGGTTAGGAAGACCTGCGCATGAAGTCCGGTCGACTGTTGATATCCCTGCCTTAATCCGTCAACAAACGCTTCAGCCTGGTTGGTCTGTACAAGATTAACCGAACAGCCGCCGAACCCGGCCCCCGTCAAGCGCGCGCCCCAACAACCGGGCAGTCTGCGCGCCAATTCGACCAATAAATCTAGCTCGGGTATGCTCACTTCATAAAGATCGCGCAAGCTGGCGTGCCCGGCGAACATCAGCGCTCCAAACGCCTGCGGGTCTTGCCGTTGGAGCGCGCTGAGCGCGAACTCGACGCGGGTAATTTCCTTCACCACGTGCTCGGCGCGCCTCTGGATTGTGGCGGGTAGGTAAGGTTTAAGCGCAGCGAACTCGGTAGAACTGACATCTCGCAATGATTGAATATTCGGCAGGTAAGCCCGGAGCAATTGAACGGCCTGTTCACAGGCGGCCCGCCGGTCATTGTAGGCAGAGTTTGTCAACGAGCGTCTCACTCCTGAATCGGCGATAACGATCGAGACGCCCTCTGGCAGCGGCGCAGGACGCCATTCGAGGCTGCGCGTATCAAAATACAAGGCATGTCCTTCGACGCCGCAGGCGCTGGCGAACTGATCCATCAATCCGCATGAAACGCCGACATAGGCATTCTCGGCCTTTTGACATATTTTCGCCAGGCTTAACCGGTCAAGCCCCCAGCCTTCGATCGCCTGCCAAAGCGCTCCAAAGGCTACTTCGACGGCAGCAGAGGAGCTCAACCCTGATCCGATCGGCACATCGGAAGTATATGCGGCTGAAATTCCAGAAATGCTTAGGCCCGCGTCCTGGCATGCCCAGGCGACGCCGGCCGGGTAGAGCGCCCAGCCTGGTAGAGCGCTTCCATCCAAGGCGACTTTCTCAGTTAATTGATCAATCCGAAAGCGAGTTTCCTGATTGAGATCGAGTGCGACTAAATGAATAATTCCATCTGCTTCATGTACGGCTGCCAGGTGGACGGCGCGTTCGATGGCGGCTGGTAGAACCGGCCCGTCATTGTAATCGATGTGCTCTCCCAATAAATTCACGCGCCCAGGGGCGCGGGCGAGGTACTCTGGCGGGACGCCAAAACGACTTTGAAACGTAGAGAGAAGGTCTATGCTTACTTTATCCATAAGACGATCAGATTTGCGGAAATAAGGACGCCCAGGAATAGCCAGATCCAGGAGGTCGCACCGGCTTGAGCAGCCAGATACATCGAAATCGACGCAATGCTCATCAATAAAAATACAACTGAGTAGGTTCTGAATCGATTAGAAAGAAGCCGGTTAATCCACGCCATCGACCGTTTCCTTATTGTGTCAAAAGGATACCAATTACCGTCAAAAGGCTCATCAGCGAGATTAAAAATAATGTATAACCGAACATACGGCGTAAAACATCCCCTTCAAATCCGGCCATCCTGGAGGTGCTGGCGCCGACGATGATCTTAGTCGGCGCGGCTGCGGATCCCAGCGAGCCTCCTGCCGTCTGCGCGGCCAGGATGATGGCCACGCTGAACCCGAGCAGTTCAGCGGTTTGTTTTTGTAGCCCTGCAAATACCACATTGGAGTTGGTGTTGCTGCCGGTCATGAAGGCCCCCAATGCGCCGATCCAAGGCGAGACGACCGGGAAAAGCGACCCTAACACACCCGCCATACCCCGCGCCAGGGTGTCTGTCATGCCTGCATATTCCATGATCACGGACATGCTGATCATGGCCACGATGCTTACACTCGACGAAATGACGCTATTTGCCGTCCCATTCAAGATTCGTTTGACTGCGCCAGGCTTATATTTTCCCATGAAGAAGTAAAAACCATAAGATAAGAGTGACACATAGAGAAGCAATGCTCCGGTATGTCCAAACAGGCTGATCCTCCTGCTGAAGCTGGCAGGCGTCATAAAACCTAGCGCAGTAGTGGTTTCTGGAAAAGATGCTTGAAACAGCACTCGATTGAGTCCGTCCTTCAATATTGGGCTAAATTCAGCCGCGAGGATGACGACAATTAATATGATATATCCAACAAAGGCGATCAAGACCTCCTTGCGGTTTAGTTTCTCCTGGTCGCTTTGACTGGGGTTGAATAAGATTGCGAATGGGATGCTAATTATCAGGCCGGCTATTGCGCCGCATAAGGCTGCGATGTTCCAGGATCCGTACACAGCCACAAAATATTGGGTGGCGGCCATTACCATGCCAATCGCCAGTGCGGGTAAGAGTAGACGCCTTACGTACCCCCAGCCCCCCGTCGCGTGGACCACGATAGGACCTGTTACCAGACAGGCGAACCCGAGCATGATCGCCGTGACAGGGGCTAATTCCCGCGCAGGCACCCCGCTAGCGATGATCAAAGCCTGGAAGGAGCTCCCTAAGGTACCAAAGTTGATCGCCCAGCCGTGCCCGAGAGATGGGATAACCACAGCGGCCAATGGCGTCATACCCAGGCTGACTAGGATAGGGGCGGTCACGGCGACAGGGACGCCGAACCCGCCCGCACCCTGTAGGAAAGATGCGAATACCCATCCGATTATAATGGCTTGCATACCACGGTCCGTGGTCAGATGAGGAAGCGACTGGCCGATCACTCGGATAGCGCCGGCTTCTTCGACGACTCTAAAAAAGAGAAACGCCGCCCAAATGATCAGCAGCACGTCTAGCGAGAGTAGCATGGCCTTTGCTTGTGCATAGGCGAGCAGCTCTGGCCCAACCCCAAAAAAACCAATCGCGATCGCCAAGGCGCTCAGATAACCGGCAGACCCTGCCCGGGCTGATCCCCAGCGGCGCCCGACCATCAGATAAATGATCAGCAGTATTGGCAGGATTGAAAGTAGAAATTGCATGTCGGTCTGTTAAAAAAATCGATTTATCTTTTGGGTGGTAAGATCGGAACGACCGGGTTAGCCTGTGCTCTTCAGAAAGATACCTGCAGGGTCGAGTTCCTCCCGCAAGATGCGCAGCTCCTCTTCCGTTGGCGGTTCGGTAACGCGTAATGGATGCGCAACTTTCAACTCCCAACCGGTATTCGCTTTGGCTTGATCCACACTGGCGCCCGGATGTAAGGCAGCCAAGATCAACTCGCCATTTTCATCCGGTTCCAGGATGCCTACATCTGTGACAACTGCCTGAGGGCCGCTGCCGCGTAGATGTGCGGCCTGGCGGGCAGCGCGGCCGCTTAAGAAACCGGCTGAGGTCTGGAAATCGACTTTTTCCGGAAAACGTCGTTTCTGATGGGGGGTCAGTAAAATACAACGATCAGCCCAGGCAGCGATCTCTTTAGATCCGCCAGAGCCGGGCAATCGAACCTTGGGATGCGCATAGTCGCCGATCACGCTGGCGTTGATATTGCCGTAACGGTCAATTTGTGCGCCGCCCATGAAGCCCACATCGACACAGCCGCGCTGTAAATAAAATGCAAACAGGTCATACATGCTGCATACAGAAGCAGCCCCGCTGACCAGGGTTGGGTCGCCAATGGAGAGGGGCAGGCGAGCTGGTTGGGCGCCGATCACACCTGCTTCATAAATCATTACAAGATCAGGCGCGTGGGTACGCCGGGCCAGGTTACAGGCCATATTCGGCTGCCCGACTCCAACCAGTACAACGTCGCCGTTGCGCAGCAGCCGGGCGGCGTTGATAATCATTAGCTCAGATGATGAATAGGTTTGTTGATCCATACTCTACCTTCGTTTGCCCCAATTAATACTTCCCATAGTTGACCGGTGTGCTCATCAGGCTTTCAACTTTTAGCCGTTCGTGAGTTTCTGGGCCAAGTTTTTTCCAATATTCCTGGCGATCTTCTACACCATAGACCCACTCGTCCAGCCATTTCAGCACGGTTGATCGATCCTGGCTGAGCTTGTCCCATTCCAGATAAAATGTGTTGTCGCGATCGTAGTAACCTTGGGTATAAGAAGGGTGGCTACAGTAGGGTACGTGGCAAAGTGCATCGACGATGAAGCCCGGGATGAGCGTCCGGTTTGGATCCGAACGGATGATTTGTTCGTCCACGATTTCTTCGGCCGTCAGGATGACCCGCCTGGCGGCAAAAGCAGCCTCTTTTTGCTCCCCAATAATCCCCCAGATTTGGGCATTCCCAGACAAATCCGCACGCTGTACGTGGACGATGGCAACATCTGGGATCAGCGCTGGCACCACAACGATCTCCTGCCCGGAAAAAGGATCGGTCACGGTACGATAGTTTGGGTTAACCTTTTCAAGGTCCTCTGCTGCAGTGGGGTTCATAGGCATAAAAGGCAGGCCGGTCGCTCCTGCTTGGAGGCGAGAAATCATGCCAAAATGTGAATATTCTTCCCATTCCAGGCGACCTGCTTCAAGCTCGCCTCGCACAATTCGTAAGCTGCCGACGCCAGGATTACCCATATAGGAGAAAATGACCTTTCGCGCGCAGCCGGCTGCGACCATTTGATCATAAATCAGATCTGGAGTGGCTCTGGCCAGCGTCAGGTCCTTGATGCCTTGGCGAATGATTTCATGTCCGGCGGCGAAAGGAATCAGGTGCGTGAAACCGGCCGCGTAGACCACGTCGCCTGGATGCACGAATTGATTCACTGCAGCAGAAAGCGACATTAATTTGGGCATAGGTTTTTTTCCTTATAAAGCATACGAGCCGCATATAAATAGATTTATTGATCTTTAGGGTTCGTTTTACGAAACTTATTAATCGTTCGGAATCGTCCCCCGGCGACGGAAGGCGGGCGATTGCGTATGGCTAAAATCAGCCCCAAGATCAGGCACATACCCGATCCGAGGCACATCGGAATGTTCGTCTCACCGCCCAGTACTGAAATCGAGAAAATAATTAACAAGATCAGGCCAAGGACGACCAGAAACCAGCCAAAACGATAACTCATCCGAGCCTTTCAATGGTTGATCGAACACTGAATTAGCCTTCCAGAGCTGCATACAGGTTTTGTAACCCGCAAGCAACTCTGGAAGTCAATCAAAAAAATCTTTTATCCGGTTGGCTCAATGGTGGTCTGAATCTGTTCGTGCATGTAGAGCGGCAAATAGTAATGACCGCCGGCATTCTTTCCGGATGAGCCCGAGCCTTTCCAGCCGCCAAAGGGTTGAAAGCCAGGCCAGGCGCCCGTCGTCGCGCCTTGGGGCCTGTTAGCGTAAGTCACGCCTGCTTCGATCTTGTCGAAAAACCATTTGGTCTCTTCCTTTGACCCGTAGAACCCTGCCGTCAGACCATAATTCACATCATTGGCCATCCGCATCGCCTGTTCCAGATTGTCTACCTTGCCAACCGTGGTGATTGGAAGGAACATCTCATATTTCCAGAGACGGTGGTCAAAGGGGACATCGGCAACCAGGGTCGGGGCGCAGAAATAACCCTTTGCGTAATCGCCCTCGGTCAATATCCTGCCGCCGGTAAGAATGGCGCCTGCTTGAGAGAGCTCTTCACTAAAGTCTTGAAAATCTTTGTAGGAGCTTTTATTGATCACTGGCCCAAGGTAAACATTTTTATCGGTGGGATCGCCGATCACCAGTTTATTCGTCAAATTCACCAGCCGTTCGACGAGCTGGTCATAGACTGGCGCTTCGATAAATACCCGGGAGTCTGCGGAGCATTTCTGACCTTGCAGCCCAAAGGCAGAGCGCAGAATGCCGACTGCGGCGTATTCCAGGTCGGCGTTGCGCGAAACGATTGCAGGGTTCTTGCCGCCTAACTCCAGGATCATCGGGCGGACATACTTGCCACCCGCAAAGTCCTGGAACATCTTCATACCGACATCAAAAGAACCTGTGAAGGTGACGCCATCCACCTCGGGATTGTCGATTAATGCCTGACCGAGCGTCCGTCCTGGCCCTGTGACGAAGTTGCACACACCATCTGGTAAGCCAGCGTCGCGGAAACATTCTGCGAGTAAACGCACGATCCAAGGAGTGTCTGTGGCAGGCTTGATCACAATCGTGTTGCCGGCTGCCAGGGCAGCTCCAGCCGGCCCACCGGTCAAAGCAAAGGGGAAGTTAAACGGGCTGATGACCAACCATACCCCATACGGTCGTAATACAGACACGTTCCGAGCAGAAAAACCTATCAAGGGATCTCGCCCCATCTCAACGATATAACCGTCATTTTTCTCCATCTGGAAGCAGGAGTACCGGATCAGATCAGCCGTTTCTGCTACGTCGCCCAGGGCTTCCATGCGATTCTTGCCGACTTCCATCGACATGGCGGCGCCAAGCTCAAAAATGCGTTCATCGATGATATCGGCAGCCTTTCGCAGTAGCGCTACGCGATCCTGCCATGGCGTATGGCTCCAGGCGGGGAAAGCGTTGCGGGCGGCAACCAGCGCCGCTTGCGCATGTTTCTCGGAGCCTTTTTGCATAACTGCCAGGACGACCTCGGTATTGGTAGGTGATCTGTCTTCGAATTTATCATCGGCGTAGACATCTTGATTGTTGATGATCATGCCATATTCTGTCCCAAGCTTCGCTTTGATTTTGACGAGCGCCTGGTCAAATCCTTCATGCAATTCAGGGGGTGGGTTGAACATTGTGGCATACGTAAGTTTGAATGTAGACATGCGTTTCTCCTTAAAAAATCCATCAAAGTCCCAGGTATTTAGCTTTTAAAACGGCTGATATTCGAGTATCTTTTGATGTAAGTGATCGAACAATCATAGTATAGCCTAGGCTGAGGTTCTCGTCAAAAGACGTGTGTATTGGTTTTAATGTGACAGATTTCCTATTTTCTGTTGCATCCTGGGGGGTTTTGCGCTAAACTGTACTATCATGCTGTTTAATCCAGCAACCTTCATCGGGATCGACCCGACGGCCGGCCAACGGCCATTTGCCTATGCTGCTTTGGATAAGGACTTGCGTCCACTGGCCCTTGGCTCAGGCCGTCTTGAGGATATCCTGGCCTTCGCAGCGGGTCAGCGCCAGGCATGGATAGCCGTATGCGCGCCGCGCCAGCCAAACCAGGGCGTCATGACCCGCCAGGAAATCCGGAGAAGCCTCTCGCCGATCCCTGCGAATGGACGGTGGGTCGACTTTCGCCTGGCAGATTATCTGCTGCGTCAGCATAACATCACGATTCCACAAACTCCATCAAAGGCGGAAAACTGCCCCACCTGGATGCAGATGGGCTTTAGCTTATATCACGGCCTGGGGCGGCTTGGCTATCAGCCCTACCCAACTCCTGGCGCTGATCTGCAATGCCTGGAAGTTTACCCCTATGCTTGCTATACAGTCTTGCTGGATGTCCTCCCGTTTCCAAAATATACCTTGGAAGGCAGACTGCAACGCCAATTGGCATTGTATGAACGAAAAGTGAAACTCCCCGACCCGATGCAAATATTCGAAGAAATTACGGGTTATAAACTCCTCAAAGGAATCTTACCGTTGGATCAGCTTTATCACGCTGGCGAGCTGGATGCTCTTGCTGCTGCTTTTACGGCCTGGATGGCCTCTACCCATTCTGATCAGGTGACTTTACTTGGTGATCCTCAAGAAGGGCAGATTGTTTTACCGGTTGCGGCTTTAAAATCTCATTATTCCACTTGAGTTGCTCGTTTAATTAACAGCTCATACTCATCAGGGAATTATTATTGCCGATCAGGCAAATATTATTATTTGAGTGAGGGCATTTTATAACGCCGATGAGAGCTAAATTGATTATCAATCCGAAGGCTGATTTAGGGCGGGCTAAGAAATCGGCCGAACGTTTGCGGCCAATCATAGATGAATTTGGTACGATCGATTGGGTCTGGACCGCTTATCCCAGGCATGCCACAGATTTGGCTTTTCAGGCAGCTAAGGAAGGCTATGACCTGGTGATCGCAGCCGGGGGAGATGGCACTGCACATGAGGTGATTAATGGTCTGATGCAGATCCCGGATCAGCAGCGTCCCCTACTGGGCGTGATCCCTTTAGGCAGCGGCAACGATTTTTCCTATGCTCTGGGGATCGATAGACATCCGGCCGAGGCGCTGCGCCAAACCCTGACTGGCCGGCCGCGCTCGATTGACATCGGCCGTATGAAGGATAAGGATGGCAATACGGAGTACTGGGGGAATGCAGTCGGGATTGGTTTTGACACGATCGTAACCTTACGATCCCGCAAATTTACTGTAGTTCGTGGTTTTTTGGTTTACTTTTTGGCGGTTATTCAGACGATCATCCTGGATAACGATGCTCCGGAGATTCGCGTTGAAACTGAAAAAGAAAGCTGGGGACAAAAAACGACCTTGCTTGTAATCTGTAACGGTGGGCGCGAGGGCGGCGGTTTCAATGTCGCCCCACAGGCTAAAGTTGATGATGGAATATTTCACTATATGGGCATCAAACAAGTCTCCCGACCGATGATGTTACGCTTGCTGCCAGAAGTCATGAAGGGTACCCACGCAGGTTTCAGCCAGGTGCTTACGGGTGAATGTCGTCGACTCAGCTTGCAGGCTGACCGTCCGTTGTTCGTTCACATCGATGGAGAAATTCGGGCTGGTTTTGGATCTGATTTGCGCCAGCTATCTGTCGATATACTCCCAGGCGCTCTCCAGGTTGTTAGTGACGCAGTGGTTTGAAACAGATTGCCTTGAACGATTTTACCCTGCCCGATTTGTTCCACAGCTTGTACAGCCAGGATCTTGGTCATTTGCAGATTATCGCCGAAGCCTGGGGGCTTGAATTCACTGCGCCGGATGCCCGCATCGGTCTGCAGCGCCTGGTTCCATTGCTTCTGGACGAGCGATTGCTGGCCGAGGTGCTCGAGGACCTGGAAGAAACGGCGCGCAGGGCATTTTACGATTTGATCCAAAATCAGGGTCGTCTGGCATGGGCCATTTTTACGCGGCGCTATGGCTTGCTGCATGAAATCGGATTAGCTCGCCGGGATCGCGATCGTCCGTATCTCAATCCGGCCTTTCCCACTGAGGCTTTGTGGTATCGTGGTTTAATCGCCCATAGTTTTTTTGATACTCCGAATGGATTGGAGGAATTCGCTTATATACCGGCGGATTTGCTGGAGTTAGCGCCTAAAGAGGCGCCAGGCCAGGCGCAAACCTGGGGACGGCTCGCCCGCCAGGCTGAACGAGCTGCAATGACTCCAGCAAGCGATGCCATTCTTGATCACGCTTGTACATTCCTGGCTGCAGCCAGAATTGGCTTAGCCCCTGAAGACGGTTTAGGAAAGATAGCCGGTTGGGAAGGGTCAACCGCTGTATTTGTAAATTTCCTACGCGAATTATTAACAGCCGCAGGCTTGCTGGATGCTTCCGGAATACCACTCCCCGAGCCAGTCCGCATTTTCTTGGAAGAAAGCCGAGGCGAAGCTTTGAGTAGGCTGGTACGAGTCTGGCGCGATAGTCGGGGTATTAATGAGTTGAGATTACAACCCGGATTACTTTTTGAAGGTGGTTGGCAGAATGATGCTCGCCGCGCCCGCCAGGCGCTTCTGGATATGATCAGCGCCGCTCCTGGACAGGGTAAGCCCGCCAAAGAGGAAATTTCACCTAATCGCCCATCCTCCAACCAGAAACCGCCGGAATATGAATTTGTCAACCTGGCTTCGTTTGTCCAGGCGGTTCACCAATTTCAACCTGACTTCCAGCGTCCTGCCGGTGATTATGATTCCTGGTTTATCCGGGAGCGTGAAAGTGGAAATTACTTGCGCGGTTTTGATCATTGGGGGCAGGTGGATGGTGAATACCTTCGTTTCATGATCTGTGGGCCAATCCATTGGTTGGGATTGGTCGATTTGGCGGCAAGCGAGCATTTATCAAGCCTGGCCGTTACCTTCGACGCGTTCCGTTTATCCAAGTATTCGGAGAGCTTGCTGAAAGGTGAAGTTCCACCGGGTTTGCCGGTTGAGGACGAGCGTTGGCAAATCAGTTCGTCTGGCCGCTTCAGGATCCATCGTTTGGCGCCGCGCGTGGGGCGTTACCAGATCGCCCGCTTTTGCCTATGGGAAGAGCAAAAAGATGAGTATTATCGCTACCGCATCACACCCATCAGCCTGGAGCGCGCCAGACAACAAGGCTTGCAAGTGAGTCACCTCCTAAGCCTGATCCGCCGCTATGCTGCTGCGCTTCCACCGGCGCTATTACGGACGTTAGAACGGTGGGAGGTACACGGACCTGAAGCGCATTTTGAAAAAGCCATCATTTTACGCGTGAAGGACCCTGCGATTCTGTTGACCTTGCGATCGGGCCGGGCGGCGCGATTTTTTGGAGATTCGCTTGGACCTACTGCAATCGTTGTCAAACCGACCGCGGTTGAAGCTGTGTTGGAGGCATTGATGGAGATGGGATATCTCAGCGAAGTATCAATTGAGCCTTAAAAAAGATCGCCGAAGTAATCCTTATCCTGTCTGTTACAGGTTTTCTCTGGTTTTGTCAGCCGCCCGGACGGCTTCCCTAGTTGTGTGCTAGATAGGTTACCAGTTGAATTGTTTGGATTACTTCGGCGTATTCAATTGTCTGAAATGATAGTAGCATTTTTTAGCCCTGCAGATCACGTGTCAAATGTCATATAAATCATATGACATTTGACGTTTGGCGTAAAGAATTTGTAAATTTTAGGACGAGTATGCCGCTACCGACCCGATTTTATGATGCTTACATCTTTGATTTGGATGGCACGATCTATCTCGGCGATGCTTTACTCCCCACCTCCCGCGAAACTTTGATTCGACTGCGAGAATTAGGCCGGCGAATCATTTTTTTATCCAACAATCCGACACACACTGGCCATGAATATGCTAATAAGCTCACTCGCCTGGGAGTGCCCACGCCGCCGGGCGATATTATCAATTCGACGCTCGTCTTGGTGGATTTCTTACGGAAAAGAATGCCGGGGGCGCGCTTATTCGTTGTTGGTGAAGGACCCTTGCAGGCAGAATTAAGCGCGAGTGGATTTTTCTTGACTAAAGATGCCCGCCAAGTGGATGCGGTCATCGCCAGCTTTGACAGGACTTTCGATTACAATAAATTGCAAATCGCATTTGATTCCATCCGCAATGGAGCGCGCTTCTATGCCACCAACTCAGATCGTTTCTGTCCGGCGCCAGGCGGGGGACAACCTGATGCAGCTTCGGTCATTGCCGCTATTGAAGCTTGCACCAACCATCCTGTAGAAGCAGTGGTGGGCAAACCCTCTCGTTATATGCTTGAAGCTGCTTTGGGTTTGCTAGATTTGCCGGTTACACACTGCTTGGTCACTGGAGACCGCCTGGAGACAGATATAATAATGGGGAACCTTTCAGGGATGGACTCTGCCCTGGCGTTGACAGGCGCAACGGACAATGCCTCATTGGAGGCCTCGTCAATTCAACCAACCTATGTGTTAAACAACCTCAGTGGATTAATTCCCATCGACTTTGCAGGAGTTCTGTGATCAATCTCAATTCCCCACACCAACGGCGAAATCCTTTGACGGGCGAATGGGTTTTAATTTCTCCGCATCGCTCCACACGGCCCTGGCAAGGTCAGGTTGAGAAAGCACCTTTTGATGAATTACCCACCTATGATCCAGCCTGCTATTTATGCCCCGGCAACAAGCGGGCTGGAGAACGTCAAAACCCGGTTTATTCAGGTGTTTTTGTATTTGATAATGACTTTCCTGCCCTCCTGCCACCCCCAGCAATGGATGAAAGCCTCGGCAACGAATCGACTGATCGCGAACAAAGCCCGGTGTTATTCCAGAGAAGGACAGAGTCAGGCATTTGTAGGGTGATTTGTTTTTCGCCGCGCCATGATTTGACCTTGCCAGAGCTGACGCAGAAAGAGGTGGAAGATGTCGTTCGATCCTGGTCTCAAGAAACACTTTATCTCGGAGCGCTCGATCATATCAATTATGTCCAGGTGTTCGAGAACAAAGGCGCCTTGATGGGATGCTCTACCCCCCACCCGCACAGCCAGATTTGGGCCTCCAGCGTGGTTCCAAATGAGCCAGCAAAAGAGCTAAGCTCCCAGGAAGCTTATCTACGTGACAATGGTTCTTGTCTATTGTGTGATTATCTGACTGCCGAGGTCATGGATGGGACTCGAACCGTGGCTCAGAACGAGCAGTTCGTGGCTGTAGTACCGTTTTGGGCAGTTTGGCCGTTCGAGGTATTGCTGGTTAGCAAGCGTCATGCGGCTTCACTGGTCGATCTCAATCAGTACGAAATTACCGGCTTAGCGGATATCTTGCACCAAATCACCGTCCGCTACGATAATCTATTTGAGATCTCCTTCCCGTATTCGATGGGATTTCATCAGGCGCCTACAGATTCTCAGCCGCATCCAAGCTGGCATTTACACGCCCATTTTTATCCTCCTTTATTGCGTTCGGCGACCGTACGAAAATTTATGGTGGGGTATGAAATCCTTGCCATGCCGCAGCGCGATTTGACCCCAGAGTTAGCCGCCGATCGGTTGCGTTCGTTGGATAGCGGCCACTATCGTCATCGATTAACCAACATTTAACCCACGCCAAACCCACGTTTATCCCACATTTGATAAATGAAAAACCGGCGCTGAGGTTTGGTTCATCGCCGGTTTTTCATGCTCTAAAAATATTAGGGACTCGTTGGCGTTGTTTCACTTTGGATCGTTGTGGGGCGGAGTTCGAGCTTTAAAGGCATCTCGAGCTGCTGGCCATCTCGCAAAACCGTCAAGGTTATGTCTTGGCCAGGTGTGGTTTCGAGTGCTATGTAAATCAACAAATCATCAAAGGAATTGACCGGCGAGCCGTTAATGGCGATGATCACGTCGCCTCCAACAGGTATCAGCCTACCATTGACTGTTTGGGTATCATTCGAACCCTGCAGGCCAGCTTTGGAAGCCGGGCCATCTGCGAGGACATCCGTGATATAAGCGCCTTTTTCGACGGGTAGTTTCATCGCATTGGCAATGATCGGGGTCAGGCTGGTACCTCGAACCCCCAACCAGGCCCAATCATATTTACCGGTGGCAATCAATTCCGGAACTACGTGCTGGACGATGCTCACCGGAATCGCAAACCCAATGCCGCTATTCGCCTGGCTCGTTCCATCCGTTTCAATTTGAGCATTGACCCCGATGACCTCGCCTTGCAAGTTTAACAATGGACCACCGGAATTACCGGGGTTGATCGGCGCATCAGTCTGAATGGCTTTCGGTATGGAAAACGAGGTCAAAGCCGGGATAGTTCGTCCAATCGCGGAAACAATCCCGCGCGTTAGAGTGCCATCTAGGCCGAAGGGATTGCCGATAGCCACGACAGTCTCACCAACAGCGACATTCTCCATATTTCCAAGTTGAAGAGGGTTAATCCCGGCTGGCAGATTATCGATATGGATTACCGCCAGGTCGCTGTGCAAATCTTCGCCAACTAATTGCGCATCGCGAATCGAGCCATCCCAAAAACGGACTTCAATCTGATCTGCTCCATGCACTACGTGCGCATTCGTGATAATATTGCCTGCCGCATCAAATACAAAACCAGACCCCTGGCCAAGCGCAGTCATGTTGCCGGATTGTTGGCTGAAAATTGTAATATTTACCACGGATGGGTTTACCCGCTGGTAGAGTGTAATTAGCAGGCCTTGCTCATCTTCAACGACTTGCGGCACCGTGATTTCGGGTTGGTTGGGAACAATAGCAATAACGGTGGGCTGAATGAGCGCGGGGGGTTGTGTAGGGCTGGTTGGGGTGGCTGGAACAACCGCACGGCATGCGATGGCGGCCAAAGGTAGAGCAAATAAAAACCAAATCATCCTAGATAATCGAGTACGTTGTATTTTTCTCATCGTTTTTCCAGTCTAGATAGGCTACCTACAAATAACTAGTATAGTGGGATATCTTTAATTCATTATGAGATTTCAATGATAAATCGTTGGATTTTTAAGGCAAAGTTCTTAAAAACCCGTCTCTTCGTCATCGTGAGGCACAGCAACTCGATCTTTCCCCTCGCTCTTTGCGGCATAGGCTGCTCTATCGGCATAAATCAGCAGCGTGTCAACATCCAGGCAGGAATCGTCCATTTCTGCCACGCCAAAGCTGGCGGAAATATGGACGTACCCTTGATCCGTCTGAATTGGGGTTTCGGATATATTCTTCCGTAATCGTTCGGCGACTTGTCTGGCGGTTGAAAGAGGTGTGTTCGGGAGCAAGGCCATGAATTCTTCTCCGCCGTATCGGCCGAAAAGATCAAATTGTCGCAGGCTGTTTTTACAGATAGTAGCCATACTTTGCAAAACTTGGTCTCCGATTGCATGCCCGTAAGTATCGTTAACAACTTTAAAGGAGTCAATATCAAAAAGGATAACCGATAATGGTTGGCGAAAACGTCGAGCGCGCTGGTATTCGATCTTGGCTAAGTGAATAAAATGTCGACGGTTCCATATTCCGGTGAGTGGATCGGTGGTTGCCAAGCTCTGCAACTCTTTAAAAAGGCGAGCATTTTCTAGAGCAATGGTTGCCTCGTTTGCAAAAGCCTGGGCAAGCGTTGCCTCGGTCTCCGAATAGGCATTTTCCTGGCGGCAATAAATGGTCAGGAAACCGATTGCTCTTCCTCTCAGGTGCAACGGTATACCCAGCCAGCTATGCAGATCTTCAGCGTTTATCCAATCTTGTAGCTGGCGGTCAAGAGATGAATCTGTCAGGATGATTGGCCGGTCGGTCGTCAAAGATCGACGGAAGAATAAGCTGTCGGCTGGGAAAGTTTGCCCGACTTTTTTTTCTCCATTTGACAATCCACTCTCGGCGACAACGCGAAGTTGGTCATTATCCAATAAATAGATTGAAGCATGGTCGTAATTCACAACTTTTTTTAGGTTAATTAAAATTCGATCCAATACATGATCAAGATCGAGCTCGGTAATCACCGCTGCCGCCGCAAGCCGCAATGTCTCTGCTTCCCGTACGCGATGCTGGATGGTTTCAAACAAGCGTGCGTTTTGTAAGGCTAACCCGGTCTGCCCGGCAAATGCGGCTAACTGCCTGGCATGCTCCAACGTGTAATAATCTATTTCAGACTTATCTAATGAAAAGAGCGCATTCAGCTCACCATGAATCTGGATTGGTACACCGATCCAAGAATGAATAGCCTCAGAACCAGCGAGCATGACCCAGCCCGGATCTTGATGAATATCCGCGACGATCAACGGTTGTCCATTCTCAATAATATATTTTAGGTTCGGGGTATGATCTATCTCGAATACGACCGATTTTAACTTTTCCAGGCCTGGATGATCAAATGCCCCGAAGCCTCGAATCCTGGCAACATGTGCCTGTCGGTTTTCTACAAGTAGCACCCGACCCCGGTCGAAGGGTACTACCTTTGCGACTTGCTCCAGGATGTTATCTAATATTTCAGAATAATCCAAAGTAGAGCCCAACACCAAGCCAGCTTCTTGGAGCGCTTCAGCAATTTGCCGTTGTTTTCGTTCTGCTTCGTAAAGCTCCTGGATACGCTGTTCGGCTTCTTTTGCCAGGGCGCGATTTTTGTAGCCCCACTTCCGGATTTTTTTCATCGCTTTGTTTCCTTGGGTATGCCTACTTGGATGTATTCGCGCTGCAACCTTCGGATTGAGGAGTATCGACTTCATTCAATGCTTCGAACATATCAATACACGTTGGTTAATAAACAATATTATCTAATAAAATTGCTAGTTTGTCCACCCCTTCACCTATTTTTTATGATGAAGCGGTTTAGGTAGATGAAGGCGGCTATGGGCCGCCTTCATCTACCTAAATAGGTACGGATACCTGCCGAACTGTAATCGCGTGATGACTAGAGCACCAACTCGCCTCTTAAATACTTTCCATCGCCGGTCTGGGAGATGTTGAAGCCTAGATTTTCCAGGATACGCACAACCGGGGCGTTGTCCTGCGTCAGGTATGCTTCAATATATTCAAGTTCCTCTGCCCGTGCGACCTGGATGACGCGGTTCGCCAGCTCGGCTCCTATGCCAAGACCCTGGTATGGATCTGCCACTAATACGGTGAAGCGCGCCGCATTCAATCCATGCATTTTACTCAAGCGAGATACACCTAAAATATAGGTTTGTTTGCTCTCGGGGTCTTCGCCCTCGGCGATCATCGTCATCTCTCGGTCATAATCGCAGTGGCAAATTCTTCCCAGTCGTTCGTGCCCGATCCGGTCGATAAGCTTCATGGGATGCATATAGCGCAGGAAGACGGTCTGGTCCGATAGCGATTCGTGGAATTTCACCATCATCGGCTCGTCTTCAGGACGGATAGGCCGGATCGTAATTTGCAATCCATTTTTGGTGTTCCAACTGAACACATACTTGGTGGGGAATGGCCGGATTGCCAGCTTTGGCAGACTCTTTTCAGAAACTTCAGGGCCATAAACCACCACGCGCGCATCCAAAGCCAGCAATTGATCTGGCGATGCAAGCAGAGGATTGATGTCCAATTCCTTAATCCAGTGTTGCTCGGCGATTAATTCACTAAAGCGCACCAAGATTTGCTCGAGTTCGGCGATATCGACAGGTTTCCAACCACGTACACCCTTGAGCGCCGAATAAATTTTTGTGCGCTCCATCAATCTGCGGGCGAACGTGCTGGTGAGTGGGGGAAGCGCAAGGGCGCGATCCTTAAATACCTCTACAAGTTGTCCACCTAATCCGAATAACAATACCGGGCCAAACTGCGGGTCGACACTGCTGCCCAAGATTAGCTCATATCCTTCCAGCTTTGACATGGGCTGAACTGTGACGCCCAGGAAATGTTCTGCCCCAGCCTTTTGTGTGACAGAATCGCGGATGGAACGATACGCCCGGCGGACATCGTCGGCATCCATCAGGTTTAATTTTACGCCGCCCACATCGGTCTTATGGGTGATAGTTTCCGAGTGCAGTTTTAAGACAACTGGATAACCGATTGTCTCTGCAATTTCAACTGCCTGATCTTCAGCAGGGGCGATATGGGTGTTAACCGTAGGGATGTTATAAGCCGCGAGAAGCTCTTTCGACTCAAATTCGGTCAAGATTGTTCTGCCAGCTTTGCGAGCGTTTTGTATAATTTCGGCTGCTTTTTCACGGTTCGGGGTGCCCTCACTACCATATGCACCCAGCACAGGGGTTTCGTACATCCGGCCCAGGATGCCAGAATATTGCGCCATATAGTTAAACATACGCGCCGCGGTATCTGGATAGGGGAAGGTAGGAATGCTGGCGTGATTTAAGATCTTGATCCCTTCCGATACGTCTGCGCCACCCATCCAACTGGCCAGGACAGGCTTGCCGAGGCTGGCAGCATAAGGTCGCAACTCTTCGGCAGTCTCTGTCGGGTCTGTCATTGCCTGGGGGGTGAGGATGACCAACATACCGTCGCTATTCGGATCCGAGGCGGCGATTTCGAGCGCCTTTGCATAGCGCTGCGGGCTGGCGTCTCCCAAGATGTCCACCGGGTTGTTATGACTCCAGGCTGCGGGCAATAATGCATTGAAAGCTTCCATGGTTTGAGGAGCTATTTCAGAAAGTTGGCCGCCAGTGGAGATCAGTGCATCTGTGGCGAGCACGCCCGGGCCGCCGGCGTTCGTAAGGATGGTCAGGCGGTCGCCTTTCGGGCGTGGCTGCTTGGCTAATACTTCAGCAGTATAAAATAGCTCGGCAATTGAGTTCACGCGCAGCACACCTGCGCGGCGGAAGGCTACTTCTAGGACCTCGTCGCTACCGGTCAGCGAGCCTGTGTGCGATGCGGCTGCTTTTGCTGCTCCCTCGGTTCGTCCTGGCTTGATAACGATGATAGGCTTCGTATTGGCAACTTCTCGGGCGGCGGACATGAAGGAGCGCGCGTCGCCAATAGTTTCCATATAAATAACGATGCTCTCGGTATTTGGGTCGTCTCCCAGATAATAGATCAAATCGCCCCAGTCAATGTCCAGCATGGATCCGATAGAGACGAAAGAGCTAAAGCCGACATTTTCCTGCAAGCTCCAGTCCAATACCGCGGTGCATAAAGCGCCTGATTGGCTGATGAATCCTACCTTGCCTGGCCGGGCGATGGTGGTGGCGAACGTGGCGTTCAAGCCCGAAAGAGGATTCATAACTCCCAAGCAGTTAGGACCAATAATGCGCATCTGACCCTTTTGAGCGTATTCCATGATCTGGTGTTCGAGTTCTACGCCTGCCGGACCGGTCTCCTTAAAACCGGCCGATATCACGATTGCGCCTTTCACGCCGATATCGACCGCATCTTTAATAATTGCCGGCACTGAAGGGGCGGGTGTGACAATCACTGCCAGGTCGACTTGCTCTGGAACTTCGCGAAGGCTCGGGTAGGCTTTAATTCCCAGCACGTTGGACCGTTTTGGGTTGATGGGGAACACCGCACCGCCGAATGGGCTGCTGATCAGATTCCATAATAAGGTGCGCCCAACGGAGCCGTGCGTCTCCGTGGCGCCAACCACGGCGACATTTTTGGGTCGGAAAATAGCATCTAAAATCTGGCGATCATAATGGAGGACATCATGCGCCGGATCGAAATTAGGAAGTACAGTTTTATCCATTTTTTTTACTCCAAAATTTTTTTATAATATGGTAATATTATAATATGTGATTGGCTGAAAATCAGTCTTACGAAAGTCACGTTTTCAGTAGCTGATTGACCTGAAAATTAACAAGAAAATAACTTTACGAATGAGGCGCCTTGCCCCCGGATGGGAAGGCCAAATGACGAAGCCGGTGAAAGTCCGGCGCTGTCCCGCAACTGTAAGATCCAAAATCAGCCTAATTTCTGATCAGGATCAAGCCAGGCCGATCACCTCATCCGTTAGTTTCCACGGACCTCGCGGAAAGGAGGTGGGACAAGCATCCCTGCTCGCCTCCCTTGTCCACCGGCAAGGGATTTTTGTTTTAATCATCATCTTCGAAAAGATACATTACAAAAATCAAGGAAAACCTAAATGCGCTCTCAAAAATATTATCTCCCAGTTCTGTTACTCCTGATCATTAGCATCCTATTGGTTGGATGCGCCTCAAAACAACCT
The DNA here is from genome assembly GCA_041912175.1 of Anaerolineales bacterium. Taxonomy (GTDB): domain Bacteria; phylum Chloroflexota; class Anaerolineae; order Anaerolineales; family UBA4823; genus CAZAGA01. The sequence continues at coordinate 10,685 of JAYRNN010000217.1, read as the reverse complement.
GCTACCCCTACGACAGCTCCTACGGCTGTGGCGACAGAAACGAACGCTCCCATGATGCTGGTAGATGGCCTTGGACGTACCGTTCAACTTGACCAAGTCGCGCAACGGATCATCTCAATCGGGCCTTCGAACACCGAGATTCTTTATGCAATTGGCGCTGGTTCGCAGGTGGTGGGGCGGGATGAATTCTCAGATTACCCTGAAGAGGCCAAACAGGTCAAAAGTATCGGAGGCGGTTATGGCTCACTGGACATGGAAACGATCGTCGCCTTGAAACCTGATCTGGTGCTTGCCTCTCAACTCATTCCCGCCGAACAGGTTCAATCAATGGAAAAGTTGGGCTTAAAGGTGTACTTATTGGCCAATCCTGTAGAAATCGAAGGGCTATTCGATAATCTTAAGCTCGTAGGTAAAATCACCGGCAAAGATGCCCAAGCGCAATCCCTGGTGGACCAATTGGCTGTACGTGTGGCGGCTGTCGATGAAAAAATTATTCAGGCCGAAAGCAGGCCATCTGTATTTTATCAGGTAGATAGCACGGATCCGAGCGCCCCCTGGACGGCCGGGGTCGGGTCTTTCATCGATGCATTGATCACCCGCGCCGGCGGGACCAACCTGGGCGCAAAGATGGACGTTGCTTATGGTCAAATGAGTCTCGAGAATCTCCTGGTGGAAAATCCCCAGGTGATCATCGTTGGCGATTTCACCTGGGGAGGCGTGACCGCAGAGGATGTTCTGGCGCGTGATACCTGGTCGAATATGGATGCGATCAAGCAGGGTAAAGTTTATATCTTCGATGATAACCTGGTCAGCCGGCCGGGTCCACGCCTGATCGATGGTCTGGAATCCATGGCTAAGCTCCTGCATCCAGAACTCTTTCAATAATCCTCTCTGGGATAAGGCAGTGAAACCGAACCTGCGGCCATATTTTTGGAATATCCTGCTCCTGCTAGCAATGTTCATATTAAGTATTGCTGCAGGTTCGGTCTTTATTCCCCCATTAACCCAACTGAATATGTTTCTGGCGAAAATTCAAGGCGCTTCTGCGCTTTCAAATTGGCCAGAAACCTTTGATACGATCGTCTTTAAAATCCGGCTTCCACATGCAGTCCTAATCGCTCTGGCCGGTTCTGCTTTGGCCACAAGCGGCGCCGCCTACCAGGGATTATTTCGTAATCCGTTAGCCGATCCTTATCTGATCGGAGTGGCCTCCGGCGCCGGTTTAGGCGCTGTGACTGCTATGACGGTTCATTGGCCTCAGAGTTGGCTTGGTTTGTACGCCATACCGGCGGCGGCTTTTCTGGGCGCGCTGCTCACTGTGTTCTTAGTTTACACTCTGGCGCGCACCGGCCGGACCGCGCCAACCCCGACCTTGATCCTGGCCGGCGTCGCGGTTAGCTCGTTCGCAACTTCTCTTACTTCCTTTTTAATGCTGCGCTCGAGCGCAGAATTAAGAAGGGCGCTCGCTTACCAACTCGGTGGAGCATTGCTGCCAGGCTGGGAGCCAGTCTTAGCCATGCTCCCTTATTACATGATCGGCGTGACTTTACTGGTCATGTCCGGTTATAGCTTAAATGTGCTGCAATTTGGCGATGAACAAGCTCAACAACTTGGACTACCGGTCGAACGACGCAGGTTGATCATCATCCTGGCAGCTTCACTCACCACTGCCGCTGCCGTCGCTTTCGCTGGGATCATTGGTTTCATCGGTCTGGTTGTACCACATGTCATCCGCCTGTTGTGGGGTGCAGATTACCGGCAGATCATCATGTTATCCATACTGGCCGGGGGCAGCGCCTTGTTGATCGCAGATATCATTGCCCGTACCTTGTTGGCGCCGCAGGTATTGCCAGTTGGGATCATCACCGCGTTGGTTGGCGCGCCTTTCTTTTTGTGGTTGCTACGTCGCGCCAAGTTACAGGGACATTGGTAAATGAAGGTGGATATGTTAGAAATCCGTTCATTATTCGTGAATTATGGCGATACGCCTGTCCTGAAGGAAATCAGCTTAAGTACCCGGCCAGGCGAGTTGCTGTCTGTTATCGGTCCTAATGGCGCGGGGAAAAGTACCTTGATCCGGGCGGTGAGCGGTGTGCTGCCGATCCAATCTGGAACAATCCATGTCGACGGTCGGGACTTGTTGCGCATGACATCGAAAGAACGCGCCAGGTTGCTGGCAGTTGTGCCTCAGGCGCGCCAGCTACCTGGCGATGTGGCGGTTTATGAAACAGTTTTGTTGGGCCGAACGCCTTACATAAACTGGTTGGGTTCTAGCGGCGCGAACGACCATGCTGCAGTGCGCCAGGCTCTGGAGCTCACGCGTCTGGAGTCGTTGGCGCAGCAGCGCGTCGGCGAGCTTTCAGGCGGCGAACAACAACGGGTGCTCTTAGCACGCGCCCTTGCCCAGGATGCGCCACTGCTGCTCTTGGATGAGCCCACGACCCACCTCGATCTCCAACATCAAACTGTGTTCTTAAACCTGATTCGCTGCCTGGCCGCTGAAAAACGCCTGACAGTCTTGATGATCTTGCATGATATCAACCTGGCCAGCCTCTATACAGACCGTGTGGCATTACTCGCTCAAGGAAAAATCTTCGCTGCCGGCTCGCCTGCTGAGGTGATTACTTCTGCGAACTTAGCTGCAATCTATCACATCCCGGTAAATGTTATTCAACACCCGGAATATGGAACGCCGCTGGTATTACCGGATGGGCGGGTTGCGAAATAAGCATTGCGTCAGATAAAGCCTGGTTTAACGCAAAGGCGACATTTGCCTCATCGACAATTTTTTGGGCAGCTGCTGGATCAATCGGCATCGAATCGAGCTGTTCCCGGTATGCATCTTTAAATTGTGCGTGGTCTGTGATCTGTGAGAACGTGTAAAAAGCCAACCCTTCGCTTGTAGTTAATTGATAGGTTTTGGCGACAATTCGTTTCAAAACCTGGCCGCCGGATAAGTCGCCCATGTAGCGTGTATAATGATGGGCGACCAATCCTACAGTCCACCCCTCTGCAAGACTGCGGATACGCTCGATATAGTCTGTCGTCGCCTGCTGGGGGTGCGTTTTTATCCAGTCAGAGCCATCGAAGTAAAAATTTAGATCTTGTACGAGCGCTTTCCGACGATACAGGATCGGAGAAAAGATTTTTCCATACACTTTATGCGCCTGATGGCGTTCTTGTTGTTCTTCTAATGCTGTATAGAGATGAAATAGCTGAACAAGGAAGGCGCGATAATCTTCTACCGATAATTGCCCGGCGAAGAATACCTGCATGAAGGGAGATTTTTCAGCCGCGCGGTGCGCCTCTTTTGTGCCTTCACGTAATTGAACCGATAAGGGGGATACCATTAATTAAACAGCCTCCTTTTATTAAGAATTTACTAATTATATATCATAATTATTTTATTTATCAAACTGTTTTAGCATTCCTATCTCGTGTTTCACGTATATACGTGATATACTATATTGCGTGAAGACTTTGGCTTCGGAGGTTGATATGGAAACCACCCAAAATGTAACCCTGGCTATCCCTAAGGATGTATTGCGCAAGGCTAAGATTCTCGCCGTGCAAAAAAACACCTCACTTTCCGGCTTGTTGACTCAAACGCTGGCCGACCTGGTCGCACACCATGAAGCTTACGAGCAGGCGCGGAGCCGCAGTTTGGCATTGCTCAAAAGCGGGCTGGACCTGGGCACGCAGGGAGAGATGACATGGAAGCGAGGAGACCTGCATGAACGTTGATCCCCAGGCGGTTTATTTTCTGGATACCAACATCCTGGTTTATGCGTATGACCGATCGGCCGGGCAAAAACACAATCTGGCAGCTCGACTGATGGAAACGTGTTGGGAATTCGAAAACGGCTGCCTCAGTCTTCAGGTGTTGCAGGAATTTTTCGTCACGGTTACTCGCAAGATTATCGCTCCGCTGGATCATCAAACAGCGCGGCAGATCGTGGCCGACCTGGCGCAATGGCGTTTACACGCGCCTAAAGTCGATGATTTACTGCGGGCTAGTGATCTTCAACAGACTTACCAGTTAGCGTTTTGGGATGCACAGGTGGTGCAAAGCGCTGCCAGCCTGGGCTGCAAGAAATTGCTGTCTGAGGATTTGAATCATGGCCAGATTTATAATGATGTACAGGTGATCAATCCTTTTAAAGAGTTGGATTGATGGACCTTTTCACCATTAAAACGGTCCTGCTTGTGAAGGATGTTCGAGAATCACTCAACTAAATCAAGAGGTTTTCGGTAAATCGTGCTGCAGCCTACTACCTGAAAACCACAGCACTCGTACAGGCGGGTTGCATTGCTTTGGCTATCGCTATCAACGACAAGAGCGGATTCGGACATCCCAACTTCTTTTTGAGCGCGCAGGCTGCGCCCGATCAGGGCTTTCGCCAGGCCACGGTTCCGCCAAGCCCGAACAACACCGATGCCTTCGGTATAACCGCGCGCTCGCTTGAATTGCTGGTTTTCTTCCTCGTGTATATAGGTCATTACGTGCCCAACAGGTTGCTCGTTGGCTGTATCCCACGCAATCTGCCACAGATCAGGCTGGAAATGAGGCTGGCTCAACCATTCTTGAAAATCTTCCTCGGATGGCGCTGTATAGCCCCACTCATCTTGGCTGGTTTCAGCCACAGATTTCCAGATCGCCGGATACTGCTCTGCCGAAACCGGTCGTATAGAAAGGCCGGCAGGCAGCGGCCACTCTGGAATATCATCCAAGTTGGGTCGTACCATCGCATAGAAATAGCGTACAGGTCTGTACCTGGCGCTCTCAAGTAACTTTGCTTTACCTTCCTGAAAATATTCCTTATTCACTTGGAAAAGTTGGGTTCGTTCAGTTGGATGCAGTGTGACGCTGGCCCGCAGGTGATTTTCTACCCACGTTAGCATGGCTCGCCCGATGCCTCTGCGGCGCCACTCTGGAATCACAAAGCCGGAAATTTTATACAGTCGTTCATTAAGTGACTCATCTTCCCACCAGCCTCTTGCATAACCAACCACCCCAGAATTGATTTCTGCAATGATTAAATCCTGGAAAGGATCGCAATTGATCAGGTGTTGAAAGGCGGATGCGATATTCTGGGAGGTGACTTGTCGTTCAATCCTGTCTGCTTTTTCGCTGGCGGTGAGCACTGCAGCAATGTGCGGTAAATCGCATTCGCCCTGAAAATGGCGAAAACCAAGCCCGGTAATGAGCGGTCCGTCAATCATCGAAATTTGATCTTGCTTCATATTTTATCAAGATGGGAGGAGGATTAGAGCATATTATACTCCTTGCCCCTGCCCATACCCGGCGTTATAATCTTCGCATGGACCTTTTCACCCACGCCATGAACGACCGCATGCGCAGCGAGGCTCCTCTTGCGGCTCGGATGCGCCCACGCACGCTGGATGAGTTTATCGGTCAAGAAGAAATCGTTGGACCCGGCAAACTCCTGCGTCGGGCGATCGAAGCGGACCGTTTGTTTTCATCGATCATCGTATGGGGGCCGCCTGGCACCGGCAAAACGACGCTGGCGATGGTGATTGCCAACCTGACCAAGAGCCATTTTGAGACCCTTTCGGCTGTACTGGCTGGCAAGCCAGAACTGAGAGACGTGATCGAAAAGGCAGTCGAGCGACGTAAGTTATATGGCAAACGCACGATCTTATTTGTGGATGAGGTTCATCGCTGGAACAAGGCCCAACAAGATGCGCTGCTGCCGCACGTTGAAAATGGCGCAATTACCTTAATCGGCGCTACAACCGAGAACCCTTATTTTGAAGTCATCGGTGCCTTGGTATCTCGCTCGCGTGTCTTTCAACTGCGAGCGTTAACCGACCATGATTTGCGGAAAATCTTGCACTCCGCTTTGCAAGACCCCGAGCGTGGTTATGGCAGTCGAAAGGTGGAGGTCGATGAGGCTGCCTTGAAGCATCTGATCCACGTCGCCGGAGGAGATGCGCGCAACGCTTTAAACGCCCTGGAACTGGCAGTTGAAAGCACGCTGCCTGGATCTGACGAGGGTATTCACGTAACGCTGGAGGTTGCCCAAGAGTCTATTCAACGCCGCGCCGTGCTCTATGATAAAGATGGGGATGCTCATTATGATACAATTTCAGCTTTCATTAAATCGGTGCGCGGATCCGACCCGGACGCGGCGCTTTATTGGCTGGCAAAAATGCTCTATGCTGGCGAAGACCCTCGTTTTATCCTACGCCGCCTGCTAATTCTGGCTGGCGAGGATATTGGGTTGGGCGACCCGCTGGGTTTGGTGGTCGCCAATGCGGCCGCCCAGGCTTTCGATTACATGGGTTTGCCAGAAGGAGTTTACCCAATCGTCGAAGCAACCCTCTACCTGTCGACTGCTCCGAAGTCCAATTCTGCCGGCGCTTATTTCAAAGCCTTTCAGTTGATTGAACAGGAAGGTATCACCGGTGTTCCGCAGCATCTGCGGGATGCAAATCGGGATGCGCGCGCTCTGGGAGATGGGAAAGGTTACCAGTATCCACATGAGGATCCGGACCATTTTTTGCCGCAACAGTATTTGCCGAAAGCGCTTTTAGGGACCTACTTTTACCAGCCATCTATCCAGGGATATGAAGCGCAAGTCCAGGAACGCCTGGCGCGCTGGCGAGATGCCCAACGCCAGGCCCTGGGGATCATCCGGCGAGATGACATCCCAGCCCTCTCTCAAGAAGAAATCCAGGATATCAAACGTAAACACAGCCTTACCGGGAGCCAATCAAGCTAAGATGCCATTATTTTTGTTAATCCGCCATGGAGAAAATGAATATGTCAAAAGAGGCCGCCTCGCGGGTCGCCTACCGGGAATTCATTTAAATGAAGCGGGACGCGCCCAATCTCTTGCCCTGGCAGAGCGATTGAAAGGCGACTCGATCAAAGCCTTGTACAGTAGCCCCCTCGAGCGGGCGCTGGAGACCGCCGAGCCGATTTCCAGCGCGTTGAACCTGGAGGTGATCCAGCGCCCCGGATTAATTGAAACAGATTACGGCGAATGGCAAGATCAAAAATTAAAAGGATTGAGCCGCTTAAAGTCATGGAAGATTGTACAATCGGCGCCGTCGTTATTTCAATTCCCGGGAGGCGAGAGTTTCTCCGCTGCACAATCCCGTATCATTGCTGAACTGAGTTCGCTCTCTAAATTTTATGAGCCAAAAGATGTTGTCGCTTGTGTTTCGCATGCCGATCCAATCAAATTAGCTGTAGCTTTTTTTATCGGTTTGCCTTTGGACATGTTCCAACGCTTAAGCATTTCCCCAGGCTCGATCACGGCTTTATTCCTCACCGAAACAGGCGCCAGGCTGCTGGCATTAAACATCGATCCCGCTAGTAGCCCTTACAAGACTTTATGAGTATAATCCTTCCACGAACAAGGAGGTATTATGTCCCCCGTAGAAATTGATCTCAACCCTATCACTCATATCACAACGGATGCAATTGGCCAACCAGGAAAACGTATTTTTTACCTTCAAGGCTGGCAGAATGAGCGCACGATTACATTAATTGTCGAAAAAGTGCAAATCCAAACGCTAGCCGTCGGGCTCGAGCAATTTTTAGCAGAGGTTAGCGAGCAGTTTCCGGATTTGCCAGAGGCTTCGGTTGATTATGACGAACAGAAAATGAGGATTAAACCCCCGCTCGATCCACTATTTCGGGTAGGCGAAATGGGACTCGGTTATGATTCTGATCATGACCTGGTTGTTTTGGTGGCGCGCGAGTTCGTAGGAGAAGAGCAATCGGCTGAAGAGGCCAGTATTGTACGCTTTTGGTGTACGCGTTCGCAGGTCCGCGCCATGTGTCGTTGGGGCATCGATGTCGCTGCCCGCGGCCGCCCAATTTGTCCGCAGTGTGGCGAACCGATTGAACCAGAAGGTCACTTCTGCCCTAAAAAGAACGGTCATAAGCATTAAATGGGTTTTGACGACCGCAAACGGGATTGATTATTTTTTATTTGGTATTCCAATAGCAGAGTATTGGTGATGGATCTATCAGAAGACAAAATGCTTTCCATCCTTCGGGAGGGAAAAGTTGAAGTTCAGGGGGAGTTTCTTTGGGGCTCCAATTACACTTTCCTGGTCGAGATCGAATACGACGGCGATCGTCATAAGGCTGTCTATAAACCGACCCGTGGCGAGCGACCGCTTTGGGATTTCCCCGCGGCCAGTCTGGGGCGAAGGGAGGCGGCTGCTTACGTTCTGAGCGCTTTTCTGGGCTGGGCTTTGGTGCCGCCTACGGTTTATCGCAAAAAGGCGCCTGTCGGCGGCGGCTCATTACAATGGTACATTGAGCATGACCCGGGTTATCATTATTTCAATTTCGAACAAGATGACCGCCAACGTTTACGTCCCACAGTGCTCTTCGATCTGCTGATTAACAACGCTGATCGAAAAGGCAGCCATGTTCTGAAGGATCCGCAGGACCATCTGTGGCTGATCGATCATGGACTTTGTTTCAATGTAGAGGATAAGTTACGCACCGTGATCTGGGATTTTGTAGGCGAGCCCATTCCGAACGATCTTTTCGGAGATCTTAAGCGCCTGCGAGAAAAACTGGATCTTCCCCGGAGCGCGACGGATAGTCTGCCTGCCCAACTCGCCGAATACATCAGCCCTTCGGAAATACGCGCCCTCGTTCAACGGACAGATATTCTACTTTCTTCGGATTGTTTTCCGAACCCCGATCCATTTCGGCGACCTTACCCCTGGCCGCAAATCTAATCACTTTTAGGAGCTCCCAATGCCCCATTACAATTTAGCTTTTTTGGGTTTTGGAAATGTTGGAAAGTCACTGGCGCGCCTTTTACTCGACAAACAGGCTGAGTTGCAACAGCGTTATGACCTGTCTTTCTCCGCGATGGGGATTGCCACAGGCCGCCACGGCGTAGCTATTCATCCAGGTGGAATTGACCTGCAGGAAGCGCTAGTTGTGCTTGAAGAAGGCGCATCGCTAGACCAATTTTCAGCCAATCTGCCTCCGTCCAGCACTTTCGATTTTATCCGCGACTGTGGGGCAGATGTTCTTTTCGAAAACACCCCAGTCAATTATGCTTCCGGGCAACCAGCCGTGGATTACATCCAGCAAGCCCTCACGGCAGGGATGCATGTCGTCACGGCCAATAAAGGTCCGGTGGTGCATGCCTATCGTCACTTAACGGACCTTGCTCGCTCAAAGGGCGTCAGGTTCTTTTTCGAGTCGGCGGTGATGGATGGAGCGCCAATCTTTTCGCTGTTCCGAGATACGCTCCCCGCTGCCCAGTTATACAAATTTCAAGGCGTGCTTAATTCCACCACCAACCTGATCTTGACGCGTATGGAGCAGGGGGATAGCTTTGATCAAGCCGTCGTTTATGCTCAGAAAATTGGGATTGCGGAGACGGACCCCAGCGGAGATATTGACGGTTGGGATGCCTCCGTGAAGGTGGCTGCGTTGACGACCGTAATGATGGGCATACCGTTGAAGCCGCAGCAAGTTGAACGCCAGGGCATCCGTCAGATAACGCAGAAAGCAGTTGCAGAAGCGGTTAGCCAGGGTAAACGCTGGAAGTTGATTTGCTCCGCTTTGCGAGATGGAGATCGGGTTCAAGCTACCGTGCGGCCAGAGCTGGTGGATCGAGGATCACCGATGTATTCGGTTGAAGGCACAACCAGTATCCTGCAATTAGAGACAGATGTGCTGGGCAGGCTGTCGATCATTGAAGAAAACCCTGGTCCCCAGACCACGGCTTACGGCTGCCTGGCCGATTTTATCAATGCGGTCACCCGATAACATTTAGCTCTCAACCTGGCGCGCCTCCATTGATATACGCGTAAAGACGCGGTGTTTGGGGTACGATGTTTGGATCGATGCCCACTTGGCGGTAGGGTGAAGTATTGTTTCGGCCCTGGCCACCCTTCTTTAAGCGCACCCTCTGCGCGCGTTCGATTTCCTTCAGATAATGTTCATTCAGCATATGTCCCCAGGCATTGCGCTTCATATAGATCGGCCCATCAATCGCGATGCCTGTATGCTCCTGGTCTGGCGCAAGCATCCCGAGTCGAGCGACAATATCATATTCATTTCCAAAATTTTCAATCCAAGGGATTGGATTACGCCCTATGGATGGCGCAGCAAAATACGTCATAGTGTTCGCACAATTTGCAAAGCAGTATATTTCGAGTTTGGCTAGCTCGTCTATATCAAGCGGTTCAAAATCATCCGCGTCGAGATCTCCCTGGTAAGGGAAAACGATCTCCGGCCCAGCGTAACCCGACGGCGCCAGCATTGAGAAAGGCTGCTCTGCTTCGGCAGCGGCTTCCGTGCTAACGGCTGTCTGCTGGAATGTACCGGCAGCGATGGTCTTCGATTTGAGCATTGCCAGGACCACGCTCATAATGATCGTCCCTTGGGAATGAGCAATCACAACGACTTTTTTCTTGGAAGGACTCTTTAAGGCGTCATAAAGAGGCGGGAAAGCTTTGGCCGAAGCCTCTTGAACATCGCGCCATTCGTTCTTCCAAACCTTGCCGAACGCGCATTCTGTCAGGTCGACAAACAAGGATTGGGTCGAATTTTGAATAATCGTCACCGGTCGGTGAAACAAATCCGAGATGAAAGCCGCGTTGAGTTGGGCGACAGAGTCGTTGGTCATGATTACGTTAATGAATAACCAGGCTTCATCTGGAAAGGTGGT
>JAYRNN010000216.1:0-12380 GCA_041912175.1 Anaerolineales bacterium | reverse complement strand
TAACCGTTTGAGCATGTTTCAGTGCGCCTTGATAATAAAAAAACGCCAGTACAACCAGGGCGCCGAGGGTGACCCCTTTGGCGATCCAATCAATCTTCCTTTGTGTCACGCGCAAAAGAAAATTCCACCCAAACATGAGAGACCCGGCCAGCAGCGGCGCCCCAAAGATAATAATAGGCGTGTAGAAAGCCAGTACCGGTTGAAGATGGCTGAGTTTGCGCGGCAGCATGGCCCAGGCGATTATCCATACGCCAAACGTCATGATCAGGACCATCATCCAAAGTAGCTGTTCGCTTCGCGGCAAGGTTACGAGCCTGAAACACAGCGGCCAGATGATCATCACCCAGATGCACTGGTTCAAAAACGCCACGCTCCGGGTGGTTGTGAAAGCAGCAGTTGTCAAACGGGCGAGGAGCGTGGTTTGGATGGCTAGCCCGAGGCTGAAAAACAGGACTGACAAGAAAACCGATGCCAACCAGCGTCGTCTTCGTGGTTTTGGAGCGATGATAAAGATCGCCAGGATGACCAGGGCGATCAGTAAAAATAGTAGCCAGAAATAGCGCAAGAATGGCGCTTCAAAGCGACGGTCCCGGCCGATGATCCAAGTAATCAATGGGATTCCACATACCAGGACGATCAATCCACCAAGATACAAAAGCCCCTCGCGCAGCCAGGCGCGCTCAAGTTGCTGTTCAATGGTCCGCTCAATCTTCAACTCCCAATCTGGCTTTTTCCAAAACACGATTGCCCCGGCCAGGGATGCGCCGGCGAGGGAAATCAACCCCAAATAGGTCGCCAGACGGAGCGGCGAGAGATCGAACACATTTCGCGGCTCTCGCCAGTACAAACTCCCGAGGTATAGAACCAGGCTGACCAGGCTAAGCCCTGCGGTGATAAATAGACCCCTCGTCAGACGATGCATAACCGGATATCTCCACAATCGATTGCGACGGATGCGAAAGAGTAATTATAGTCCAAGTTGTTAGGGATTTTTTTACCGCCTCAACGATGGCTTGCTTGACACTCTAATCTCCACGTGATAAAATACCTCTAATTAATCTGATTAATAGAATTAACCGTATGGATACTCACCCGCGCCTCTCATCCGATTTTCTCAACTATCTGGTCTCCTCTCCTGCCCAAAACGGCAGTGGTGAGATCGAATCCCCTTCCATTCCGTCTCTTACTGAGTTGAGCAAAGAACTTGGCGTGGGCGTTGCCAGCTTGCGCGAGCAATTGGAAGTCGCCGAAGCGCTCGGCCTGGTGGAGGTGCGTCCTCACACGGGAATTCGTCGCCTGCCTTATTCGTTCTTTCCAGCGGTGAACCAGAGTCTCTCGTACGCACTTCATTTGAATGGGGCTTACTTTACTGCCTTTGCTGAACTCCGTAACCAAATCGAAGCGGCCTTCTGGTATCAGGCCGTCCGTTGTCTCACTGTTGAAGATCACCAGGACTTGCAGAACTTGATTGTCCAGGCAATGGAAAAGCTGGGCGGCTCGCCGGTACAAATTCCGCACCTGGAACACCGCCGCCTGCATTTGACGATTTACAGCCGTCTTGGGAACCCCTTCGTTCAAGGCCTATTGGAGGCCTACTGGGAGGCCTATGAAGAAGTGGGTCTCAACGTGTATACGGATATCAAATTCTTGCAAGAAGTATGGGAGTATCACCGTGCGATGGTCGAGGCCATCTGTTGCGGTGATTATGCCGCAGGTTACCAGACACTGCTCGAGCATAATGATATGCTCTACCAACGCCCGTAAAATTGTTTTTTTGTTTTCGTGGCATTACGCAGCAAAGTCATGAAAACGATAATGATCAAGACCAGGAGGAATTATGTCTGCAGTAAGAACCATAGAAATACCCCAGCACGCGGTCGAGAGAGGCTCGGTGATCAACGACTTTTCGATTACGGTGGCCACAGTCAACGGTTCAGGAAGCCAGACTTCCAACCTGACCATCCTGCGCGCCCTCTTCAAGATGGGCATACCGGTTTCAGGCAAGAATCTGTTCCCCTCCAATATCCAAGGCTTACCCACCTGGTATACCATCCGGGTCAGCAAAGACGGCTTCCTGGCGCGCCGAGATGTGCAGGAAGTCGTTGTCGCTATGAACCCGGCCACGTTTGTCCGTGACTTGGGCAACGTGGTGGCGGGCGGCGCTTTCTTTTATGCCGATGATATCAAGTTGCCCATCAACCGCCAGGATATCGCGGCCTATCCGATGCCGGTCAAGCGCCTTGCAACTGCCTCTGGGGCGCCTTCCGATTTACGCGATTACATCGCCAACATGGTTTACGTAGGCGTGGTTGCGCAAAGCCTTGGCATTGATATGGAAATGATCTACAAAGCGTTGGATTTTCACTTCAAAGGCAAACAGAAACCAATTGACTTGAATTACGGTGTAATTAAAGCAGCTTATGATTGGGCCGCCGAAAATCTAGAAAAGAAGGACCCTTACCGGGTAGCAGTGATGGAAGCGACGCAAGGGTTTATTATGGCCGATGGCAATACCGCTGCTGCGTTGGGGGCGATATACGGCGGCGTGCAGTTCGTTGCCTGGTATCCGATCACCCCCGCTTCCAGCCTGGCCGAAGCGCTGAACGAATACCTGCCAAAATTACGCAAGGACCCGGTTGAGGAAGGCAAGAATACCTTTGCCGTGGTGCAATCAGAGGATGAGCTGGCAGCAATCGGTATGACGGTTGGCGCAGGCTTCTCGGGCTTACGCGCAATGACCTCGACATCGGGTCCAGGCCTGAGCTTGATGGCCGAGTATGCTGGATTGGCCTATTTTGCAGAGGCGCCGTTGGTGGTTTGGGACGTGCAGCGCGTCGGCCCTAGCACTGGTCTCCCCACCCGCACTGCCCAAGGCGATCTACGCTTTGCGTATTTTATGGGGCACGGCGACCAGGAACACATCGTGTTGCTGCCTGGCTCGGTATGCGAATGCTTTGAGTTCGGTTGGAAGGCCTTCGACATCGCCGAGCGGGTGCAGACCCCGGTGTTTGTGCTGAGCGATTTAGATTTTGGTATGAATCAGTGGATGACAGAACCTTTTGCGTACCCGGACCAACCGATGGATCGCGGCAAGGTGCTGTGGGAGAGCGATCTGGAGAAGCTGGGTGGAATATGGGGTCGCTACAAGGATGTTGACGGCGATGGCATCCCGTATCGTTCGGTACCGGGAAACCGGCATCCCGCCGCGCCCTATTTTGCTCGTGGCACGGGTCACGATGAAATGGCGCGTTATACCGAAGATAACCTGGTCTGGCATAATTTGCTCGACCGGCTGAAGAAGAAATTCCAAACCGCCCGTCAGTACCTGCCTAAGCCTGAAATTGAATCCGCCCCAGGTAATCCGGTCGGTGTGATTTTCTTCGGCTCGACGGAACCGGCGATTAGAGAGGCGCGCTTCCAACTTTCCGAGACGGGTATGCCAATTGATTCGTTGCGCTTGCGCGCCATTCCCTTCACCGAGGAAGTTGGAACTTTCATTCAACAGCATGAACGCTGCTATGTGATTGAACTCAACCGGGACGGCCAGCTTCACCAACTGCTGACCCTGGAATATCCCGAGCAGGCCTTGAAATTGATCTCAATCGCATATACTGATGGTTTGCCGCCAACTGCCAACCTGGTGTGCGATGCCATCCTTGCAAAGGAGAACAAATAATCATGGACGATCGAAACACGACCTCACGCGCCCAAGTCAATCTGGCCGGTCTGAGTAAAGCGGATTACCGCGGCAACCCTAGCACGCTGTGCCAGGGCTGCGGGCATAACTCGATTTCGAGCCAGATCATCGCCGCCTGTTACGAACTGGATATCGTGCCTGAAAATATAATTAAATTTAGCGGTATCGGTTGTTCGAGTAAAAGCCCGACTTACTTCCTTAACCGATCTTTTGGCTTTAACGGCTTACATGGGCGCATGCCGTCCCTGGCGACCGGAGCACTGTTTGCCGACCATACGTTACATGGGATTGGAGTCAGCGGCGACGGCGACTCACTCAGCATCGGAATGGGACAATTCAAACATGTCATCCGGCGTAACCTTGCTCTGGTATATATCATTGAAAACAACGGCGTATATGGCCTGACCAAGGGACAATTCTCAGCCACCGCCGATAAAGGCTTACAGCTAAAATCGCAAGGCACCAATCCTTATATGCCGATCGATATCGCTTGGGAGGCTTTGGTGGGCAATGCCACGTTCGTGGCGCGTTCCTTTGCTGGCGATCCCAGGCAGGTCAAAGAGCTAATTAAAGCCGCCCTCAGCCATGATGGCATTGCCGTATTGGATATCATCAGCCCTTGTGTCACCTTTAATAATAAGGATGATTCTGTCCAATCCTATGCATGGGGCAAGGAGCATGAAGTTGCTCTGCACGAGCTATCATATGTCCCAAAGGCCGAAGAAATCATGGTGGAGTATGGAGAAGGCGAAGTTAAAGAGGTCACCATGCACGACGGTTCGCGGGTGATTTTGAAAAAGCTTGAACATGAATATGACCCAACCAATCGTACGGAAGCCATGCGTATCCTGGAAGAGGCGAATACCAAGCAATGGTTGCTGACCGGCTTGATCTATATTGATCCGGTACAACCATCGCTGATGGACATCTATAACCTGACCCAGACTCCGCTCAACCGGCTGACCGAAGAGCGCATTCGTCCCAAGCCTGAGACGATCCAGATGGTCAACGACTTGATGTTTTGATCGTTCTGATGCTTCGCATCGATGCACATTTTATAAAACACGCGCCGTGTTTTATAAAATGTGCATTTTGTTGGACGGCTAACACAACAGAATGCAAAATGGTATAATCTCGAAGGATCGAACCGCCCCTCTATCCTGTGACTTTCAACTCGCTTAGGAGTTTCGTTGGCTTTCAACCCTTTAAACTGGCTGCTCGGTTTCTTCTCCCTGGATATCGGTATCGATCTGGGCACCGCCAACACATTGGTGAACGTGCGTGGCAAAGGCATCACGATAAACGAGCCGTCTTGGGTGGCGATTGACAAACGAACGCGCGAACCGCTGGCGATTGGCACCGAAGCCAAGGAGATGGTCGGCCGCACGCCGGCTAACGTGATTGCCGTCCGCCCTCTGCGCGATGGAGTAATTTCCGAATTTGAAATAACCCAGGCGATGTTGTATTATTTTATAGGCAAGGCGCATGAGCAGAGCATCGTGCCTGTGCCGCGGCCGCGGGTGGTTATTGGCATCCCGTCTGGGGTCACCGAGGTTGAAAAGCGTGCTGTTTATGATGCTGCGATGTCTGCCGGGGCGCGCGAAGTGGGTTTAATCGAAGAACCGGTCGCGGCAGCCCTGGGCGCCGGCCTGCCCGTCAACGAAATTCGAGGCAGCATGATTGTGGATATCGGCGGCGGTACGTCAGAAGTCGCCATTATGTCGATGCAAGGAATCGTCGTTTCGCGCTCTTTGCGCGTGGCCGGCGACGAGATGGACCAAGACATCGTCCAATATATGCGCAATAAATATAACCTGTTGATTGGCGAGCGGATGGCGGAACAGGCAAAAATTCAGATTGGATCTGCCTACCATCTCCCTGAAGAACAGACCATGCTGTTGCGCGGCCGAAACCTGATCACGGGCCTACCAGAAGGCGTCGAGGTCTCCTCGGTGGAAATCCGGGAAGCCATTTCAGGCTCCTTGCAGACAATTATCGATACTGTCCGAGATGCACTCGACGAAGCCCCGCCAGAAATTATCGCTGATCTGATGGATACGGGCATCTGCCTGGCTGGCGGCGGATCGCAACTCCAGGCCTTGGATAAACGTTTGACGGACGAATTAAAGGTGCGCTCCTGGGTGGCAGAAGACCCAATGAGCTGCGTGGCGCGCGGTTGTGGTATGATTCTAGAAAATTATGACGGTCTTCGCCGCCTTTTGGTTGGTTTAGAACGCGGCAGTACGCGCCATAATTGATTAGTTAATGAAAGCAACCACATCAAGAACGTTGCAGACCATCGTGCTCGTTACGATGGCGATTGGGCTGATTGTGCTGGCCTTAGGGGGCTACCTCACACCGGTCTCACGATATCTATTAAGCCCCATGATCACTGCTCAAACCTGGTTATCGACCCGCTTTACCGCCATCCAGGATTATGTTAACTCTCCCCAAGACCTCAACAGGCTGCGCCAGCGGAATACGGATTTGGAAGCCGAAGTCTCGCGTCTGCAAGCCGAGATTATCTCCTTGAAACAACAAATCGCTGAAACGCGCGTGCTTTCTGCTTTGGTTGATTTTGCCCGCGTAAACCCGGAATATCGCTATGTAGCCGCCTCGGTGATTGGGCGTGACCTGAGCCCATTTTTACAATATGCAATCATTAACCGCGGCTCTGATGACGGTTTGCGGCGCGGTATGCCGGTCGTAACCCAACAGGGCCTGGTAGGGCGCATCGCCGCCGTGACGGCCGGAGCGGCGCGCGTCCAGTTTATCACCGACGCTGGATCATCCGTTAATGCGCGTATCGATCCATCTGGGGCGCAGGCCGTGGTGCAAGGAGGCATCACTGGAGACGCCTCTCTCGAAATGATCCCTCAGTCAGCCGATGTGCAGACAGGTAACCTGGTGATGACATCTGGGCTGGGTGGGAATTATCCGCCGGATATTCTGGTTGGCCAGGTCACTGGCGTACGCAGCCGGGACACCGATTTGTTCCAAACAGCTTCGATCCAGCCAGTAGTAGATTTCAAACAATTGGGAATTGTCCTGGTGATCACCAATTTCCGGCCGGTGGATATTACTCCATTGGAGCCAACTGCTGAGCCCTAGCGAATTTGAAAGATAAGAGGCAGGTAGCATTATGATTGCTAGCCTGATTGCTATCCCCATTATTGGCGTATTAATACTCCTTGAATCGGCTATCTTCAGCCGATTTCCACTGCTGCATGGGGCTGCCGATCTCGTTTTATTAGTAGTTATCGCCTGGGCCTTACAAAAACGTGTACAGACCGCCTGGCAATGGGGTATAATCGGTGGATTATTCGTCGGTCTTGTTTCTGCACAGCCTTTTTGGGCGGCCATGCTGAGCTATCTGATTGCTGTAGCAGTCGCGCTGGCGCTTCGGAAGCGGGTCTGGCGGGCGCCAATCCTAGCCATGTTCATTGCCACATTTATCCTGACCCTTCTGACTCATTTGATCATGATCGTCGCCCTACGGATTGCCGGCGCTTCGCTGCCGTTACAACAGACCTTGAATTTGATTACCTTGCCAAGTGTGGTTTTGAACCTGATTCTGGCAATCCCGATTTTTTTCCTACTGGCCGATCTCGCCAGATGGGCGTATCCGGAAGAGTTGGAAGCATAGAGTTGGATCGTTTCGTAATCCTAAGCTAAGATATGATAGACACACCAAAATTGAAAAACCAATTAAAACCCGGGCGAGTTTGGGTATTCTTAATCGCTCTGGCGCTTGTGTTCGGCGCTTTTATTGTACGATTGTTTCTGCTGCAGGTCGTTGAAACAAAAGATTGGATAGCCAAAGCCCAAGATAACAGCGTTGAAGTGTTCAATCTTCCTGCGTTGCGCGGCATCATCTATGACCGCAACGGGACGATCCTGGCACGTAACGTGGCATCTTATAATATCGTGCTCACCGCGGCCAATTTGCCTGACGATGATGGGGCGACACAGCAGATTTTCCGCGAACTATCCGATTTTATCGGCCTGCCGGTCAATCGCGGTGAGATCAGCCTGGAAGATCCATATGTCCCTTGTATTTCGAACCATGGCATCCAGCAGATTGCCGATTATGGCACGTCATCTCAACCATACACTGCTGTCAAGGTGAAGTGCGACGTTTCTGAGAAGATCGCCATGGTCGTAAAAGAAAAAGCCAGTGATTGGCCCGGCATATCGGTTGATATTCAACCTATTCGTGATTATCCTACGAACTCGTTGACTGCGAACTTGATCGGTTTTTTAGGGCCTATCCCTGCTAACCAGGAAGCGGAATATCGTGCGGCCGGTTTCGACCCGAACCGGGATAAAGTGGGTTATGCAGGGTTAGAGCTGCAATACAATGATTTGTTGGCCGGCAAGAATGGACGGCGCGTCTCCGAGATTGACGTGGCCGGCCAGGTGACACGTCCGGATATTGAGCAGCCGGAAGCCGCCCAATCTGGAGAAAACCTGCGTCTGACCATCGATACGCGCTTTCAGGAATCGGTCGAAACCATCCTGAAAAACGAAATGCAAGATTGGAATAATTACTTTGGAAAAACGGTTTATTCCAGTGGCGTGGTGATTGCCATCAACCCAAAGACGGGTGAAATCCTGGCCATGGTCTCATACCCGAATTATGAGAACCAACGCATGACGCGTTTTATCCCGGCTTATTATTACGATCAATTAATCAAAGATCCAACCAATCCACTCCTGAACCATGCCGTTGGAGACGTCTTGCCAGCCGGGTCCGTTTTCAAGCTGGCGACTGCCACTGGCGGATTGAATGAAGGAGTTGTCACGCCCGACCAGATCATCGAGACGCCCCCTAAACTTGAAGTCACCGAGAAGTATTACGCCAACGATCCTGGGAAATCGCGTGAATTTGTGGACTGGAATAAGGCGGGCTTCGGACATTTGGATTTCGTCCATGCCCTGGCCAATTCCAGTAACGTATATTTTTATAAGGTGGGCGGCGGTTATAAAGATGAGGTGCCAGAAGGCCTGGGTATTTGCCGCTTAAAAACATACGCCGAAGCGCTCGGTTATGGGGACGCGCCCGGGATTTACCTCCCCGACGAGGAAGACGGGCTGTTGCCAGATCCACGCTGGAAACGCATCAACAACTCCGAAAGCTGGTCCTCTGGGGATACCTATATCTCCAGCGTAGGACAGGGTTACGTGCTGGCCACTCCTTTGCAAGTATTGTTATCGGCCGCCATTATTGCCAATGATGGGAAGTATATGCAACCCACATTGATCCATGAGGTGCTGGACAGCGAGGGCAATGTGGCGCCCAAATGGCGTACCGCGGAAGGCGACCTTGTTGACCAACCCACTTCGGACAGCTACCAGGTTTCACCCTTCAGCCCGCATTTGAAATGGGACCTCACCAAAGATCCAGTTATTCAAGAATATGGTGAAACGACGGTGCGCGGCTGCGAACCCATCGCTGGTCAGAAGAAAACCGTGCAGCCCTGGGTTTTGCAAAAAGTGCGCGAAGGGATGCGCCTGGCAGTCACAGAGGGCACGCTCGTCAAACATTTTCAAAACGAAGCCGTTGCCGTTGCTGGCAAGACCGGTACTGCAGAATATTGCGATAAATATGCCCAAGCCCAAAACCGCTGCCAGTATGGCAACTGGCCAACCCACGCCTGGACGGTCGCCTTCGCGCCATACGAAAACCCCGAAATTGCCGTGGTGGCCTTCGTTTATAACGGAACAGAAGGCTCTACCGTCGCCGGTCCAATCGTGCGACGCACCCTCGATGCCTATTTCGAGCTCAAAGCGGTTGACAATGCCGCCGCAGCCCCATAGGAAAATGGCACGATGAGCCCTTCCGTTCAAATCAAAGGCATCCGAGAAGGGTTATTGGTGACCCTTGGCGATGGGAATTGGGATGAGCTCCAACAAGCGCTGCTGGAACAGATTGACGAACAGGCTGAATTCCTACGCGGCGCCCGCCTGGCGATTGACGTGGGAAATCAAGTGCTTAAGGCCACTGAGATGGGCCGCCTGCGTAGCGAAATCCTCGATCGTGAGCTGACTCTTTGGGCAGTCATCGGCGACTCGCCCACGACGATCCAGACCGCTCAAACCCTGGGCCTGGCGACGCGTTTGACCAAGCCACGTCCCGAGCTGACCGTCGCTAAACTAGAGACCAACCTGCAAGGCGGCGAGCCGGCGGTCTTAATCCGGCGTACCTTGCGTTCTGGATTCAGCATCGTGCACTCAGGGCATGTGATTGTCATCGGCGATATCAACCCTGGCGCACAGGTCGCCGCCGGCGGTGATATTCTGGTATGGGGTCATGCACGTGGTATGCTCCATGCAGGAGCAGAAGGAAACCAGGAGGCGATCGTATGCGCTTTGGATCTATCGCCTACGCAGCTTCGCATTGCTGGTAAAATCGCAGTTACTCCCCAGCGACGGGGGAAATCGCAGCCCGAAATGGCGCGCTTACATAATGGCCAGGTAGTCGCTGAACCCTGGGATCCCAAAAAGACCAAGTAAACGCGGAAAGGGAAAATGGCCGGGAAAGCTGTCACCATTACATCTGGAAAAGGAGGCGTCGGGAAGACGACCGCCACCGCCAATATTGGCGCTGCCCTGGCCTCGGGCGGAGCAAAGGTGGTCTGTATCGACGCTGATATTGGGCTCAGGAATCTGGATGTGATTCTCGGGCTAGAAAACCGTATCGTCTATGATCTGGTCGACGTTATTGAAGGGCGCTGCCGCCTACGGCAGGCCATGATCCGCGATAAACGTCTATCGGATTTATACCTGATCCCGGCTGCACAAACGCGTGATAAGAGCGCCGTCTCACCGAGCGATATGATCCGCTTATGCGATGAGCTGCGGCCCGATTTCGACTGGATCCTGCTTGATTCGCCGGCCGGGATCGAGCGCGGCTTTCGCAATGCTGTCGCCCCTGCGGATATCGTCCTGGTGGTGACCAACCCCGAAGTATCGGCCGTGCGCGATGCAGACCGGATTATCGGCCTGGTCGAAGCCGAAGAAAAAGGACCCGCGCGCCTGGTGATCAATCGCATCAAACCGGCTATGGTAAAACGTGGCGACATGCTTTCAGTGGATGATGTGCTCGAGTTGTTGGCTATCGATCTGATTGGATTGATCCCTGACGATGAGAATATCGTCACGAGCGCTAACCGAGGCGCCCCGGTGGTCCTGGATGGGAAAAGCAAGGCCGGGCAGGCTTTTAAGAACATCGCCCGCCGTTTGAATGGTGAAGAAGTGCCATTTATGAAGCTCGACGAAGAAGGTGGTTTCTTTGGACGGCTATCGCGCTTTTTTCGCTCAGGAGGCGACCAATGAGCAACTTCCTGGATCGTCTGCTGCGTCGTGAGCCTCACAGCGCGAATCAGGCCAAAGAGCGCCTGAAATTGGTCCTAATCCATGACCGGACTGATATGCCCCCTGGTAAATTAGATGCCCTGAAGGACGAGTTAATTTCGGTCATCTCACGCCATGTGGATATTGACCCCAACGCGGTACGGATTGAAATGACGCAGGATGGACGCGAGCAACGCCTGATTGCAGATATCCCCTTGCGTCCGGTTAACCGGAAAAGGACCGGTTAGATAATCGGCGGTTCTTAGCCAATAGGTCTATCACCCAATGCAACAATCTTCAACTTCATCCTGGCGCCATTTCGATTTCTGGCTGCTGGGGGCCGTTGCTTTACTCGTCATCTTTGGCATTGCCATGATCCGCTCAGCGGTGGCCGGGAATATCGAGCTTGTCGATCTAAACCTGGTGCAGCGTCAAATTATCTTTGCAGTCATTGGCTTTGCAATTATTTTAGGCGCTGCTGCGATCGACTACCACCTTTGGGCTTCATTAAGCCGTACATTATACATCGGCACATTTGCCATCCTGATGATCTTATTTATCGTCGGCGCGGCTTTTTTTGGCTCAGCGCGTTGGTTCGATACCGGCATCATCCTGATCCAACCCTCAGAAATCGCCAAAATTGTGCTCATCCTTTCTCTGGCAAATTTTTTCGCTCACCACATCGACCGGATCGGCGACATCCGCACGATCGCTCGCAGCCTGTTCCTGGCCATGGGGATCACCGTCTGGATCCTTTTACAGCCCAACCTGAGCACAGCCATTGTGATGATGGTGATCTGGTTTGCGATGTTATTTGCCAGCGGCTTAAGTTGGAAACACTTGCTTGTTTTTGCCGGCGCCGCAATTGTAATACCGGTAGCCGCTTTTCCTTTCCTGGTGGATTACCAGCAGCGCCGAATTATGAACTTTTTGTTCCCAGATCCCACCGCCAGCTATGGCGAGACCTACAATCTTCAGCAAGCTTTGATCGCCATCGGCTCTGGCGGCTGGTTTGGACAGGGCTATGGGCACGGCACCCAGGTACAATTACGCTTTTTGAAGGTGCGCTGGTCAGACTTCATCTTTTCTTCGATGGCCCAGGAGTTCGGTTTCGTTGGGGTCGTCCTGGTTATGGCGGTTTTTATATTCGTGATCTACCGTATCCTGCGCGCAGCGCGTATCTCGCGTGATACCTACGGCGCGTTGATTTGTTATGGCGTGGCGGCCATGCTGGCATTCCAGGCCATCGTTAATATTGGCGTGAATTTGAATTTAATGCCCGCCACCGGCCTGACATTTCCATTTATCAGTTACGGAGGCAGCTCAC
>JAYRNN010000215.1:0-3381 GCA_041912175.1 Anaerolineales bacterium | reverse complement strand
TATCGCGGGCCGGTATGTAAAGTATGCCGGCGAGAAGGCGAAAAGCTCTTCTTAAAAGGTGAACGTTGTTTCACCCCTAAATGCTCGTTCGAGCGGCGCGGCTATGCTCCTGGCCAACATGGCAAAGGCGGCCAGTTCCGTCGAAAACGTGAATCGGATTATACTCGTCAACTGCGCTCCAAACAGAAAGCGCGCCGGGTTTATGGCGTTCTCGAACGTCAATTCCACCGCTACTACGAGGTTTCCCTCGCTCGTCACGGTTTGACCGGTTTAAATCTGCTCCAAATTTTGGAAAGCCGCATGGACAATGTGGTATATCGTCTTGGTTTTGCGGATAGCCGCGCCCAGGCACGCCTGATGGTTACCCATGGGCATTTCCAAGTCAATGGCCGGCGCACCGATGTACCATCTATGCTTCTCGAGGCAGGTGATACGGTCGCTGTCCGCACAGGCTCGCGCACGCGCACATACTTCAAAGAACTGCCTGATTTCGCTGAGAATAAGCCAGTTCCTTCATGGTTAAGTCGGGATCTAAAAGCCCTCTCGGGCTCAGTCCTACGCCTGCCGGAACGCTCTGAGATTGATGGCAATCTGAGCGAACAGTCAATCGTGGAATATTATTCGCGATAATCGGTTCAGGTGTAAAAGTTTCAAGGGCTGTGCGGAACGGAGACGATCCCTCCGTACAGCAAGTGGACTTGGTACCGAAAAAGGATGAGGTGAACCGTGATTGGTCTAAGTAGTATGGTTACGCCGAAGATTGAGCGCGAAGCCGAAGCGCGCAATTATGGCAAGTTCGTCATCAGCCCGCTAGAGCGCGGTTATGGGATCACGCTGGGCAATGCTCTTCGCCGGGTATTGCTGTCTTCCTTGGAAGGCGCAGCGGTCTCCTCGATCCGTATTGCAGATGTGCAGCATGAATTCAGCGATGTGCCTGGCGTACGCGAGGATGTCATCCGGATTATGCTTCAAATCAAGCAGCTGCGGATGAAGCTTTATGATGTCGACACCGCCCGTCTGCACCTGGAGGTGCGGGGGAGCGGTTTGGTCGTGGCCGGCGATATTATCACGCCGCCGGAAGTCGAGATTATGAACCCGGATCTCTATCTGTTTACGGTCGATGATAACAACGCCCATCTTGAAATCGAGATGACCGTCGAACGTGGGACCGGTTACTCGCCGGCAGATGAGCGCATCGGCAAACTGCCAATTGGTGATATGCCGGTGGATGCGATCTACAGCCCCGTTAAGCGGGTGAATTGGGATGTCGGTTATGCTCGTGTCGGGCAGAGTACAAATTACGACCGGTTGATCCTGGAAATCTGGACGGATGGCACGATCGCTCCGGAAGAAGCTCTGAGCACCAGCGCCAAGATTTTGATTGATCACCTGCGTCATTTGGCCGGCATCAGCGAAGAAACCCTGGCTGCCATTTCCCTTGAAGAAGAGGAGGGCAGCCGCCTGACCAGTGAAATGATCGAAACACCGATCGAAAACCTTGATCTTTCTGTTCGAGTATTCAACTCGTTGAAGCGAACCGGGATCACCACGGTCGGCGAGGTGATTGAACTGTTGGAAAAAGGCGATGAGGCAGTGATGTCCATTCGCAATTTCGGCGAGAAAAGCCTGGATGAGTTGCGCCAGAAAATGCGTGAAAAAGGCTACCTTAAAGATGGTAGCGATACTGAAGCGGAGTAGTTTGAGATGCGACATAGAAAATCAGGAGTTAAACTGGGTCGGATGAAAGATGAACGCACGGCTTTGAGGCGTAATCTGATCAAGCAATTGTTTGAACACGAGCGTCTTCAAACGACCCGCGCTAAGGCTGAGGCAGTTCGTGGCCAGGCCGAAAAATTAATCACCCTGGCGAAGACCGGCAATGCTGCCGGGGAAGAGCGGATGGTGCATGCTCGCCGTTTGGCTGCTGCCCGGTTGAGCGATCCGGTGATTGTGAAGAAACTTTTTGACGATCTTGCCCCGCGGTTTAAAGATCGCAATGGCGGTTATACCCGGGTGGTTAACCTCGGGCCTCGCCATGGCGATGCTGCGGAGATGGTTCTCTTAGAGTTGGTGGAAGACTAGAATGATCTAGATGTTAGAGGTTAGATTTTAGATGGGAGTGAAGATCTAAAATCTAGGCTCTAGAATCAAAAATCTAGTAATGGCACGTTACAAAGTGATCCTCGCCTATGATGGCACCCAGTTTGCTGGGTTTCAGCGTCAGGGACGAGTTGGGCAGGAAACCCGCACAGTTCAAGGGGAGTTTGAAAACGCTCTGCGAGAGCTTGGTTGGGGAGAGCGCACAATCCTGGCAGCTGGACGAACAGATGCCGGGGTGCATGCCAGCGGACAGGCGGTTGCCTTTGACCTGGATTGGGAGCACTCGCTGAACGAGCTTTTAGCGGCGCTGAATGCCCACCTGCCGGTGGATGTGGCTGTCCAAAGCCTCACCCCAGCTCGGGAGGATTTTCACCCCCGATATGATGCCCTGGCTCGCCGGTACTGCTATACCCTTTACTGCCAGCCAATGCGCAATCCCTTGTGGGATCGCTATGCCTGGCGGGTATGGCCGGAGGTGAACCTGGCCGCACTGGGATCAGCAGCACTGCCGCTGACCGGCGTCCACGATTTTGCTGCCTTTGGAACTCCACCTCGGGGCATGGGCAGCACTGTGCGCAGGGTGCTGAGTGCTGGCTGGCAAGCGAAAGATGGCTTGCTGAACTTTGAAATAGTGGCAGATGCTTTCTTGTATCACATGGTGCGCCGCCTGGTGTTTGTCCAGGTGCGGGTCGCCCAAGGTAAATTGCCGTCAGAAACCATCTATGACCGGTTGGCTGGCGAGGATCGATCGATGTTTCAGGGCTTAGCCCCGGCCCATGGGCTGGCATTGGTCGAAGTAATGTATGCATAATAACTGTACGGCAAATTATACGGCCGAGTTTTAGAGATGGAGAAAAAGCGTGGAGAAGACATATATCCCGAAAGCAAGTGAAATTACCCAGGATTGGTACATTATTGATGCGAATGGCCAAAATCTTGGGCGTCTTGCCACACAAATTGCTGGACTTTTGCTGGGAAAATCCAAACCAAACTTTACCCCTGGAATGGATACTGGTGATTTTGTGGTCGTGATCAATGCGGAGTTGGTGAGCGTGACTGGCAAGAAACGCGAAGAAAAAATGTATTACCGGCACTCACAATATCCGGGCGGATTGACTGAAACCACCCTGCGTGACCAGTTGGCTCGCCACCCCGATCGGGTGATCCGCGCTGCAGTGTGGGGAATGCTTCCGCACAATAAGTTTGGTCGCCAGATTATCAAAAAGCTTAAAATTTACGGGGGGGTCGACCACCCCCATGGAGCCCAGCATCCCATAGTCT
>JAYRNN010000214.1:0-2847 GCA_041912175.1 Anaerolineales bacterium | reverse complement strand
GGATACCTGGAATGGCTTGAGGAAGAACGATTCGGCGGATCGTTTGCCATTGTGTAGCCCCAAGCGACCTGCTGACTACTCGGAATTCCTGCGGCACTGCGCGGAGCGCCTCTTCAGCTGTGCTGATAATCACCGGCAAAGTCATAATACCCAGGGTCAGAGAAGCTGCCACAATGCTCACACCTAACTGCATAGCGATGACAAACAAGCCTAAACCAAACAAACCGTAAACCACAGATGGGATGCCTGCTAAATTAATAATTGCCAGGCGGATCAGCTTTGTCAAGCGATTTTCCGTGGCATATTCGGAAAGAAAAACAGCTGCGCCAATTCCGATCGGGACACAGAAGATTGCAGTCCCAATGGTCAATAAAATTGTGCCAACGATTGCTGGGAATATGCCTCCTGAACGCATGCCATTGCTTGGGAAACCAAAAATAAAATCAGTTGAAATAGCCGACAACCCCTGGCGGAAAATAAACAAGATTACAGCCAGGATTAGCGCAACGGTTGCCAAAGCTAGCACGGTTAAGCCAGCAAACCCGATGCGTTGGATGGTGTACCGTTTGGAAGAATTTGATTTCATAAATAAGAAGATGTCTAATAAATCGGTTTAAGAAAGTATTTTTTCGGAGCGTTTCTTTTTTCGGAAGACGATTGCCGACGCGGTGATATTAATAATCAACGAGATCATGAATAAGATGATCCCGATAAAGAATAAAACATTGTAATGCGTACTGCCTTTGGCAACTTCGCCCATCTCTGCGGCAATCGTCGCCGTCATCGTGCGTACTGGGTCGAAAAGTGAACCCAATCCATGTGGCATCACTGGGGCATTCCCGGTGACCATCATGACGATAATCGTCTCTCCGATAATACGACCAATCCCTAACATCACCGCCATTAAGACCCCAGAGCGGGCGGCAGGCAGGGTAACTTTCCAAATGGTCTGCCATTCGGTGGCTCCCAATGCCAAGGCAGCATCGCGATAGGAGCGGGGAACTGCGTCCAAAGCATCTTCGGCAACCGAAACGATTGTGGGGACCGCAATCACGCCCAGGATAAGCGAGCCAGTGAATGCTGCCAGGCCAGTCGGCAATTCCAACAGCTTGCGCAGGAAAGGCGCTAACACAAGGATCCCGATAAAACCGAGAACAACAGATGGGACCCCGGCAAGCACTTCGATAAATGGCTTTAGTATTTCTCTGGCCCAACGGGGGGCTATCTCGGCGATATAAATTGCTGTTCCTACACCTATGGGTACAGCGATCATTGCTGCTCCCAAGGTAATGACCAACGAACCGCTCAACAAGGGTAGGATCCCATAAAAGTTTTCAATCGGATACCACCGCGTAGAAAATAATTGTGAGAGAGGCACCTCTCGCAGCGCCGCGATACCCGCACTAAGTAAAAAATAAAATATCAGGGTAACAAATAGAACCGCAGAGTAACCAGATACGACAATCAATAGGGTAATGATCTTTTCCGACCATGGAGTCCCTGATTTTCGTTCCGGAACTACGACTTCGATTGTCCTGGTTGATTGAGTCACAGACATTGTTCTGTCATCCTATTTAGCGAACTATTGGAACGAATCCAAGATC
The DNA here is from genome assembly GCA_041912175.1 of Anaerolineales bacterium. Lineage (GTDB taxonomy): Bacteria > Chloroflexota > Anaerolineae > Anaerolineales > UBA4823 > CAZAGA01. Next base: position 1,243 of record JAYRNN010000214.1, on the reverse strand, counting down.
CGAGACAATTTGTTGGGCATCGTTACTGGTTATCCATTCCAGATATGCCTTTATGGCTCCGGTTGGCTCGCCGGCGGTGTACATATACAGGTCTCGAGCAATTGGGTAACTATTATTATTTACAGATTCGATAGAAGGAAAGATAAATGGTCCATTCGGTTCCCGGCTCACACCGATGACTTTTAGATCTGGGGTCACATATCCCAGGCCATCATATCCGATTGCATTGGGGTTATCGCTAATTTCAGAAACGATTCCTTGAGATGAAGGCAGCAAGAGCGTATCTTGAGAAAAATAAGTTTTATCCTCTTTTTTCCCCTGGCGGAGCACCTGTTCGAGAAAATAGACATGGGTTCCTGAATTTGTCTCGCGCGATACTCTAACAATAGGACGGTCTTCGCCGCCTAATTCACGCCAATTATTTATCTTACCGCTGTAGATATCTGATATTTGCTGCAGGGTAAGCTGGTTCACCGGATTGTTAGGGTTGACGATTACTGCAATGGCATCCCTGGCTATTACAAATTCTTTTGGGTCAAGCTGGTTTTTCTTTGCTGTCTCAAGCTCTTCTGCTTTGATTTTACGAGAGGCATTGGCAATATCAACCGTTTTATTAATCAATGCAGCTATACCAGTGCCAGTTCCGCCGCCGGACACTGAGATTCGTACTTCTGGATGAAGGATTTGATATTTTTCAGCCCAGGCCAAAGCGAGATTGACAATCGTGTCGGATCCGGAATTTTGTATATAGATATTGGGGGAGGTAGAAGAAGGTTTATTTGAACTGGTGGAGGATCCCGAACAGCCTGAAATAAAAGAAAGAAGCAGTGCAAGAATTAACAGGGTCAAATGTTGGGTGGTCTTCATCAAAAAGATTATAGCCCTTAAGATTGACCTGGACAAGGTGAGTAGACAGGGAATAAACTTGTTAGGTGGTTTGAATATCGAGTAAAATCATGCTTATGAGCGATGGTGTATCACTTCCGATCTTTCAAGTAAATAAATTGAATATGTATTATGGCGTCAGCCGGGCATTGAACGAGATTAACATGGAGATTGCCCCGAGACGCGTCACTGCGTTGATCGGCCCATCAGGCTGCGGAAAATCGACGTTTTTACGCTGTCTCAACCGCATGAATGACCGGATAAAAGGTGCAAGCGTTCAAGGCGAAGTCCTATTAGACGGGGAAAATATTTATACCCCAGATTATGACCTGGCTCTACTGCGTCAGCGAGTGGGGAT
>JAYRNN010000213.1:0-20515 GCA_041912175.1 Anaerolineales bacterium | reverse complement strand
CATGTGGAATATACAAAAAATGTGTCGATTGCGGTGTGTAATCTAAACCAATCTAGCAGAACTATTTTCTTTCCAACTGAGAGCAGGTGGCCGATCATTAGGTGCACCGGCCTCCTTCCAAAACTGAAAAACTTTAGCAAAAACGCCAAAGGCAAACCAACTTGCTCGCCATCCGTAAAAATCACCGGGTAGCGGCGTCGTCGAAGAAAACAGGCCCACGCCAATATGAGGTTAGGTCCACCAATCTTTTCCAACAGCCTACCGACTATTCCCCCTATCTTTCGCGCGGCAGAATAATCCAAAAGATCAGCGCCAACATCCGCCGCCAATCGCAATCGATGCGACATGCGTAAATAATCGGGCTCAGGGCGCTCACCTCGCGCCACCTGAGCCTGGACCTGTGGGTCCATTACCCCTGAGACGGTCAAGAGTATTTTATTCAATGTCAGCAGTTTCTTTGAGTAAGCCTAACAACCTGTTCGCGTTATACTCTGCATCATATTCCCTGCAAACGACTTCAGCAGCGCGCCCGCCTAACTTCAACCTTAATTCCGCATCGTTCGTGAGCCTTCGCAAGGCTGCCACGAGTGCATCGGAGTCTCCGGCCGGCACAAGTAAACCTGTTTCGCCCTCACGTACGATTTCATGGATTGCTCCCACATTGGTGGAAATAAGCGGTAAGCCGGCCGCGCCGGCTTCTGATAGCACCATCGGAAGACAATCGCCATAGGTCGGCAGGCAAAATATATGACTGTTGAAATAGAGATTTCGCAACTCCGCGCTGTTTGGCTGAAGATTATTGTAGACGAACACGCCTGGTTCTTCAGGCAATACCTGACGGGTAACCAGGTGGAGTTCGATCGCCGGGTCATATCTATCCTGGGCCGTTTCCAGTTCCTGGCGGAGACGGCGAAAGGCGTCAAGCAAAACGAGACCGCCTTTACGCTTGAGGTCGCCCCCCACGAAGAGGATCCGCACGGGCTGCTTTGGCTGCTCCAGGGTGCCAACTCGCCCGGCTGCAGTCGGCCTCCATTCTTGGACATTCACCCCTGGTGGAATCACGGTAATTTTCTGTTCAGGAACCTGGTATTCATCTACCAAACCATCTTTCGCCCACTGCGACCAGGTGACCAATCGATTTGCACGCCGGAAACAATCTCGATTAAGCCGCCATTTCCATTCTTCAAGCCATTTTGGACCTGGCTCATGCGCGTAAGTTTCACCCAAGACATCGTATTGTCGTGGCGTCGCATCTAAAGAAACGACGCTTGGTATCCTGCGCATCCAATCTTGAGCCAGTACGGCCGTGACTTGAGAATGAAAAAAAAGCACATCCAGGCGCGCCTCACGATTAATCCGAGCCAGGGCATGGCGGGTTTGCAGACCGGCCTGCACCGTCCAATTGCTTTTATACAAGGGTGTTTTGCTGGCGAGCCCACTGGTTTTCCAGGTTGGCAGCCCCCAATAAGCCTTGACCGTGGCATCCTTCGCCACATTTCTCTGCAGGTTTTGGCCATGTGTAATATGGCCGAGCGCTTGCTCGATGATAAAACCAATTTGATAAGGCAATGAAGACTCTGCTTGAATTATTTCGCTGAAAGAACGATGAGTGAAATTGAGGATGGCGGCAATGTGACCGGAAATGTTCCCGCAGGAGTGGAGAAATCAGATTTCTCGATCTTGTTTGTTTGATCCGTCGAATAACGGAATAATGCCGCCTGTACCTGCGCGGAGTAACCGGCAAGCACGACATTTGTGGTTATCGATTGGTCTGGCTGCTTATTGATCAACATGATTTGCAAACGACGCGTCGTTTCGTCAAAGGCCGCATAGCTGCTAATATTCTGATCATTCGAGTCTGCCCAAACGGATGCGCCGCCAAAACGGCTTCCTTGATCATCATAATTCGTATACATTTTGAAAGCATAGAAACCTGGGCTGCCTGGTGGTGGAAAGCGCCAATAAGCAGCGTAATAAACATCTTCGCGACCGAAAATCCCCAGCACATCTGCAATGGCCAGAGCGCCGTTCATATCATCGTCTGCGCCGAAGTTCCACTCGCTGATCCCCAGGTGTGTGCCTGGATAATAGTGGTCGATTAATTCTTTCATACGCGGGATGAAATAAATCGGCTGATCGATCCAGGATTCGTCCACGTAAGATCGATCCCATAGCGCCCGCGTGCTACGCAGCCGGTGGGCGTTGGTTGCCTGGTCCACTATATTGTTGAAGACCTCGCCTTGCGGGTAAAAATGAACATCCAATACATCCAAATATCTCTGCCCGGCAGCTTGATCGTGTTCTTGCATGGACTTCAAGAACCAGGCGATGTAATCTGTCGGCGTATCCGGCCTCATCTTTGCCGGGCCCGGCGCAGTGTTCCAGTATGAGAACCAACAACAAGCGACTGGACCAGCCAGTTCAATATCACTGTTAGCATTCCGGAGAGCAGTTGCGTAGGCCAGGTATTTATCCAGCACCTCTTCATAGGTTGTGCATTCTGGATGGACATCGTAATGGGTAAATCCCCACAATTCGGGCTCATTGTCCATCGCAATGAATCTCGGCGCCGGGCCCAAGCTTTTTAATCGATCGACCCATTCAACAATTGACAAAGGGTCGCTTGATATGTTGGCCTGCAAAGGATTTGCAATCGGACCGGGCGCCTGGCAGTTAGCCCTTCCGGCATCGCCGCATGAGCCATCTGCATTGGGAAATGAACAGCTCTCACGGTCTTTTGCTACCCAACCGAGGGTAGGAACTGCCAGGCGAACTTCTACGTTAAAGCTCTGCGCCTCTTTGATAAATTCCTCGCTGGCCGAGGTCCCATCTGGTACGCCGTAGTTGCCATTTTTATACAGCCAGTCGCTGCCTGCGTTCCAGGCATTTCCCAATTTCCAGTTATAGCGTGTGCTGGGATTCCCACCCCAGCTAAGCAAAGTTGGCTTTAAAGCTCGTAAATAGTCGGCGTCCCCTCCAGAAAGGCCGTAAATCAGAGGGCTGATCGGATGGGCATTTCGTTGGGCGTCTACCAAGACGGCAGGCTCTTGAACGTCAAATGGTGTGCTTTCTGGAGTCTGCGACGGCACAGCAACCATCGTAGGAAGAGCGGCGGAAGGGGAAGAAACTACTTGCTCGACAGTCGGCGAATTCAGCAAGCCAGGAAACATCGTGGGTGTTGGCTGCAGTTTCTCGATTCGCGAGGTCGGCTGCGAAACGCAGCCGACCAAGGCGATCAATACGATAGGGATTAGCCAGCCAGATAATTTCTTCGTTAGCCTCATTGCGAGCCTGGCGTTTTGACGAGTTCGAGTTGATCGATATAAATCGTATCGCGGAAATCCTCCCCATTTAAGATGTAGATTCCGGTGACATATTTATAGGTCGGGTCGAATTGGAGGTTATCTAAAATGACTTCTACTTGAACCCAGGTTTTGGGAGGAATGGCATTGTTAAAACCGAGGTATTGCAAGCGTGTTTCAGAGAAAACCGGTTCATGAACATTCGTGACGGATGAGTCATTCCATTTCCAATATGGATTTTCGTTGCTGCCGACCACGCTCACAGCCAGGTCCTGCAAGCCAATCGTGGCATCTCCGCTATAAAGCCAAAACCTGACGCCTACAGTCTCATCGCGCAAGTAAACCTCAGACGACCCAAACTTTACGGTGAAGGCCAGGTTACCATAATCGCGCGTGGGGGTCATCGCGATTGCATAGGTTCCGTTGTGGGTAGCGGTTCTCTTTTGCAAGACATAATTGACACCTGAACTGGTGGAAATCGACCAGTTTTTGTTCAATGTCTCGTCGTATATGGTAACCGTTGGCAGAATTTCAGGGGTCGCTGTAGCCGCCGGCGTTACCGTTACGGTCGGGCTCGGCGTCGCGACAGCGCTTTGTTCATCTACGTCTGGCGTAGGTGTAATCGATTCAATGGCTGCTTCGGTTGGCAGCGGTTCAAATGTTGGCGCCGGCTGCACCACACGAAGTGTTGTTATATTCGAGGAAAGCTGGCCTTCGACAAAAAAAGGGTGAAGGGTCGGGGTAGGTTCCTTGATGGGCGGCGTGTTGTTATCAGCTCTGCCAGGTAGGCACCCAAATGTCAAAGAAAGTAAAATCGACGCTAGCAATAACTTAGAGAAGTTAAACCGTTCCATGATATACAGTAATCTCCAAACTGGATCTAAACCTCGATGGCCTTGTGAAGGATCTGAATGACCCGCGAGGCATTTTTATCTGCATCAAACAATTTTTCTGCTCGAGCGCGACTCGTCTTACTCATTCCTGTGCGTAAATCTCTATTCTCGATGATCGCGATCAGTTTATCGAACAATGGTTGAATTTTCCCAGGCTCTACAATAAAGCCGGTACGCTCATTGTCTACAATGTCCGTTAAACCTCCAATATTCGAGGCGATGACAGGTAGGCCGGTCGCAATCGCTTCCACCGCTGCAATTCCGAAAGCCTCAGCGTAAGACGGCAGCACGAACAAGTCGCTAGATTGGTATAGGCGAATAAGCTCAGGTGAATTGGGTTGGCAGTCAGAGTAAACCGTGACCCCTGGGGTCGCAGGGACCGGCGAGCGCGTAACACATATTAGCGCAACCTGATCAGGCGGATAGCGTTTAGAAAGTTCATGGTAAGCATCGAGAACCAGCAATCCCCCCTTCCGCTCGAAGTCGCCGCCTACGAACAATATCCGGAAAGGGCGCTCTTCTCTCAGGTAATTCATGCCGAACTCCCCCGGTCGCCATAGATCGAGATTGACGCCTGGAGGAATAACTTCTATCTTGCTTTCATCGACGCCATAATCATCGACTAAAGACCTGCCAGCCCAAGACGACCAGGGGAAAATGGCCTTTGCGCTTCGAAAGGTTTGAATATTACGAAGATGTTTATAATAGCTAAAAACCCCTTTTCGGTCAGAACGATGTCCATAGAATTCCCCCATGCCGTCATATTGGATCGGCGTAATATCCGTAGCAACAAAAAAAGGCGTCTGCCTTCCCATATCTCCTGCCAGGACTGCGGGGACTTGAGTATTGAAAAAGAATGCATCTACAGGCTTTTTCAATCCCTGGCGAACCTGGCTCCTGCCGATCATCGTCCCTCTCACTTGATTGGGTAAGAATGGCGCCCGGTGCCACATACTACCTTTGCTCGTGTAGGTTACCTCCACCCATGTCGCTTTAACGTCATCCTGTTTATCTATAGGAGTTCGCAAATTCTCATAATAGGCACGGTGACCGATATGTTGTTCCATAAAAAAAGTAACATTCATCATTGACTAGCGCCCACCGCCCTGGCTGGGATGCCAACCACCGTTACGCCAGCCGGTACATCTTCGATAACAACAGCATTCGCCCCAATTTTTGCTCCATTCCCGATCACAATCCCGCCCAGCACCCGCGCCCCAGCGCCGATAAATACATCATCGCCAATGATCGGAAAGTCCCACTCATTTCGCATCCCAATCGTAACATTATGAACAATACTGCAATTTTTCCCAATTTTTGATGGCATGATGACTGTCCCATAAGGATGGGCGATATAGAGACCGCCATCTATATTCTGGCCGACCGCAATTTCCAAACCATAAAACAACGAAAGCAAGCGTTGGATAATACTGGGAAAACCGCTTATATGCTTACGATTACACCAGGCCCCAAAACGAAACCACAGCATCGCTCGCAATTGCATATGCCGTAGGAGCAACTTAATGATCATGCCATTGGTAACAAGGGAAGCGTCACTCACTTTTCCCGGCCTAATCCACCGTTGCACGTCTTGTTTAAACAATTCAAACATGCTGGGTTCTTCTTTATCAACGAATGCAACCTGAGTATTAACTTGAGTCTGCATATGCGATCCGCCCCATTTTCAATTTAGTAAAAAATGCAGTGCGCCCCTCAAGACCATCGGCAACCCCCTGGTAATAGCGAAGATTAAACAACCCGCTGCAAGCCAGACTGGTCAACCGATCCGCTTTAAATCTCGCCGTTTCATTTCTTGCGCCAAATTCCACAACTTTTATCAAAGTGTTGTTTATGGCTGCGCTCAGATTGGGCCTGTCCAGGCATAACCTGATTAATCCCTGGGTCAATAGGTTGCGAGCTTGAAATTCCTCGAAAATGGTTGACAATAACCAGGTCTGTCCCTTTTGCCTTGCAAAAACGACATCATTACGACCATAGGCATATGGGATCGCCATCCAGGAACTCAGGCTACGTTCAGCATAATGGTAGCCAACCGCCTCAGGGTTGAATAAAAAGAGGCTCCCGCGTTCAGCCAGGCGATAAGCCAGTTCGACATCCTCGGCACGTTTGAAATTAGGGTCAAAGCCCCCGCTTTCGAGCAGCCGTCTGCGCGATAGGCTCGTATTACCCGTGTAGAACTGGCGCGCGGTTGGTTGCCATTTACCCGCCAGCATATCTTGATATTGGCGGGCCAGTTTGTCCTGTTCCCAGCGAACCCAAGGAGACATCACAAAGTCGGGCGGGGTCATCATCGGGCCAATCACGACCACATAATCGCCGTATTCTTCGTACAACCGGATGTGCTCTGCGACCAATTGAGGAGTTGGTATGACATCATCGTCGATGAACAGGAGCATCTCCCCTTGCGCCATTTCCACCCCATGATTGCGAGCCACAGCCACCCCCTGGTTCGCTTGAAAAATGGGTCTGAACTGATAGGAAGGATTGAAGCCGCGCAAGAAATCATCCGTACCGTCGCTCGCGCCATCCGAAACCACCAGGACCTCAATATCCTCCAATGGATAAGTCTGGCTTTCCAGGGCGCTCAAGACAAGTTTTAGCCGCTCCAGGCGGTTATAAGTTGGAATAACAATGCTGACCTTGATCATTACACCGCTCATAGTTCCCGGATAACTTTGGCTGGTACACCTGCGGCTAGCGAACGGGGAGGGATGTTGTGTGTCACCACGCTGCCAGCCCCCACAACGCTGCCAGCGCCGATGGTGACGCCACGTAAGATAATGACGCGCGCCCCTAACCAGACATTTTCTTCCAGGATTATTGGAGCCGATTCTGGCCGCTCATAGCGGCGTTCGGGTTCTAAACGATGGAAATCGTTATCCATCATGATCACATAAGTGCCGATACTGCAATTTCTCCCGATCCGGACCAATTGCGTCACCCCAATCGAGCACCCATAGTTAATGAAAGTACCTTCACCGATCTCCAGGCTCCCACCTTCGACCACCAATTCCTGCGTTGCGATTGTCGAAACAAGTCGCACCCTATCTCCGATTACCAGGTTCCCCCAATTCTGTACAGATGGCTTTCCCCATACCCGCACCTTGTCCCCCAGGGAGGTTGCATGACGTAAATACCAGCGTGCGCGTAAAACTGCTCGCCCGTTATCCCAAAGATTCTTAATCGTGACGCCCAAATTTACGCTTCCTGGTCTTCCAGGCGCCGGATCACGCGTGCGGGTACGCCAGCCACAATGGTATTGGGCGGAACGTCCTTTGTTACAATTGACCCGGCGCCGACTACCGCCCCATCATGGATTGTGACCCCAGGTAAAATGGTGCAGCGCGCCCCGAGCCAAACACCATTGCCGATGTGAATCGGCGCCACCTGATCCGGCCCAACGCGGCGCTCTGGGCTGCCAATTTCATGAGTGGTCGTCAGGAGCATCACCTCATGTCCAAAACCTACCCGATCATCGATCGTAATGCGCCCACCCAAATCAAAATAGCACCCGATGTTAAACCAACAATCCTGCCCGATTTGCAGATTTTTATAAAGGTTTCGGTTACCAACAATCGTGGGCATTTCCCAAAATATCGTCCTGGGACCAATCTTGAAACCGGCTGTTGTAAGAGCAAGCGCTCGCAGTCGTCCCCCGACATGCAGCGGCAGCAACGCCACAAGCAACTGCGTAAACCATAAGCGCGGATGGAATACTTCGCTTTCGGCCCTGACAAAGTGTAAAATTCTTTGAAGGCGGCTCGGTTTTAGAGTATGCACGATTTGATCTGTTAATTCAGCTTGACCGGGCGAATCTGGTTGTGTCAATGGCAGTGTATTCTCCATTTTCCCTTAATCCCTGACTAGGAAATCGTTTTCAATCCTGGAGTTGGTTTTGGATCGGGTTGCCAGCGCCATCGTTTACGGGCCACGGGCTCGGGCTGAGTGGCGGCAATGCGTTCTAAAGCATTTAATAACCCCAGCATCGTCCCTAAATACAGCATACTTTGTGTATCCCATGACATATCTACATAGGCATACATGAAATGCATGATGATATATAGAACTGCGATCAAAGCAGTGGCTTTCAAGTCGCCTTCCGGCATACGCAAGAAGACCCGTATGCCCGTCATGATCGAGTAACCGATCATAAACAACAAGGCCAGAAATCCGCCAACCCCGGTCTTCATCCACATCCATATAATTGAGTTATGCGTGATGTACTCCCACCACGTAAAAGAACTGATGTCAGGTAAAGACACAATCCGATAGAATTTGTTCCCAAAACCAATTCCTGTAAGTGGGTGAGCATGAATTGTGAAACTTGCGTTTATGTTCTCAAGGACCCTATAAATATTGGAAAGCTGATCTTCCATGCTGGCTTGATTTTGAGAGACAATTGATTTTATGGCTTCTGCTGGCATTGCCAGGGCGCTCGAGCTATTCCAGAATATCACTACATACACTCCAAAAAAAACGACCAGAGGAGGTATGATCAACCAGAAAAGCCTCCGGCGCTCTTTGAACAAAATCACTGCGATCAGCACCAGGGCGATCGTCAAACTCAAAAAAGCTGCGCGCCGTTGGGTGGCAAAATAGGCAATCAGAACGATCGGCGCCAGCCAGGGTAGGATATGCCGTTTTGAAGCAGAGCCCTTAAACAGCCAGACTGCCAGGATAAAGATAAACATTGTGTTCATCCGCACGGCCGCAGCATGCTCTGTGATCGAATTCACGACGTGCAAGTTGCCTTTTAACGTGAAGAAAAAGTATATATCGCCATATATCGAAAGTAGTACCATGGACAGCATGGCTGCCCACATTAATATGCTAACGTGCCGGCGGGTCGTGATCAGGTTGCTAACCAAAACAAACATGATTGGCAGGTAAAAGATAGGGCGTGCTTCCCATAAAGCCACGTTGGTATTGCCGCCAGTCCCTAATCCATAAACCAGGCCAAATACCACGAAAGCAATAAACGCCATGATCGGCCAGAACAAGGGCCCGATGTAGAATTTAATCTTACGTTGAAAAGCAGCCCGGCCTAGCCAGGAAGTGAGAGTCAATGCCATATATATTTCAAAAGGGCTTATAATAATTCTATTATTTAAAAACAAAACCGACTCGAGGCTGGAAAGATTCTTCACAAAAGGATACCAGGGGATCAGGATATTATCACCCAACACGGCAAAAAAAATGATCAAGAAAACCCCTGAAACAGGCTTGTATAAAATCGCCAGCGCGCCAAGGAGGAAAATCAACCAGCCGATGATGGGCGGTTTTGGGCCTGAATAAACCATGAACAGCCCAACAACACCCGTTAACGCAGTTATACCCAGAAACCAGGCCAGCCAGGCGATTGTCGCCCGACGCGATTGGCCGATTACATTGGAAGGGTTCAAGCCAGAAACAAAAATTGACAACATGTTAAATCTATTCTGATCAGATTTTGTTGAAAAAATAATATGCGAGACTCAGCATGAAGCACAAGGCCAAGATGAAACCAGCTCGCTTTTCTGGTTTCATCTTCACCAACACCAGGCCGCTGATAAAACACAGGATCAAAAAAAACAGAAATACTTTCATGATCTAGCTCTGGAACCTATCCTTGATCTAAGCAGCGCCCATCTCTGATAATGCATCTTGTGGGATAAGATGTAAAAAGAATGAAGGTGTAGCGATATGCGTCTTGTTCATAATCACGCCTAAGATCTTCAAGTGATCAACTTCATCCAATGCAGAACGAACTTTATCGACAGGCGTTACCCCTTGGTGAACCACCAGACAACAGGCATCCCCCAAAGAGGCCAGCGGAACCGCATCATTTGTAAACGTAATAGCCGGGATATCTAAAATGAGACATTCGTACTGTTCACTCAATTGGTATAAAATCTCTTTAAGTTGTGTACTGCGCGCAAAGACTGGCCGTGTTGCAGTCGGCATTTTACCTGCTGGCAAAATGTCCATATTAGGCAGATTGGTATGCAAAATAGCCTCATCGAGATTAAGCTCTTGGGCTAAAATACCTGCTAATCCCGAGTATTGTTCAGGACCATCCTTTTCTGATGGCATCAATAGCGAGTGATCTGGATTCCACCAATTAAGCTCCACAACACAGACTGTTACACCCATATCATTTGCCATCGTTACGGCCATGGCGCGTGACAGGTAGGTAACCCCTTCTTGTCGCAAAGAAGAGACCAGGGCCAGGCAAGAAGGTAAAGTTTTCTGGGAGATCAAACGGGATAGCGTTCGACGCAAACCTTCGACCACTTCCGCCGGAAATTTCAGGGTGTAAGCGCCGCCTTCAACCTGTAATGCCAGAGAGAGCTCAGCTGCCCGGCTATCGCTATCACCATTTAACTGTTTTGATTTACGTCTAAATTTCATGCTAACCTCCTATTCTGGTTGGCGCCGCTTTGGGTTTACGAAAGCGGGCCATAAGACTTTGAACGATAGAACGGAGTAATACCCAATCTTCTTGGGGGACAACCCGCATGACCAAGATCATGCCTGCATACGCCACTGCGCCGATTGCGACTGGGATGAGGATAAAAGCGCCTCTCATCAGCCAGCTCAAGGCTGCCATTACCAGGCCGGCCAGCAGAATACGCGCTGCCACCCAGGCATTCGCCCGGCTCAAGATTCCTTTCGGCAAGAGCACCAGGCCACAAACCATCATACCCATCTCGGTAATCAAAAAGGATACGGCGCCCCCAATGGCTCCATTCTGAAATGCGCTTTGAAAATATGGGATAAATATCAGGTCGAGTGGAAGCGTGGCCAACGTAGCCACAGCCATCACCACAGTCCAAATATGCTGTTTGTCCGTCGAGATCATATGCTGCCCGATCAGCATATTTTGATAGGTGAACACCAGGACGATCCCCATAATCGCCAGCACAGGCCCGCTGGGAGCAAACTCGGCGCCGAACATTAAATTTACCAACGGATTAGCAATCACACATAGACCCAACCCAATCGGCACACCAAACAGCAGCAGCAAATCGAAGTTTTTCCTGAACAATTTCGGCGCCGATTCGGGATCAAGCGTATGCAGGCGCGACATGGCAGGAAATATCGCCGCAGTCAATACTGCAGGGATAAATAAAAATGTAGCGAACATACGGCTCGCAGCGCTGTACCAACCCAGCACCGTCGCAGAGACCAACAGGGAAATGATCACGACATCGATCTGAACGTAAACCGTCCTTACGCCAATATTCAACAAGTACGGGTAACCCGCTTTAAGCATCCACCAGGCCTTAACCCGATCGAAAGTGAATCGAATGGGTTGCAGCCTGCGAAGCGCAAAATATTGAACGCCGAAACTGATCAGTGCGCCAAGCACCACAATCACAGATACCATCAAAATACCATAGCCTGCAAAAAGCAGGATGATGATGACAATTGTGATGAAAGCCTTGGAGATGATATCGCTCACCGATACGTACTCCATCCGCTCCAGCCCCAGCAGCATCGCCTGGCAGGCGCCTGCGAACTGGTAGAAGAGGTTCGCCACGCCAATGATTACAATAATGTATACCGTTTCAAGTGGATATCCCACCAGGTAAGTGTACAAGGCCAGCGCGCCAAACCCAACCACAAATAAAATTGCCCGCAAGACGATCGAAGTGCCGAATAACTGGCCCGCCTTTTCTGGCGCACGGGCGATTTCCTTGGTCAACAACATATCCATACCAAACGTTACGGCAATGCCCACAATCGCCCACAGTGAATTCGCCAGTTGGTATTGCCCAATCGCGGCCGGTCCCAAGAAACGAGACATGAGTACCGTCAACAATAAAGCCATCCCCCAGGTAATCAGTTGGGCAGCCATCAGTACGCTGGCATTCTTTGCGACCCTACGGCCGGTGCTGTTCATCACTTGCGACCCTCATTGCGGTTGTATCCGGTCGAAATATCTGTGCCCAATTGCACAATTTCAGGCTCTTCTAACGCGACATCAATGGGTTGTGTGCTGGTCAGAACGAGCCCAGGATTCTTGGATTGTTTTCCGCGCCTTATCTTTTCTCCCTCCGGCGTCTGCGTCGAATTGGGCGGCGCGCTTAGAGTTTCTGCTGCATTTACAAATCCACCCATCGGTACTGCTTCGACTTCTCGGTCAGCAGATTGGGTTTCATTGGATTGCTTGCTTCTCTTACGCCTCTTCGCCTTGGCAGGGGTTATTTTTGGCACGGAAGCCAGAACAGGTAATTGAATGCCATGCCATACGTCGATAGGAAATCGGAAGCTACGATCCAATAACGCGCTGCCGATGATTCCAAGCGCGCTGAGCAGCACACCTACCGCCGCAAATATTGCAACTTGGATCGCGATTTGCTTGAGCGAAGTCTCTGATTGTTCCGGCATACGTGGAGCATCGATCAACACATACGACTGCTGCACGTCACCTTCCGCCTGCGCGCTGGCCAGTAAGGCGTTCTCATCTTTGTCGAGCGCGCTGGCATAGCGCGTCTGCGCCAAATCAAGTTCATTCTGTAGGCGAGACACTTCCAGTTGCTCGATCGTTGGTCGATTGCCTTTAAGTGGTTCAGGATGGGCTGCAAGGTAATCGTACAAGTTTTGTCTTGCCGAATCCACCTCTGTCTTATATCTCAGAATGATATCGACGAAAAAAGTATGCGCGGCCTGGCTCTCGCTTTGATCACCAGTGACTTTCCATCTCAGAAAGGTCTTGATTATTCCATTAGCCATCTGCAAAGCGAGTCTCGGTTCTTGATTTACCGCTCCGATTCGCACCTGGTTATCCCCATCGGATACGACCCAGACCGCCTTACGCACCTTCTTAATCGTGTCATTAACAGCCTTTGCTCCCCCAGCCATCTCTGCTTCAAAATCCGTTTCCTGGATTGCTGCCCGCACAAAAGCGTCTGTACGTAATAACTCATTTAGTTCTCCCACCGTGATCGATGCTGGCGTCTGCCAAGAAAAGTCTGTGCCCTTCACCGACGTTAGTTTCGCTAGCAGCGACTCTTTCTGCACGCGCAGAACGCCCTGCGCAGTATATTCAGGTTTCGCCAGATAGATTGACGCCCCGGCTGCAATCAACATGATCACAATCGGCAGCAGATAAAGCCACCGATGGCGAAAATAACTTTCTGTCAAACGAAGCATAAATAAGCGTAACATATGAACCTCTTTTCAATGCCAAATAGTGAAGTCTTTAGCGATCATGGCATAACCAGTCGTATAGAAGCCGTCAGCGCTGAACCGGAATGTCACTGTTTTTGTGCCTTGCGGGATGGACATCCAATAGTTTGACATATGCTCAGGGTGATAAACGCCGCCGTTTCCCGGCAGCCCAGAACTTTGCGCTTTCAACGCTTTTTGGTACGCGCCGCCATTAAAAGACACTTCGATGGTCCCAATCCCAGAAAAACGCAGGAAGGAATTGGACGGGGCGGGCAAATTGAAAGTCAAGGTGCGGTTCGCATCATCTTTGGAGATGTACCGCTTATCCGCTTTGATCATCGTAAAAGGCACGGCTGGGTTAATGCTTACATTGTCCCAATGCCAGGTATTTGGAGTACAGGCTAAGCCTGATCCGGCGCAATCCTTTTCGGGGTTATAACTGTGATGCCCAAGCTGGACAATACCCGAGTCCCAACCCAGGTCAGCGATGTTTGTATCGATCCACCACAAATTGTATTTCGGCATCCCAAACTTGATGTGGGTGCGGGTGATCCGTAGCTCGAAAGTGCTGCGCACTGCGGCTGATGGCGTCAGAACCTGATCGTAACTCTTGCTCGTGGCAACGGGCAAAGCTGTAGCTTTGAAATTGCGATACACCTCCCCATGAAATACCCCGGTATCGCCAAAGTCCATGCGGATGTGCACACTGTTTTTGGGAACACCCTGCAGATCGACATCGTTATCCAAGGGGAGCGCCAGGTTATCATTAAATGGGGTAATCCACAAATCGATCCAATCTCGATCGCTGGTGCGCAGCGTGCTTACGTCAAATTTCACCACCCCCTCGCCCGCCGAGAAATCGAGCTTCTGGTTAGGCGTAAGATAGATAACGCCATAACCTTCGGCCTTGATCGCTGTCATAATATGGTCTCGACACTGAAAGACGCCATCTGGATATTCACCGCTGGTTGGGTGACTGGCAGGCGGCGGTTCACAGCTATGCCCATGACCGGCCTGCATCGTCTCTAGTTTGAACCAGGTGTCGTCATCTCGTGAATGAACCTGTTTGTCCCAATCGACCGATTTCCAGGCCGTCGGGCTGCCAGGCGTCCCATCAAAAGTGTCGATGAATTCTGTGCCTGCCGGGATTCTCTTTATGACCGGAAGATAATTCTGTGTACCTGAGGCGCTGTAAATATATAGCACCGCATCGCCGTTGAATGGAGCCGAGAAATTCCGACTTCCACCGCCTGTGGCAGTACCGCCGCCGAACACGTCTCCGTTCGCTGGATTGAGCCACTCGGCGACCAAAGCGCCGCTCGCTCCGCTGAGGTCGACTGTCACATTTCCACCGGAAGGCAGATAAACCAGGTACTCAGATTTCCCGCCGTTCGGGTTGGCCAGGATATATTTACTGGATGCCAGGTTAGGGAGAGGCTTCATTGCCGCCAGGTTCATTCGGTTCGCATACGTCAGGGTATATCCCATATTCTTCCGCGCGCTAATCCAGGTTGGATCGTTCGGGTCGAACCCTTCAGCGCCAACCCCATACCCGGCGCCATCATAACCGTCCATAAAGATCGGATTTTCCCCCCTCGTAAAACTTTTCCACACCCATGCCCGATCACCGCAGACGCCGCATAAATGATCCGTATCAGACAGGATCACCTTAGAGCCATCCGCCGCCGGGGGGTCTGTTAGAAAGCCTTCACTCCCGTCATTGGGCGAAATCCATTCAGCAGAGCTGGCGAACAAATCCGGATTCCAGCCTCCCGGCCACATCGCCGTCATCCCAACCGGGTGCTGCTTCGGTTTCCCCGCTTCATATTGATGGATTAGGCTGATCATGTGATCTTGCCACGCGCCAGAATCGGAATTGCTCTCGTTGCTAATCTCATACAACACATTATCCAAATCATTAACCGTATCGATGACTTTCTTTACATAGGCATCTTGATAAGCGGTCACCGCCGGTATATCCAGGGTATGGATCTCTTCGCCGCTATCGTTGCCATTGGGATCGCCATTGATCCCATTAATGTTATTATTTTTGTTAAAGGGATGCCCGTTCCAGGGGTTATTCGCGCCAAACCCGCCTTTCGCACTTTCCATGCTCCAACCGTTGAAGAACATGATTGATACATAGATCCCCCGATCCCTGGCTGCAATTACGCGTTCACGCAGGCGGTCAAAATAGGCCTGGTTGAACTTCGTCAAATCGAATTTCTGCTGCCCATCCAGGGCATTCCCAGGACCTGTGCGCTGATAGGGCATTGGATTAAACCAGTAGTTATTGTCATTCGTCTCTAAGGTCCAACGCGCCTGCTCCCAAGCCCACAATCGGAAGAAGTTGTGGTTATTCTCCTGTAGAAAATCCAGATAGGCGTTGTAATCAAAAACCGGTGGTGGGTTTGAGCCGCCATTATCCTGCAAATTCGACCACGTGTGCGAGCCGGTAAGATAAATAGCCCGCCCCGTGCCGTCCGTGAAGTAACGTGGATTCACCTGGCTTACCGTCAGAGGCCCAGTCGCCGCACTCAACCTGACAGGAGTCAATGGTTTGGCAGCCGAATTCTGAGCATCGGAGCTCGCCACTGCTTTGCCTGGCGCTACGCCAGACTTGATCTCTTTGGATATACTATCCAGGGATATACTATCCAGGACTTCAGGAGCATTCTCCTGGATCTTGGTAATAATTCGTTGTGGAGGAACTCTCTTGAAACCAATTAAAGCGCCCGAAGCAAGAATTACCAGTAAAATGGCTACCAGAACGCTTTGAGCAACAATTCGTCCTATTTTCATCATCACAAATCTCCTCGGTTGTATTCAACTGCAGTTTTGTCCAACTGCAAATTACCCCCTCCAACCCAGCTTACATTAGCATCATCAAAATCCGTTGTTTTGGCGCCTTTCCTGCCGTTTCCTTCTGCGCCAATCCTTGCGATCATCCAATACCTATAAAGTGGATTTCCGGCTGTAAAAGGCTTCTGCAAATTTACTGGGAGACCTGGACTCAATCCCTCGCAGTCTCATCACTGAATAAAAAGCATCTTCAGTGAACCAATGCCTGCCGGCCTGCGTCTTGAAATGCTCAAGAAGATAGCTGATTTTTTTTCTGCAGACCCTGTCGTCCAAATGAAAAAAGAGGTTCGGCAGTCCAAAATCTCCATCAAATTTTGGGATTTCATACTCCAGAATGAAATGATCCCGAAATGTGTTCCAGGTTAATTCACAAATCAAGCGGTGATCCTGGTGTAAATCTTGGCGGTAATGGGTGAAGATCAAATCGGGCGCAGTGTCTTTCTTCAACTGCTCAAAAAAATCTTTGATCTCACCGCCGATGTATGGGAAAAAACCATCTTTAAAATCCTTGATAATGACGCGCTTCTCCCTCACAGAGGCCAGGAATGAATCGGCGCTATCTCGAGCTTCCTGGGCCCGTTGCTCGCGCGCTCCAAAAACGATCCAGGTGATATGGATATCAGGGTACCGTTCGATGAGGTTTAAGACCGTGCCGCCGCAACCAATCTCGATGTCATCGCTATGAGCGCCCAGGAAGAGGACGTGCAGCGGCCGGTCTGCCGGTCTTTCAATCGCCAGTTTGAGCATAACTTCCCACTTTCGGGTGGAATCCATTTGAATTTGGCGTATAAATCTGATTGGTCAAATAGAGCGGAGGGCGCAGGGCAGGATGCTGATCGTCCGCTTGTGTATCCCAGACCGTCCAAGGGGTCTCACCGCGCGCATACATCTCGTCAAATAACTTCTTTTCTTTCAATGTATCCATACACGCCCAAAAACCATAATGGCGGTGAGCCGCCAATTGCCGTTCGGCAATCAGGCGTTGGAAAGGTTCATACACAAGCTCTTCCCCATCCTGCATATAGTCAAAAATCTCCTTCTTAAAGATAAAAAAGCCGCCATTAATCCACAATTCCTCGTCGACGACAGGCGCAATTCTGGATACCAAACCGTCCTCGGCCACCGAGACCACATGAAAAGATTGCGATGGTTGAACGCAGAGAAAACTCGCCACCTTATCCTGCCTGGCAAAATTATCGATATACCCGGGCAGGTAAAGATCGGTCAGCCCATCCGAATAATTGGCCATGAATACATCTTCGCCTTCCAGATGTTTCTGGACAGCCTTCAGCCGCTGGCCGATGTTTGAGTGTAGACCCGTATCCACAAATGTAATCGTCCAATCCTCGATGTCATTATTGACCAGGTGGACTTCCTTTCCGCCATTCTTCAAGACAAAATCGTTGGAAAGACATTCGTTATAATTCAAGAAATAGTTCTTGATCACCTCGCTGCGATATCCTAAGCATAGGATAAAGTCTTTGTGACCAAAGTGTGCATAATAACGCATCAAATGCCACATTATAGGCCGGTAACCGATATCAACCATCGGCTTTGGGATTGTCTCAGAATATTCTTTTAATCGCGATCCGAGACCGCCGCAGAAAAGAACGACTTTCATGATGTCCTCCTAACTCGATCGCCTAATTGAACTTCCGGAAAACGGGTTTTACCGGCCGGCCAACCAGATATTTTTCGACCCCCTCATCCAGCGCCTTACGATAGACTGCAAGCGCCTCGCTGACCGCTCCGATCGTGCGGTCGATATCTTCATCTCGATGGGAATAACTCACCACAAAAGACGGTGCAATCACGCCTCTCTTGATGATTTCCTGCAGAAAAAGCGTGCGAAATTCCTGAGAGCGATTCTTTTCCTGGTCTCGGGTGACGTAGATGAGATTGCATGGTCTTCCGATCACTTCGAAGTAGCCATCCAGGTTATTTTCAACGATAGCCGCCTGAACACCCGCCCGAAGTCGCTCCCCCTGTTGCGCCAAGAATTCCACCACAGGTTCTGTTTCATAAATATTCATCGTCGCTAATGACGCTGCCAGGGCATGATTCTCAGCTCCGTGTGTTTGCGACAGCAAAAAGACTCGTTCCGATGTGTGCTGTAAGCCGCCTAATTCCATGAACTCGCGCTTGCCGGCCAGTGCAGAAATTGCAAAACCGTTCCCCATGGCTTTGCTAAATGTAGATAAATCTGGCACAATCCCATGCAGTTTTTGCGCGCCGCCCAGATGTAGGCGAAATCCAGTAATTATTTCATCCAGGATTAACAATGCCCCATTTTCATGACAGACACGCAGCACATTCTGCAAAAAGTTCTCTTCGGGCCGGTCAACCGTCTCCGCTTCCATGATCAGGCAAGCCACCTGGCCAGGGTACCTGGCAAAGAGCTCTTCTACACTGCGGATGTCGTTATAGTGAAACTTGACCGTCAAGTCCTGGATGGCCTGCGGAATCCCGGCCGACATCGCTGTCGAGCCAATAAACCAGTCATCCGTGGAAAAAAAAGGCTGTTCAGCGCAAATCGCCGCCAGGTCCCGGCCAGTGTAAGCCCGTGCCAGTTTGACAGCGGCCGTAGTCGCGTCTGAGCCATTCTTAGCAAACTTGACCATTTCAGCCCCATCAATCAGGCCCAAAAACTTTTCGGCGCACTCAACTTCGATCGGGCAAGGTCGAGTGAAATTGATCCCCAGCAGCATCTGCCGGTACGCTGCTTCTACTACCGGTTCATAAGCATGTCCCAGCGTGACCGACCGCAGCCCCATCCCATATTCAATGAATTCGTTGCCGTCAATATCCCAGACGTGGCAGCCTTTACCATTGACGAGGAATGCCGGCGCCATTTCCGGATATTGGTCGTCGCCCTTGGCGTAGGTGTGTGCGCCGCCTGGGATCAGTGTGTGGCTGGTTTTCTGCAGCTCTTTCGAACGAGTGAAGTTCTTGATCCTATTCTCCCGCTCCTTCGGCGAGTCGGAAAGAATTCCGAATGTCTCTTGTTGTGTAGAAATACGATAACCAGTATTCATCGTCGACTCCTATAAAAATTTCTATTTACCTTACAACCGTCTTAAAAGTTCAACATTCAATAGCGCTTCAGCCGCCTCTTTAATTACTGTGAAGCTGATCCCTGATTTTTCAGCGATGTCTAAAAGCGAAAAATTACCATCTGAAAAATTAAGCACCCACAACAGGGCGAACTCAAAATCCGGGATTTCTTTTCGGCCGCCGAGCGTCCCGTACAGACCCCGTTTACCAAGCTGCGGCTCGCACTTCGGGTTCAGATTCATATAGTACCGGTTGTGTTCGAGCACATCAACGACCGCCAGGTACTTGGCGAAAGAATCCGCCAGGTATTCCGGTTGAACCAAATCCAGGTTATCCGCAGAAGTGTGATATTCTGGATAGCCACCGTTAGGCGTCCGAGATAAACTGCCTACAGCCAAGTTAAATCCGGGCGAACAGTACTGGCGTTCATCGTAACCATAGGGTGAGAAATCCCGTACCTGGTACTCCTGGCCAGAATGTTTCAATACGTGCAGGACAGCCCGGTCGATCTCTGCATCCCCCTGGCGGCTCTTCTTATAGGTTGACTTCCCTGGATCGCCAACGCAAGTCACCGTCAAGCCATGCTTAATGTGCGGCACAATCACTTCATTGCAGGCCAACCAGGTAATCGAGCCGATTGTTCCAGGTATGAACAAAAACCGGTAAGTATAACGTCTCGACATCTCCTCCAGGCGCTGAGCCAAATACGCGGTCAACGCCATACCCGAGAGGTTATCGTTGGCCAGAGATGGGTGGCAACTATGGCACGAGATTAATACCTCGTCATTTGTTTCACCAGGCAAGATATATTCGCCATACGTCAGGCTACCTTGTTTTAAGTTGGTATCGATGAAAACTTCATATTCGCCTTCAAGCAAAGCCTGGAGCTGGCGATCGGCCAGGCAAAAACCCCATTTTTCGGCATAATAAGACGTGCGATAAGGTATCCAATCAGGTGTTTCGGGCAAGGAATATAAATGTTCTTTCAACTCAGCCAATGAAAAACGGCCTTTTATCGGGATGCTGTAATTCAAGAGATGGAGGTTCGATTGCTTAAAATCGATTACCTTCTTCCCCGCCGGATCTTTGACATAGGCGTCACGTACGTTCCATTCCTTAGGCACGACCCAATCGAATACCGGGGTTCCGCTGGGAATTTCCATGATTTTGAGCGGGACGATCGATTGAAGGATTTGCAGCGACTGGCGAAAACCGTCTCCCGTGATG
>JAYRNN010000212.1:0-2326 GCA_041912175.1 Anaerolineales bacterium | reverse complement strand
TTTCATGAACATCGCCATGTTCTTCATTGTCTTTCCACTTTTCGTAACCGGCTCCATGTCCGAGGCAGTAAGCTCGCGGGCGCCTTACACTGCCTATGGCGTTATCGCTTCGGTGTTGATTTTTATCTCTATTATGGTGTCATCGGCGGGCACGCATTCAAGAATTCCAACGCTTTATAGCCCGCCCCAACAACGCAAACTTACAGTGCCCAAAATCTTCAAAGAGATTTTTGAAACGCTTGCCAATCGCTCGTTCGTATCGATTTTTGCCGCTTCGATGCTCGGCGCTATGGGTTTGGGTCTCAAAGCCTCTTTGCATCTGTATTTTGTTTCCTATTTCTGGGAATTCACGCCCGCGGAAACCGGCTATCTTTCTATCGGGATTTTCCTGTCGGCCTTTATCGGCTTTAAGATTGCGCCATTCGTTTCTGAGCGTATGGGCAAAAAGAACGGCGCGATCATTGTGGGGCTTGTGGCGTTTGTGGCGGCGCCAATTCCTATTTGTATGCGCCTGTTTGATATGCTCCCGGCTAACGGCGATCCGATCATATTCTGGTTTAACCTGATTTTTGGGATCGTTGATCTTGGCCTAATAATTTGTTTCAATATTTTGGTCGCCTCGATGCTTGCCGATTTGGCAGAGCAATCAGAACTGGAAACCGGGCGGCGCTCTGAAGGGATATTGGCCGCGGCCATAACTTTTGCGAAAAAGAGCGTTCAGGGCTTGGGTGTGTTGATGGCATCCTTCGTACTGACGCTTGCACAATTCCCAAAAGGGGTGAGCGTTGATGATGTCTCGGACCAGGCGATTTGGGATCTTGGCGCGTATTTCGTTCCAATCGTGACCGCGATCTATCTTGTTATGATTGGCGCCTTGACTAGTTACAAATTGAGCAAAGAGGACTTCGAAGAAAATTTGCGCAGACTTCAAGACAGAACAATAACCGAGCACCGACAATAGGCAGCATATTGTGCAGCCATAATAACTGGGTGCCATACGCCTCATTATCGCAGAAAGGTTTAGTGCGCTGTCAAGTGCAATAGAGTATGGTGCCAGATTTCCGCTTTCGTGTTGAGAGCTCTGGTATTGTCCTAAGTCTTTTTGGTATCCAATTCGAGAACATGCTCTTTCTGGATCGATTTCTTGTCGATTTTTCCAGATGCAATTCTGGCCAGAGGGGTCTCCGAAATCCGGACATATTTCGGGATCTTGAAATTGGCGAGCTTGCTTTTCAAACTTTCTTGCAATGCCGCAACATCTACCTGATTGTCAGCGTATATCGTGGCCGCAACTTCTTCGCCGAGCCTCTCATCAGGCACACCATAAACACACGCTTCAATGATAGACGGATAACCTGCCAAAGCTGACTCTACTTCGCTACAACCAATGTTTTCGCCACCGCGAATTATGATCTGTTTCAGTCGGTCGACGACATACAAGAAGCCCTCTTTATCAATATATGCGATATCTCCAGTTCGGAACCAACCATCTTCTAGAAAATCATCAATGGAGTCTGGGCGTTCCCAATATTTGTGAATAACTGAAGTGCCTCGGATCAATAATTCTCCGCGCTCTCCTGATGGAAGAAAATTTCCGCCATCATCAACCACCCCCAATTCAAGAACCGCGCTGACGCGACCGGAACTCGATGGCCTGCTCAGATAATCATCGCCTACGATAGATGTGCCGATGGAATTGGTCTCGGTCATACCCCAGGCGGTACCAGGCTTAGCATTTTTGAATGTGTCATCAAGGCCCTTGACCTGCGATTCAGCGCGCGCAGCACCGCCCCCGCCAACGGCCAACAAACTTCCGACATCATGACCAGTGTCTTGGGCAGCCAGCATGATATCTCCCGTCATGGCCGGAGTGCCGACAAAGCTGATTATTTTCTCGCGTTCAACCAGCTCAACCGCGCGCATGGGATCCCATTTGTACATGGCAACCACTTTTCGCTGTTTACGGTAACTGGCTAGTAAGACTGCCAATAAACCATTCACATGAAATAGCGGCATCCCTAATAGCGTCGAATCGGTATACGCTTTGCTGCCATTTTTTTTAGATTTCGTCCTGCCTTTCAAAACCGCCATGCAAGTTAAATCAAGTTCCCATGACAGTAATGAGGCGAGGATATTTCGATGGGTGGACACTGAACCTTTAGGATGACCTGTTGATCCAGATGTAAACAGAATTACGGCATCATCGTCCGGTCCCAGCTCAACCTCTGGCATATCGACTTTGCGACTTAGCAGAGGTTCGATCGGTTGGGCTCTCTCTTCAGGTTCGGATCGAACCGAGATGAGGTGTGACGTGACCCCCAGCTTT
>JAYRNN010000211.1:0-12122 GCA_041912175.1 Anaerolineales bacterium | reverse complement strand
TGATCCGAGCAGATAATATGTATCATTTACGTTGGTAACCCAATCACGGATAGCATCATTGATAGCATCTTTCAAAGTGCGGTTGCCGCTATCTACTGGTCTCACTTCTGCGCCTAACAGGCGCATCCGCAACACATTCGGCTGTTGGCGAGCAATATCGACCGTGCCCATGTAGACGACGCATTCCAGGCCGAGCAGCGCCGCGGCGGTTGCGCTGGCTACACCGTGTTGACCTGCGCCAGTTTCTGCGATAATACGTCGTTTTCCCATGCGCCTGGCAAGTAAAGCCTGCCCCAAGGCATTGTTAATTTTATGCGCACCGGAGTGGGCCAGGTCTTCACGTTTCAAGTAGATACGAGCGCCGCCCAGTTCCCGGCTAAGGCGCTGTGCAAAGGAGAGCGGCGTGGGTCGCCCGACATAGGTTTGTAGCAGGGTTGCCAGCTCATCCTGAAAAACAACATCGTCGCGAGCAGCTAGATAGACGCACTCTAACTCAGCCAGAGCTGGCATCAAGGTCTCTGGAACAAACTGACCTCCAAACTCACCAAATTTTTTGGGTAAGTAAACGTGATCTGAGATACGCGATTCGCGATCCGCATTAGGTGTTGCGGGATTTGTGACATGTGGTTCGATGGTAAGCATGAATGACCTCCTTATCGTCAGAACTTATACTCCTTGAGCAGCTTGAATGAAGGTCTGCATCTTAGAGTAATCTTTACGGCCAGGGGACTTTTCGACTCCCGAGGCGACGTCTACGCCCCAGGGACGCACCTGGCGCACCGCGGCCGCAACATTGGCAGACGTTAACCCTCCTGCCAACAGGATTGGCGTCTGGATGGATAAGCTAGCCGCAAGGCTCCAGTCTGCAGTCTGGCCAGTGCCGCCAAACTGGCCGGGACGGTAAGCATCGATCAAATACACCGGCGGTTCAATTCGTATCGGGTACTGTTGCAACAATCCGAGCATGGCTTGCTCGTTTTCAGGCCGTAGCGCTTTATAGGCTCGTCCATCCAGGCGCAGCAGCGTCTCTGGCGGCTCATCGCCTGAACACTGGGCCAGGTCCAGATCGCAGTCGTGCATGATTCGACTGATCTGTTCAGACGTTGTGTTCACAAACACACCCACCAATGTAACGGATGCCCGGTAGCTGGCCAGAGCGGCCGTTATCCCAGCGCACTCCTGAGGGAAGATATGGCGCGGGCTGGCCGGGTAAAAATTGAAGCCGAGCAAAGCTGCACCGGCCTCGATGGCAGCCAATGCATCTTCCAGATTTGTGATCCCACAGATTTTCACCCTCATCCCAGGAGCTCCCGCACCTTTAACCCGATATCCGGTGCAGTGACAAGCGCTTCGCCTACGAGCATTGCATCGATATCCGCTCTGTGCAGGCGAAGGCTGTCTTCTCGCGAGTGTATGCCGCTTTCGGATACGACACACACACCTTCGGGGATATATCGACGTAGACGCAAACTGGTCTCGAGGTCCACCTGGAAGTTGTTCAAGTCGCGGTTATTGATCCCCACCAGGCGCGGCCTCATTTTCAAAGCCACCTGCAGCTCAGTCATATTATGAACCTCTACCAGCGCCTCCATGCCCAGGTCGATTGTAAGGGCATACAACTCAGATAATTGTTGGGGATCAAATCCAGCCACAATCAACAGCAGTGCGTCCGCGCCGGCAGCGCGTGTTTCGTAGACCTGGTAGGGATCACAGATGAAATCCTTGCGCAAGACAGGCAAGCCAGGGTACTCTTCAGCGATTTGTTCCAGGTATTCCAGGCAGCCATGAAAATAGCGTTCATCGGTGAGAACGCTGATGGCTGAAGCGCCATTGTCCCGATAGATTTCTGCCAGTCGCAGCGCTTCTCGAGATTGCTGAGCGATGGGTGCAGCGATGGATTGTCGTTGCGAGCCGCCTTCCAGCGATCTCTCCCCAGCCTTGTAGAGTACGCCCTTTGATGGCGAGGCGAATTTTACCTCGGCGATCAATGCCGGCGCGGTTCGCCCTGTCTCCCGGGTCAAACATTCAACCAAATCCAGCGGCGGCCTGGCGCGTTCAGCGGCAGCAAAAAGATCGGTCAACGGACGCAGGTTGCGGCGCTCGGCTACGATTTGGCGTTTATGGGCGAAGATCTCCGCGAGGATCGACATGTCACACCTATTGCAATATGGCAGGCTGGGCAGACAAAGTCTTACTGAACACAACCAGATCGTCAAGTTTACGATAGGCTGCGCCGCTCTGTAAAGATGTTTCCGCCAGGCGAAGACCGGCATTGATGTCGCCATCTTCAGTCGCCAGCGCGACAGCCGCATTCAGCAAGACTACATCCCGTCGTGGGCTGTCATCCTGGTTTGATAACAGCCGCAGCATCATTTCAGCATTTAGCTCCGGTTCACCGCCGGTCAAATCCCGGACGTCTGCACAGCGTAATCCCAAATCTGAACCGTGCAGGGTAAAGCTTTCCACCCTACCATCGCGCAGACTGCACACCAGGTTGGATCCATCTGTAGTCAATTCATCCAACCCACCCTCGCCATGCACAACAAACGCCGACTGCCCGCCCAGTTCAGCCAATGCCTGGGCGACCGTGCGAGTCAGGGCAGGGTCGTAAACCCCGATCAATTGGTGCGAAGCCCCGGCAGGGTTGGTCAGCGGGCCAAGCAGGTTGAAAATCGTGCGCTGGCCCAACTCGCGCCGAGGACCAATGGCATGTCGCATGGCAGGATGAAACTTTGGCGCAAAAATGAAACCAATACCCACCTGGTCAATGCACGCGGCTACCTGTTCAGGGGATAAGTCCAGGTTGACGCCCAGGGCGGATAGCACATCTGCGCTTCCACACCTCGATGAAGCAGCGCGATTGCCGTGTTTGGCGACTTTACGTCCCGTGCCAGCAGCCACGAAGGCGGCTGCGGTTGAGATATTAAATGTGTGTGCGCCATCGCCGCCCGTTCCAGCGGTGTCGAGCAATGGGGTACAACAACCGTTCAGCGGGATCGGGCTTGCCTGGGCGCGCATGGCGCGTGCACTGCCAGTGATTTCGTCGATCGTCTCGCCCTTCATACGTAACGCGACCAGGTAGCCGCCTATTTGAGCCGGAGTCGCTTGCCCAGTCATAATGATTTCCATGGCATCTTCCGCTTCGATATCGGTCAGGTTCTGGCGTTTCATAATTTTGGTAATGTAGGGTTTTAACATGTTAACCTCGTGGGACAGCCAAAAAGTTCTGTAAAATCTGTTTACCTTGGGGAGTAAGAATCGATTCAGGATGAAACTGCACCCCATACACCGGATAAGAACGATGTTTGAGCGCCATCACTTCGCCCTGCTTGGTGAAGGCGGTCACCTGTAAAATTGGCGGAACCGGTTCGCTGACGATCAGCGAATGATAGCGGTTGGCCTCAAAAGGACTAGGCAAACCTAAGAACAAGTCATCGCCGTAGTGATAAACCGGAGAAGTCTTGCCATGCATCAGGCGGGCAGCACGCTCGACCTTTCCACCATAGACTTCGCCGATGCACTGATGACCCAGGCACACCCCCAGGATCGGCAATTTCGCGCCAAGTGCATCGATCACCTGCTTCGAGATCCCTGCATCATCCGGATCGCCGGGGCCAGGCGAGATAACAATGTGGCTAGGTTCCAGGTTCTCCAGTTCCCCTATGCTGATCTCATTGTTTCGAAATACCTCTACCTCAGCTTTCAACTCGCCCAGGTATTGAACCAGGTTGTACGTGAATGAATCGTAGTTGTCAATGACTACCAGCATCTCGTCCTCCTACTTTTCGACTTCCATTCACCCCAACAGGCTGTTCTGCCCGTTCAATCGCGACAGCCAAAGCGCTCGCTTTATTGAGGGTCTCCTGATATTCACTGTCCGGATCAGAATCGGCCACGATGCCCGCTCCGGCCTGCACCGTGACGGTATTCCCACGCATGGTCAGGGTGCGAATAGTAATGCAAGTATCCATAGAGCCGTCATAAGAGATGTACCCTACTGCTCCCGCATACGGACCGCGCGGGGATCCCTCCAGCTCGTCGATGATCTGCATGGCACGAATTTTAGGCGCGCCGGTGACCGTCCCAGCCGGAAAGGTAGCACGCAGAAGATCAAATGCATCAAAACCGGGTTGAAGGGTGCCTTCGACCTGTGAGACGATGTGCATCACGTGCGAATAGCGCTCGACGGCCATCAACTCCGGAACATGCACACTGCCATACTCACACACCCTCCCCAGGTCATTGCGGCCTAGATCGACTAACATCACGTGTTCAGCGCGTTCTTTCGGGTCAGCCAGCAGATCCCTTTCGAGGGCGTTATCCTCGGCGGGCGTTGAACCGCGTGGTCGAGTACCTGCAATCGGGCGCATCGAGGCTGCGCGTCCTTCCAGGCGAACGTGCACCTCAGGCGAGGCGCCGATCATGCGCAACGCTGGATCCCCCGCCAGACTGTCGAAATCGAAATAAAACATGTATGGAGAGGGGTTTAAACGTCGCAGACTACGATAGATTCGAAAAGGCTGAGCAGTCGTTTCCCGGCTGAGGCGTTGAGAAAGCACTGCCTGGAAAATATCACCGGCCGCGATGTGTTCCTTTGCCTGCCTAACAGCAGCCGTGAACGATGGGCGTGTCTGGTTGGAACGAAGGCTCTGGGCCTGCAGGGGTAATTCAGCCGTTTCAGGGATGCTTAGTGGAGCCGACAAACGTTCTTGCAAAGCGTCAAGGCGGGCCTCGGCTTCAGTCCGGGCTTCCAGGTGACTCTGGTCTTCCATCCCATCCTCAATCCGAAGGTTGGAGATCAACAGCAATCGTCCATACGCGTGATCAAACGCCGCCAGTGTATCAGCCATCAAAAAGATCGCCTCAGGCAGTTCTGGATGCGCACCCAGCCCCACGCTTGGCTCAAAATAACGCATCATCTCGTAGCCCATGTAACCCACCAGGCCGCCAGTAAAGCGCGGTAGGCCAGGCACAGGCGCGTGGCGATAACGCGAAAGCTCCTGGCGTAGCGTATCCAAAGGATCATCGACTGACCGGCTGCGGCAGTCTTCGGACAGGCTCGGGTAAAGCGCACCATGGGCATCGCTTGCGGAATAACACTGCAGCTCACCGCCGCGCAAGACGAAAGCCCGGCTAGGACCGACGCCAATGAAGGAGTAGCGTGCTACCTGCTCTCCGCCGGTGACTGATTCGAGTAAGAATGATGGCCCAGCGCCGGCCAATTTCAGATATACCGAGACAGGCGTCTCCAGGTCGACCGGGATTTCTCTCACCACCGGTTGCAAGGTTTCGGTGGTATTACTGCTGGGGTATATTCGGGTAGACTTGATGGATGTCAGCATGGTTCCTCCGCACATTTAAATTAAATACCTCTCTCGTCCAATTCAGGGACGGGAGAGGTTCCCGTGGTGCCACCCAACTTAGGTCAGCTTGCATCCTGTGTACAAAAACAAAAATCCCGCCGGTGATGACGACGGGAGCCGCTGCCAATCGCTCTAGGCGACTGTGCAGCCGGGATGAAGGCCAGCCTCACTCTTTCGGGTACGTTCCTGATAAATAACCAGGAGGATATACCCTATGCCTGGATAACGGCGGCAATTCCGGCTCGGGCTACTCTAAGTTCACCCTGCGACTCCGAGGGCCATTCTGCGCTGGCGTATGTGCTGGGCTTACACCTGTTCCCGGCTCTCTGAGCCATCGTTTCAGCGCGTACTCATCCTCTTCAATGTCTTTTTATATCTAGATTTATTATATCTACTTACTCATGTATGTCAAGACAGGTAAGTGGTTTTTTACATGGTTTTCACAAGATATATAAGTCTTTCGTCTGATCACATTCCTGCACTAAGCATATATAATATAAAAAAGAAGTTATTTATGTCGAGGGAGATAAAGATATGACCGATGAAAATCGCACTGTAGAAGCAGAACGCCGGCGGCACACCGAGACGCCCGGCGGAGGCCGCAAGCGCGCCGAAGCGCCCCAGCGGAGAGAGAGCAGCTCTTCAGGCGGCGGTTCTGGGGGTTCAGGAATACCTTCTGGTTCAGGAGGGCTGTCATTCCCGAGCGGCAAAGGACCCAAATCAATCGCCGGGATGATCTTAATGCTTATGGTTATCTGCGTCTTTTTTGTTATCCAAAATTTTATCGGCGGCGATAACACAGATCAAACACCCGCTGATACCGGTTTCGAAATCGCCACCCAGGCAGAGCAAGTCTTACAACAAGGCGCACTGCCAGTAGAGCCCACCCAGGTTCCACGCCCCACCAGAACCCCGAAACCCACCGCCGTATCAGCCCAAAGCGGCGCAGCGGCAGGATCACAGGCCGGCCAGACCTGGCTGGTGATGATGTATGAAGATGCGGATGACAAGATCCTGGAACAGGATATCTATGTCGACTTGAACGAAGCCGAGCGCGCGGGTTCAGACGAGCGCGTAAAAATTGTGGCTCAGGTGGACCGCTTCCGGGGGGCGTATTCTGGCGATGGCGACTGGACCGGCGCCAAACGGTTTTTCATCACCCAAGATGACGACTTGCAGCAGGTGAACTCTGAGGTCGTCGAAGACCTGGGTGAGGTCAATATGTCGGATAGCAAAACCTTGATCGATTTTGTCACCTGGGCGATGCAGACCTACCCGGCTGATAAATATGTGCTGATCATGTCCGATCATGGGATGGGCTGGCCTGGCGGGTGGAGCGACCCCGTGCCTGGCGGGCAGGGTGATCCGCGCATTCCATTGGCAGCCCGCCTTGGTAATAACCTGTACCTGAATGAGATCGACTCGGCGCTCGAACAGATTCGTAGTCGTACCGGCCTCGACAAATTTGAACTAATAGGCATGGACGCCTGCTTGATGGGGCAATTAGAAGTTTTCTCTGCCCTGGCGCCCCACGCTCGTTACGCGGTTGGCTCCGAAGAAGTTGAGCCTGCCCTGGGCTGGGCATACACCGGCTTTCTGGATGCCCTGAAGCAAAATCCAAATATGGATGGCGCCGAGCTCGGCCAGCTCATCGTGCAGAGCTATATTAATGATGATCAGCGCATCGTAGACCGCAATGCTCGCGCCGAGTTTCTACGCCAGGGTTCACCCTTAGGCAGTTATGGCGATATCTCGGCCGCACAATTAGCTCGCCAGATCAGCCAGACGAGCACCCTGACCGCCGTGGACTTGAGCGCCATGCCGCAAGTGCTCGAAGATCTCAACCAGCTAGCTTTTCAATTGCAGAACATCCGCCAACAACCAGTGGCTCGCGCTCGAAGTTATGCGCAGTCGTTCACCAGCATCTTTGGCAGCCAAGTACCCGCTTCATACGTTGACCTGGGTAACTTCCTGAGTATGTTGAAAGATGGCGTCAGCGACCAGGAGGTCAAGCAGACAGTCGATAATCTCCAGACCGCTTTAGAGCAGGCAATCCTCGCCGAAAAACATGGACCGAAAAAGCCTGGCGCGACAGGGATTACAATTTACTTTCCCAATTCGCAACTTTACCAATCGCCCTTGGCCGGCGCCGAATCCTACACTGCCATCGCTGATCGTTTCGCCGGTGCAACGCTCTGGGATGATTTCCTGGCCTTCCACTACACCGGCCAATCCTTCGATGAGGCGGCCGCTATCCCGGTCGTCCCTTCGGGTGGAGCCCAGGTACGCGCTCCAGGCGCAGGTCAGATCAGCCTCTCCCCGATCAGACTCTCCGCTAAAACAGCCGCTCCAGGACAGTCTGTGACGCTTAGCGCAGATGTCAGCGGCGAGAACCTGGGGCATATCTATATCTTGACTGGTTACTACGACCAGGCAGCTAACTCGATTCTGATCGCCGATCGTGATTTCCTGCAAAGCTCGGATACGCGCCAGATCGACGGTGTTTATTACCCAGATTGGGGAACGGGCGATTTTACACTCAAGTTTAAATGGGAGCCGCTCGTATTCGCCATCAACGATGGAGAGAACACCGTCACGGCCCTCTTTACCCCACGAAGTTATGGTGAGACATGGGAACAAGCGATTTACACCGTGGACGGTGTGTACACGTATGCCGATAGCAACGACCAGCGCGCAGCCCGCCTGGTCTTCAGCAACGGGTCCCTGCAACAGGTGCTTGGATTTACTGGAGAAGCGGATGCCAGCGCCCCGCGCGAGATCATCCCCCAGGCAGGCGATACATTCACCGTCCAGGATACCTGGTTAGACCTGGACAGCAGCGGGAATGTAAAAAATACCGCCACGCAAGAAGGCGGGACCCTGACTTTTGGCGACCAGATGTTCACCTGGGAAGAAATGGACGCCGCGCCTGGAAACTATATTGTTGGTTTTGTGGCCGAAGATTTGGATGGTAATTCCACTCAATCACTGACCAATATTTCGGTAAGGTAATCGAATAGGTTGTGAAACTACGAATGGGCTGTCTAGAACCAATCACTAGACAGCCCCTTTGATTTAACAAAAAGGATCGGTAAGTCCTCTTGGTTAGAGGGAAGTAACATGTTGAATGTCATAACAAAGAAGTGATATTAAGTAATTGTTTTTGATTACTATGTGTCTATACTCTTAAAAACAAAGGTACGACAAATCTGATACGACAAGGGTGTCATAAAATGTTCAAAAAAATTTTTTTCATGTTGATTATATGCCTTTTAACCTTTAGTAGTTTCTCTTTACATTCGGTCGTTGCAGCTACGCCCACTCCAAGCGGCCCAGCAGGCGACCAGCCCACTAATCTCCCAAAGGAAAATGAAGTAGAAAATCATTACCTGATCCCGCTCCCATTGCCGGCCATCGATCAAATCAACGCCCCGGCCGGACTGACCCACGAAACCGCCCGCAGATACGTGCGCTCGCTGGCTCAACGTGCTGCCGCGCCGATCGTGAGCAAATTGAAACGATTACAAGGTGAAGGCCTTGTAGCTCGCTATGAGGTTCTGCCCGATTTATTCGCCGTAGCGGTGGAGACCGGGCAGCCCGCCACAGTACAGCGCGCCCTGGGCACAGCGAGCTTACTGCCCGGCGGAGAAGGTGATGATGCTTCGGTTTGTGTAACCGGCGCAGCCCAGGCCTTGACCGAGCAGGTTCTTGCTGAAAGCGTTTATAGGCGAGCCATTGCTCAGTTCACAGGCGAGCAGATTGATAGAACCCAGGCGAACCCATACATTCAAGTGTATAGACGTCAAGGCAGTCCGTACGCGCAAGTGTCAGGGGTCGCCGCTGCAAATGCAACCGTTACGATGCGCATTCTGCGCGGCAGCACCGCCGTCACGACCCGCACGACCACCAGCTCAAGTTCCGGCTATTACCGTTTTTATCCGACCTTTTCCAGTTGCCCAGGCAATTCCTATGATTGGGTAGTGAAAACTGGTGATGTCGTTGAGATCAGCGCGGCTGGTTTCACTGCCAATACCGTGGTTGCTTCGATAGCAGCTTGGGCCGACCCTTCCACCGACATTGTGGCCGGAATTACATCGCCTGGCAAATCGATCGTAGTTGAGTTATTCAATTATTCAGGAAGTTCCTGTAAAGATTCTGCCTACGTGGAGTCTGTGACAAGCGACTCTGGCGGTAATTTCAGCGCAGCCTTTAGCAGCCAGGTCAGCTTCAATGGCCGGGCTGAGGTAGAAATCTATGTATACGATTCAAATGACAACGCCACAACCACCTACGTGGAAGCGTATAGCTTTCAAAACCGTTTCGGAACTACTTCAATCTTTGGCACGGTAAAACCCAATTCGGCTTTTGAAGCTACTCTACAGCGCGGCGCTAGCACTGTGTCTAACGCCTCAGGCGTCAGCGCGGCGGATGGATGGTATAACGCCTACTTTGGCGAAACCATCCTCAGCGGGGACCTGGTCACCGTCAGCGGAACAGGTTTCAACCTCTCTTACACTGCTGCGAATTTAGACGATCCGTACCTTAATCCAACCACCAACTTATTAGCCGGGAAAACCACCGCAAACCGCTACGTGATCGCTGATTTTGAGCTGGCTCCCGGCTACGTTGGCCTTCCATCCTGCTCCTATGATGGGCTTTGCAGCGGCGTACAGGCAAATGGATCAGGCGATTTCTCGATCAATCCTGGCGTCGATATCCAACGCGGAGACTATGCCTATCTGAGTATCTATGACAGCAACGGGAACGCCCAATACTTCGAAGAAGCCAACGCGCCAGTCATCCAGGCATATCATTCGTGGTATATCGAAGGTTTGTGGCGCTATGGCATCTCTGACCCGCTGACCGTCACGGTCAAAGATAGCGGTGGTGTAGTTAAGTGCTCGAGTTCATCGTTCTATACCTATAGCGATGGCTATTTCGGCGAATACGCCTGCACTGATCTCCTGGCAGGCGACAAAATTGAAGTAACGGACGGCGAGTACACAGAGAGCATGACCGTATCGAATCTGACCGGGCGTCTAAACAACTTGACCGACCACTTAAGCGGCTCTGCCAGCAATGGGAAGGTGGTAGCCGAATTGTTTGATCAAACTCCCCCGAACGCGTATACTGACTTTTATTGCTCCGAAGCCAACGTTACAACTGGCAGCTATGACCTGACATTCAGCGGCGCCAATATCGGCGGCTGGGATCAGGCGAGTGTTTGGAATCTAGGCGCCGATGGTCACTTCACCTATCAATACCACATGGCTTTCAGTGTAGCCGCACAAAAAGAATCCGACTCACTTGATGGTTATACTGAAACTCCTGATGCGATCGCCAATATCACGCTAAAGCGCGGCGGCTCGACTATTGCCACGGCCAGTCCGAATGCAGATAGTACTGGATATTTCTATGAATCTCTATCTCCCGCCATGATCTCTGAGGGCGACGAGCTGCTCATCAGTACGACCGACGGCAACAGCGTCACCATTGTGATCCCAAAGCTCACAGTCAACCTGAACGGATCGAACAATACCATTTACGGCCAGGCGCCTGCCAACCAGGGCGTTTCAACCTATGCCTATCGACCAAGCAGCCCGTATAGCTCGTCCAGCCTCAGGCGGACACCGGCCACCGATGCAACCGGGAATTACAGCGCCAGTTATAGCAGTGCCTGGTATGGCTCTTTCTGGAGCGGCTGTTTCCAGGCAAATATGGGCCATCCTTGCGCTTTCGGGGAGACCGATTATTATCGACCAGATGGGCACTTGCTGTGGCTTGTCCAACCTGCACCTGCTCCAGCCGCCGCTGATGTCTATGAGCCCGACGATGATCCCGGAGTTGCCAGCCAGTACAGCGCCAGGCAATCGCATACCTTCCACCAAAATAGCGAAGTCGATTGGGTCAAGTTCAACGTGACCAGTGAGGATGTAGCCAACGGGATTACGTTCAATATGTACACTCTCAACTTGGGTTATGGCATGGATACGGTGCTTGAATTGTATGATACCGATGGGGCAACGTTATTGGCCCGTAATGATGATACCGAAGTCGGATTGAGCTCATTAATTAGTTGGGGTTTTACGGCGCCCGGGTACTACTATCTAAAGGCGCTGCCGTACGATGATCAATATGACACGTCCTATTGTGATGCCGTGTATGATCTGATGATCACCCCGAAACAGCTCTACATGCCGGTCATTCGAAGATAATCAAATCGTTATTAAGACAAAAAGGTGGGCGGCTCAAAATGCCGCCCACCTTTTTTGTTATCCAGTAAATTTGAAAACGAATTAACTGTTTGCCGTGCCTTGATTTACAAGTGGTGTCTTTGGAACGGTCTTTTTTAGTACCGTATTCTTGTAATCGCGCGCTGCCTTCACAACCTGTAGATGTTCGGCGTCCAGGCACTGGACAAGCCCATTTTCATTGGCCTCCCAGGTGGTCATCTCCAAACAGACCTTACAATATGCCCGTACAAGCTGCCTCATATTCACCTCTTGTGCCAAAAATCGTTCCAGGTAGAACAATCCCAATAATAATTATATTCACAATTTTTCTCGCTGGATATTAATTTTTTCTAAATAATAATGCAGCCACCCAACCTAATAGCTCGACCTTTTTTACTCCACTTTTACAGGGTCGTTAAGAGCATCGGTAATCGAATGCGGTTTTTATACCTGGTTTAAAAAAACGTGGGCCTAATTTCTCGATCCAATTCTCGGCCCAGGCGAACCACGATTTCTGGGATGGCTT